>JBCCZI010000229.1:0-1507 GCA_039187815.1 Pseudomonadota bacterium | reverse complement strand
GAGTTCGTCGCCAACAACCCCGACGCCCTGTGCGCGGTAGAGCGGCTGGAACACGCCGGCCCCTGGATCGCCACCTACAAAACCGTTGCCGTGCGCATGGCGGTTGGGGATGAGATGCAGGTCCTGCTGTCGGACCCGGAGCTGACCATTGACGAAGCTGCGGCCCACGCCCAGGACAATGCCGACGCGATCCTTCAGCCCTATGTCGGCGAGACCGCGCCGAAATTCTGATCCCTCGCGATCCCTGCGGTCCGGAGCCAGGCTCCGGGCCGTTCCTCCCGGGCGGCACCGCCCCTCTGACCGGAGCGCCGCCATGCTGCTGGCCCAGATCACCGATCTCCACATGCGCCGAGACGACACCCCGCTCTCGGGCGCCGTGGTGACCGGCCCCTACATCGCCGCCGCGGTCGAGGCCGTGAACGCCCGCCGCCCCGATGCCGTCATCGTCACCGGCGATCTGACGGATATCGGCACCGCGGAGGAGTACCGGCTGGTCCGCACCGCCCTCGACCGGCTGGCGGCGCCATATTTCGTGCTCCCCGGCAATCATGATCGGCGCGAGGCCCTGCGAGAGGCGTTCTCGGACCACGCCTATCTGCGCGAGAGCGGGTATCTCGACTGGGTCGATGGGCGCTTCCCGCTCCGCTTGGTGGGCCTCGACAGCGTGGTCGCCGGCGCGAGCCATGGCGAGATCACGCCCGACAGCCTCGCCTGGCTCCATGCGACATTGGCCGCAGACATGGGGCCGACGGTCGTCGCGCTCCACCACCCGCCGTTTCTGACCGGCATCAAGGGCATGGACGGCATCATGTGCCGCAACGGCGAGGCTCTGGCCGCCGTCATCGCCCGCCACTCCCATGTGGTGCGGGTGATCGCAGGGCATCACCACCGCCCGGTCACCGTCGCCTGGGCGGGAACGATCGGCCAGATCGCCCCTTCGGTCGCCCATCAGGTGCACCTGGATTTCTCCGAGCGCGAGATGGCCGAATGGGTGCTGGAGCCGCCGGCCTTCCTGCTCCACCTCTGGACCGGCGAGACCCTGATCTCGCACACGGCCTATGTGGAGGGCTATGGCGGCCCGCAGCCCTTCCAGCTCGACCCGGATTATCCCGGCGCCTAGGCGGCGGCCAGCAGGCTCCCACCGGCACCGAAACCACTCGCCCGGGCGGGATCAAAGCCGATCCGCACGCTTTGGCCGAGCACCGTGCATGCCGCGCGTCTAGAGCGTTGCCCGTTTGGCATGAATCGTATTGAGGGGGTTCCCATCGGCGCGTCGGTCTGATTCCTTCCCGAAAGGGCCGATGTTGGGCTTTGATATGGGCAAACGACTCTCCATGGATCTGAGAGCGCGGGCCTTTGCGGCCGTTGATGCCGGGTTGAGCCGCCGCGCGGAGGCCGGCCGGTTCGGTGTCTCGGTCTCGTCGGTGATCCGGTGGGACGCCGCGCGGCGTGCAACGGGCAGCTTCGCGCCGATGCCGCAAGGCGGGGACACGCGCTCACACCGGAT
>JBCCZI010000228.1:0-1597 GCA_039187815.1 Pseudomonadota bacterium | reverse complement strand
TTCGGAAATCTCCGGATCAAAGCCTGTTCGCGGCTCCCCAGAGCTTATCGCAGCGTACCACGTCCTTCATCGCCTCTTATCGCCAAGGCATCCACCAAACGCCCTTCATGCGCTTGATCCGGTCCAGAAGTGAGATGATGGTGTTGTGGGCCTATCGCGCTTCGCGCTGCTTGAGCACAGTTTGGCGCGCCATTCAGAGCGGTGCACCAAGACAGTCTCAAGGAACCCGAAGGCGATAAGCCAACAAAGACACATCCAACCGCGGAGCCTTTTGCTCTCTCCACAGCCAAATCCCCCACTGGACCCTCAGCGGCGGATCGCACAGAGCAAGGGCGTGCACCCCTGCCCCGAACGCAATCCGCCCGGTCAGTGTTGTCGGTTGCGATATCCGTCCGGCTCCCGAAGGACCCAGGCGGGTATCCGCAACTCTCTCTCTTCACGATGTCAAGGAAACCGATGGGGGATCACCCCCAAAAGGTCCAAACGAAGAGGGTCTTACCGTCTTAAAAAGCCCGCGGCAGGCGCCTCGGGAAGCCATGCGTCCGACAAAACCGGAACAGCATGACTGGTGGAGCGTGTCGGGATCGAACCGACGACCCCCTGCTTGCAAAGCAGGTGCTCTCCCAGCTGAGCTAACGCCCCCGAGAATCTGGTGGGTGTGGGAGGACTTGAACCTCCGACCTTACGCTTATCAGGCGTACGCTCTAACCACCTGAGCTACACACCCGTGCGCTGTTCGGCCCTTCGGGCCGGCAAAATCGTCCGGTGGACGATTTTGAAGCGCGCGCCCTGCGGCCCCGCCCGCGGGGGACAGCCGCAAGGCTGTTGTCGAAGATCATGCCCGCGTTCTCACTCAGGCGCGCGCACCCGGATCAGATACTGGATCTCGAAGAACCGCCGCAGGAGCCCGAAGGTGGCCGCATTCGTGAGCCGATAGCGCCGGCCGGCCAGCAGCTTTCCCTCCACCGCCTCGAGCCTGAGGCCCGGGCCAGTCAGAAGATCCACCGCCGTCTGGCGCACGAACCAGCGCAGATGCGTCCGGTCGCAGATCCCGGCCTCGGTCAGATCGAAGCGCCCGTGCACCACGAGCGGCCAGACCAGCCGGATGTTCGAGGCGTTCGGCAAGCTCGCCACGATCGCGCCGCCGGGGGCAAGACCGCCCGCAAGGGTGGCTACAACCGACCAGGGATCACTGAGATGCTCCAGCACGTCGAGGCAGAGCACCGTGTCGAACGGCCCCTGCTCCGCAATGATGCGCTGGAGGAACTCCGGATTTTCGAGATCGCCGCCATAGGCTGCATCGAGCCCTGCGAGCGCGGTGTCGGCCACCAGATCGGCAACCACCGCGCGCTCCGCCCGGCCCGCCTGCTTCAGCGCCAGCGCTGTCGCGCCCACGCCGCCGCCGAGATCGAGCAGCCGGCCGGCCCGCTCGGGCACCAGCCCGAACACGTCCCGCCGCACGAGATCATGATAGCCACCCAGATCCGCCGTCGCTTGATCTGCCGTCACTGCCCGCTCCGCCAAAGCTCCCGGGCGAACCCTAGAGCGGCGCGAGCCGGCAGCACAAGACGAAGGGATATGAGGACGGTTTTGATCT
>JBCCZI010000227.1:0-1668 GCA_039187815.1 Pseudomonadota bacterium | reverse complement strand
GTCTCGCCGATCACTTTGACCGGTCCCGCCCCGGCGAGCGCCACCATGTCCCAATACCGCCGGACGCAGCCGCCGACGACCCGCATCGGTTCGGGCTCCCCTTTGGCGTTGGCCTCCGCCTCGGAAAGCTTCGGCATTGGGGCGACACCGTCGGGCAGCGCCTCGCCCTTCTTGGTGTCGTAGAGCCGGCCCGTCTCGGCCAGGACGAGGCCGTGCGCCGCTGCCTCCTCGATCACCTGGGGCGCCCACACAACACCGCCGCCGGCATCGTCGCCGCCGAGGATCGCCATGATCATTCCGTAGTCGGTGCCAATGTTCTCGAACCCCCGGAATATGCCGGTCGGGATGTTGAAGATGTCGCCCTCCTCCAGCGTGACCTCGCCAGCCGAGCCCCAGCGCCCCCAGAAGAACCGCCAGCGCCCGCTCAACACAAAGAACACCTCCGCTGTGTGGTGGGAGTGAAGCGAGTTCCGGCACTTTGGCGGTTGCCCGGCGGCGCCAATGTTGAAGCCGTGGGGAATGGTGATGTGGACATGCTGGTCCGGGCTCTCCGAAACGCCGCCACCGATGATCGTGAAATTCTCCTTCTGGTCCGAGCCCGGCGTGTGCGCATCGATAAAGGCGGTTTTGCAGGGCCTCAGATCGCCGTAACGAACGATCCGAGCTTCGATCTCGGTAGGTGTCATTCTGGATCCTCCCATTCGGCGGCATTGCGCTCAGCCACCGCCATCCGAGCGGTGTCGAGCAAGTCTATGTCGATCCCATCGGTTGGGCCGGCCCGCGGAGCGCAGCGAAGCGGCCCGCGCCACTGCCGCCCGCACGGTGCCTGTCGGCGCATAATTTTGTTGAGCGCACAGCGCCACGGACATGGCTGTTCGCGCCGGCGACGACGATGGCGCGTCCCATCCTGTCGTGGTGGTCGATATCGTCCGGAGCTGCTCCAGGGAGCTTACGGTAGGACACGACAAAATCGCCACGCTTGGCGCGTGTCGGCTCCACGGCCGGCACGTGGTTCGGTGTCGAGGCATCGTCACCGGCTGGCGCGAGGGTCCAGGTCACACCGCCCCCGTCTCGAGGTGGATCTGCTTCCAGATCGCGGTCTCGTCGAAAATCACCCACTCCCGACGGAGCTTGGGCTCTCCGGCGACCAGCGCTCCGAACTCCGCATGGCACATTCCGAGAATGAAGACCTCCGCCCCGGTCGGCGTCCCGAACGCGCCCCACCCGTCATGGCGCCCGTGGAGCGTCCAGCGAAGGGCTGCACGCGGCGGCATCATCGGGTCTTCGCGGCCGATCACATGCTGGATCTCGAATGTTGCGCTCGGGAACGAGGCACGTAGGCCCATCCAGAACTGATCTGCCCCAGCGAAGGAGAGCGCCTCCACCCCGCCCGGATACGCAAGAACCGCCGCCCGATCATACTCCGCCTCGATCGCGGTGAAGTCGGCCGCCATGATCCGGGTCAGAAGCTCGGCATAGCGCGCGCCCCAGGCGTTGTCGTTGCCCTGCCCCCGATAGGGGCCTTGGCGCTCCGTCGCCGGTGTGTAGGGCTTGACGCAGGCCTCCGGGCCGCCCTCCCGCGCGATCAGGTCGCGGGCGTAGTCCTTCGGCTCCCACCCGAGTTGGCGCACGATTGCGCCCTGGTCGCGGATGATCCACTCATCATCG
>JBCCZI010000226.1:0-1678 GCA_039187815.1 Pseudomonadota bacterium | reverse complement strand
TCGCCGGCATATCCGCAACCCGCAACGTCGGGTTGGCCACGACCTCGACCAGCGCCAAACGGGTTTCGGGCCGCAGGGCGGCGGCAAAGGCCTCGCCATCGGTCGGGTCGACCAGGCTGACCTCGACGCCCATGCGCGGCAGCTCCTCACGCATCAGCCGCAGCGAGCGGCCATAGAGCTGGTTCCCGGCGACCACATGATCTCCGGCCTTCAGCACCGAGAGCAGCACGGCACCGACCGCCGCCATGCCCGAGCCGGTGAGCACACCGCCCTCGGCCCCTTCGAGCCAGTCGATCTTGGCCGCCACGGCCTGCCAGTTGGGATGTCCCTCGCGCGCATAGGTGAACCCAGCCGCCCGCGCCTCATAGATCGCGTCGAGCGTATCGGGCCCATCGGCGGCATAGGCGACCGCGGTCTGGATCCCCTCGCCCAAAGGCCGGGTGTCCTGGTGCCTCACCGCTTGCCGGCGAACTACGGAACGGTGATCGGAGGTCATTGGCGGGCACCCCTTCTGCATTGCATAGTCAGCCGTCTAGTCCCGAGGGACGACATGGTCAATCGGGCGGGCAAGCGGGCGGGGAGCGGCATGGGCAAGACCGGCGCAATCGCGGTTTTGGCGGTGGCCGAGATCGCCGCGCTGGCCTTGTGGTTCTCGTCCTCTGCGGTGCTGGTCGAGATGGGGGCCGAGGCCGGGCTGTCCGAGGGGCGGCTTGCCGGGCTCTCCACCGCGGTGCAACTCGGATTTGCCGCGGGCGCCCTGGTCTTTGCGATCCTCGGGCTCGCCGATCGCTTCGATCCGCGGCGGGTGTTCTGCCTGTCCGCGCTGGCGGCGGCGGGGGCAAATCTGGCGCTCCTTTGGGTGCCGATCGGGGGTGAGGCGGCTCTGGCGCTGCGGGCCCTGACCGGCTTTGCGCTCGCCGGCGTCTATCCCGTCGGCATGAAGATCGCGGTCGGTTGGGGCAAATCGGACCGGGCGGCGCTGGTCGGCATCCT
Organism: Pseudomonadota bacterium; assembly: GCA_039187815.1. Taxonomy (GTDB): domain Bacteria; phylum Pseudomonadota; class Alphaproteobacteria; order Rhodobacterales; family Rhodobacteraceae; genus Thermohalobaculum. Next base: position 685 of record JBCCZI010000226.1, on the reverse strand, counting down.
GGTCGGCGCGCTCACGATCGGATCCGGAGCGCCGCATCTGGTCGCCTGGGCGGGCGCAGGCGCCGATTGGCGGATGACGGTGGCCGCGTGCTCGGTCCTCGCCGCAGCCGGAGGCGTGGCCGTGCTGGCCGCCGGGCTCGGCCCGCATCACGCACAGACGCCGCGGTTTGACCCGGGCGCGATCGCGCTGGCCTGGCGCTTGCCGCGGGTGCGCTTGGCGATCCTCGGCTATCTCGGCCATGTCTGGGAGCTCTACGCGTTTTGGGCCTGGGTCGGATTGGTCGCCCGTCTCTCGTTCGAGCAGGCCGGAGAGCCGGATCCGGACGCGGCCCGGCTGACCGCCTTTGTCGCGATCGCCGCCGGAGGGCTCGCCTGCGTGCCGGCGGGCGTGCTGGCCGACCGGATCGGGCGCACGCGGGTCGCCCTCGCCTGCTTGGTGCTCAGCGGCGCGGCGGGGCTCGCCTGTGCGCTGAGCTTTGGCGCTGACCCCACCCTCATGATCGTGCTGCTGGTGATCTGGGGGATCGCAATCGTGCCGGACTCGGCGCTCTATTCGACCATGGTGGCCGATGCGGCCCCGCCCGAGCGCGCGGGCTCGCTGATGACCCTGCAGACATCGATCGGCTTCCTGCTGACGGCCGTCACCGTGCAGGCCACGCCAATTGCAGCCGGCGCGCTCGGATGG
>JBCCZI010000225.1:0-1738 GCA_039187815.1 Pseudomonadota bacterium | reverse complement strand
GCGTCCTTGTGGCCCATGAGCGTGACGCCGACAAAGACCAAGAGGGCGAGGAGGCCGAACCAGGCGGTGCGCGCCGATTGGCTGAGCTGTTGGATATGCTCGAGCTTGCGCGTCTGCTGGGCGAGGCGCTTGTCCTGGATCGGGGTGAGCATGGGCAATCCTGTCAACTATGGCGACAGGGTGCCATGGGGGCGGGCAGGCGGCAAGCTTAAGGTGAGGCGGCCAGCAGGCTGGCATTGCCTCCGGCGGCGGTGGTGTCGACGCAGACATGGCGTTCAGCGACATAGCGGGCGGGGGCGAGGATTTGGGTCTCGAGCGGGACGATCGGGCCGGGGCGGGCGGCGAGCGCTTGGCGGAGGGGGCGGAGCCAGGCGGGCGCGCCGGTGGCGGCGACCAGGGCGAGGTCTGGGATCTCGGCCAGGGTCTCAGGGGCGAGTGTGCCGTCGAGGGCTGCGATTGGCATCCCAGCGGCGATCAGGGGGGCGGCGGTGGCGGGAGCCTCCGGCGCCACGATCACGACAGCACAACCTGCGCCAAGGGCTTGGATGGCTTGGGCCAGCGCGATCTCGGCGGTGGGGCCGAGGCAGAGGATGAGGCCGCGCGGGGAGAGGGTGAGGCGGTTGCTCTCGCCGGTCGGGCCGGGGAGCGTGAAGGGGCCGGGGTCGAACGCGGCTGTGGCGGCGAGCGCCCGGCGGGAGAGGCCAGTGCGGCCGGTGAGGGCGCGGCGGAGCTCGGACACACGGCCTTCGCGGGCGGCCCAGTGGCGCGGGTCGAGCGTGGCGATGGCCTGGGTTAGCCCAGCCAGCGGGATCTCGGCGCCCGAGGGGGCGGGGAGATCGGTGAGGGGTTCCGTGCGCTGGAACCGGGCGACATAGAGGGGGCCGCCCGCTTTGGGGCCGGTGCCGGACAGGCCCTCGCCGCCAAAGGGTTGCGAGCCGACGATGGCGCCGATCTGGTTGCGGTTCACGTAGGTGTTGCCGACATGGAGACGCTCGACGATCTCTTGGACCCGGTCGTCGATCCGCGTATGTAGGCCAAAGGTGAGGCCGTAGCCGCGGGCATTGATCCGGTCGATCGCCTGGTCGATCTCCGAGGCTTTGAAGCTGGCCACATGGAGGACGGGGCCGAAGATCTCGCGCTCCAGATCCTCGATGCCGAGGACCGAGATGACGCTCGGGGGCACGAATTGGCCTTGACTCGGCACGGGCAGGGATTTGACCAATCGCCCGGCAGTCCTTTGCGCATCGAGATAGGCGCGGATGCCATCGGCGGCCTCTTGGTCGATCACGGGAGAGACATCGGTCGAGGTCAGCCATGGATCACCAATCGAGAGCGCGTCCATCGCGCCATAGAGCATCTCGAGCAGGCGCGCGCGGGCTTCCTCTTGCACATAGAGCATGCGCAGCGCCGAACAGCGTTGACCGGCGCTTTGAAACGACGAGATGACGATGTCGCGCACCGCTTGTTCGGTGAGCGCCGTGCTATCAACCATCATGGCGTTGAGGCCGCCGGTCTCGGCGATCAGCACGGCCTCTGGTCCTGCATTTGCGGCGAGGGTCTTGTGGATGATCTGGGCGACCTCGGTCGAGCCGGTGAAGCAGATGCCCGCGATGCGCGGATCGGCGGTCAGTGGGCCACCGACCGTGGGGCCGTCGCCGGGCAGGAGGATCAATGCCTCTGCCGGGATGCCTGCGTCATGCATCAGGCCCACCGCACGGCTTGCGATCAGCGGGGTCTG
>JBCCZI010000224.1:0-1783 GCA_039187815.1 Pseudomonadota bacterium | reverse complement strand
CGTGTTGCGGCGCGGCGGAGGCGGCTTCTTGAGGGCGCTCCGCACCTCCATCCCGCTGGTGCGGGAAGGAGCTTGGCCATCTTGCAGAGGTTTTGGGCGGTGGCGGCCAGGACGATCTCGTCTTTGGCGCCGCTCGGTCCTTTGAGGCGCAGGCGGTCGAGGCTGAGGATTTTCTTCATGTGGGCGAAGAGCATTTCGACCTTTCGCCGAGCACGGCGGGACACGACGCGGGCATCGGTCTTCGCGATTTCCCGAGCGAGGTCGCGTGCCCCTTCGTGGATCGAATGCGTGATCTTCCGGCTCGGTGTCTTCCGGCTCGGTGTCTTCGGGCAGCAGCGCGCCTTGAAGGTAAAGTCCGCGCGGGCGAAGGAGCCATCCTCTCGGCCCGATTGTCCCCTCTCGGCGTTTGCTGCGCAAAGCGCCTGACGGGCGGCGGATCACCGGCACATGCGGCTCGATCCCTTTCCCCTCGACCAACCAGCCGAGGGTCTCGGCGTTGCCGTACACCATCCGCAGACCCGTCCAGATCAGAAAGGCCTAGATCGCCTGACACCGAGAAAGGGCACAGAGAACCGAACAGCGCCGGCGCTGGCCCAGCCGGATCGAGGGGCCAAGCGCGTGCCACGCCCCAATCCCAGCCTCAAACCAAGTCGATAGCGGTCCCTAGCTGCGGTAGGTGCGAGTGAATTCAGGAGTGACGAGCAACGCCGCTGGCGGATGCGGTGTCCTTCTGTCGCCAAACGAAAAGGGCGGTGCTGCAATGTCGGGATACGTCCGTCTCTCTCCGGCCGAAAGAGACCGGATCGCTGTTTCGAGATCTGAGGGGACCGGTGTTCGCGCGATCGAGGAGGCGCTCGGCCGGTCTCCATCGACCATCAGCCGCGACTTGCGGCAGCAGCAAGGCCACCGAAGGCCAGACCTGAGTGACACCCGCACGCTTCATCGGATGCTCCGCCCATGCTAAGACGGCGGCCACATTTGCGGTCGCCGCAGCGTCGTGCCAGGTCTCAACCCTGTGTCTTGGTCAAGCGCTCGAGCAGCTTGTTCGCCTCGGCCTCGATCGCCTCGAACGCGCTGACAATATCGGTTTCGCGGATCAGGATGCGCCCCTAATCGCGGTTCATCACATCGCGGATCTGGACGTAGAAGCTTATGAGATAGCCTTTGGTGAACTCACCGGCGTCGAGTGACAGCTGCTGGATGCCCACATCGGCGGCCGGGAACTCCTTGTCGTGGCCGGCGTCTTTGGCGACGTCATAGGCGGCCTCGGTGATCAGCACATATCTGGTGGCCTTGTGCCAGAAGAACTCGACATTGGCCGAGGTGAGGGAGCGGAAGAACTCCGCCGTCGCTTTGTTCTCCTCAGCCGATTTACCGGCCATGGCGAAGAGCGCGGCGCCGCCCATGAAGGTCTGCGTGGGCTCGGCGGTCACAGCCTCCCAATAGGGCGGTATGGTGGCCGAGAACGCAAAGTCGACCTTCTTCAGCAGCCCGCCGAACGAGCCCGACGAGCCGAGCCTTATGGCGACCTTGCCCTTCTCGAAGTGTTTCGCATTGTCGCCCCGGCCGGCGCCGTACCACTCGGAAAGACCGGCCTCCTTCAACTCGACCAGCGCCGAGAAAAGCGCCTTAATCGCCGGTCTATTGATCATGATCTTTGTGTCGGTGCCGTTCTAGCCACTACTTTTCGAGGCAAACTGCAAACTGCAAACTGCAAACTGCAAACTGCAAACTGTGGCGCGAGAAGAAGCTCTCGGTGAAGATCAACGGTAGATGCGACTGG
>JBCCZI010000223.1:0-2040 GCA_039187815.1 Pseudomonadota bacterium | reverse complement strand
TTGAGGGTGTCCTGGTAGGTCTTGCGGCGGGGGCGGGACCAGCGGCCACCTTGGGGCTTGACCAGCGTGGGCAGTCCGGAGACGAGGAGGATGGCCTCGCGCGATCCGGCCAGCTTGCGTAAGGCAGCGAGAATTTGTCCGCGGATGAAGAGCGGGTCGTTGCCCTGGCCGCGCAGGTCACAATGCTGAAAGCCGCAAGCGGCACGGTGGCTTAGGTGCAGCTCGAGCAGGCGGTGAGCGGACTTGGCCAGCATGTCGTGAGCGGGGTGGGCCTCGCCGATCTCGTCACGGCTGAACTCGATTGCGCGCGCAATCTGGGCGGCCAGCTCGCGGTCGCTCCCGGTGGCAACGTTGAGCAGGGCATTAAGGGAGCGCAACTGCTTGAGCGTTTCCTCGGGCATGGCGGCTAGGCGCGGGCGCCCTTCATTAGGGTTTTGATTTCCTTGGCGAACTCCTCGATGTCGCGGAAGTCCTTATAGACGCTGGCGTAGCGCACGTAGGCAATGGAGTCGATGTGCCTGAGGCGGTTCATGACCTGTTCGCCGATGGCCTTGGTCGGGATCTCGTTGTCGAACTCAACTTCGAGCGCGTCGATGACCTCGGCTACGAGCATCTCGATCTGCTCGGTCTGGACGGGGCGCTTTTCAACCGCCTTGCGGATGCCGGAGAAGAGCTTATCACGGTCGAACTCCTCGCGGCGGCCGTCCCGCTTGATTACGACCAAGCCCTCGCGCAGGATTTCCTCCACCGTGGTGAAGCGGTGTCCGCAGGCCGGGTCGAGACACTCGCGCCGTCGGCGGATGGACAGCTTGCCCTTGCCGATACGGGTATCGAGCACCTTGGTGTCCTTATGGCTGCATTTCGGGCAGTACATGTTAGAGCTTTAGAAAGTTATCCAGGAGCTTTAGTCCGTGGTCAGTGGGGTGGTTGGTGGCGTAGCTCTCAGGGTGGAACTGTACGCCCCAGATCGGCAGCTCACGGTGGCGCAGGCCCATGATTTCGCCTTCGGCCGTCTCGGCGGTGATCTCCAGTTCATCGGGGAAGCTCTCGCGCTCGACCACGAGGGAGTGGTAGCGGGTGGCCTCGAAGCCCTGGGGTAGCCCGGCGAAGACATCTGTGTCCCGGTGCTGGATAGGGGAGGTCTTCCCGTGCATGAGACGCTCGGCGCGGATGACCTTACCGCCGAAGAACTGCCCGATGCACTGGTGGCCCAGACAGACGCCGAAGAGCGGCACCTTGCCGGCAAAGGCCTTGATGATGTCCATGCTGTTACCGGCTTCATTAGGAGAGCAGGGCCCGGGAGAGATGAGGACGCGCTCGGGCTGCAGCGCGAGGGCCGCCTCGGCAGACAGCTCATCATTGCGAAAGACACGCTGCCTCGCGCCCAGTTGGCGTCGCGTCCGCCGCCATCCTCGGGGTCGACACGTATCGACGCCGTGAATGGGGCATTGGCAAGGAATGATGGTTTGCATGGCATGTTGGGATTGTTTGTCTCGCCTGAACGGTTAACGGCAGCGGGCTCTTGACCAAGCAGGTTGAAATGACCCACGCGCTTCGACCGGAAAAACCCGTGGGACCTGCAACCCTTCAGATGAGAAGAATCGCAACCGCCAGAAGAAACTTGAGCGTCATAATCGGGCCCCAGAGCCTGCGTTCGGGCGCCGAGGGTGTGATCCAGTTCAGCACCATGCTGAAAGCGTTCACGGCGACCGCGATCCATCCCGTCCACAGGGGCCAGCCCGGCCAGCCGCCGTCGGCGGACAACATGGCAAGCGCCATTCCAGCCAAAATGGCAATCGAAACCGCCGCCACAAACCGCCCTGACCCTGGCAATGGGCCCTCTGTCTGTCCCCCTTGCGTGATCCTGCCCCAAGGCGCGCCAAGGATCAGCGCGATCTGAAATCCGATCACGGCGACAACCATCGCACAGTAAATGTAAATCATCGCAGGAGGCCCACTCGTGTGCTCCGTCTGGGCGGCTTGATCCGCCCTCGCGCCCTTGATCGTGTCACGACGCGGCCCGATGCCCCGGTCCGATCT
>JBCCZI010000222.1:0-2224 GCA_039187815.1 Pseudomonadota bacterium | reverse complement strand
TCGCGACCATCACGCTGAACCGGCCCGAGAAGCGCAATGCCATGACCTACCGCATGCTCGCGGAGTTCGTCGAGACGATGGAGCGGGTCGGCCGCGATGATGCGGCCCGCGTGGTCATCCTCACGGGCGCAGGCGGGGCGTTCTGCGCCGGGACCGACCTCTCCGACCTGGCGACGATTCCGGGCGAGGAGCGCGGCCTCCGCGGTAGCGCCGAGCAGACGAGCCATTGGTGGCCGATCGTGCGCTGCCCGAAGCCCGTCATCGGTGCGATCGACGGCCCGGCTGTGGGAATGGGCGCCGAGTTCACCTCGCAGTGCGATCTCCGCATCGCCTCCACCCGCGCACGCTTCGCCTGGAACTTTGCCCACCGCGGACTCGTGCCGGACACCGGCGCCGGCAGCTGGCTGCTCCCGAAGTTGATCGGGCCGTCCAAAGCCCTGTGGCTCCTCTACTCAGGCGAGTTCGTCTCCGCCGAGGAGGCGCTCGAGATGCAGTACGTCTCCGCCCTCTTCGAGCCCGAGGATCTCTTGCAGGAAGCACGCGGCCTGGCCACGACGATTCTTCAGGGATCGCCCTTCTCACACAGCCGGATCAAGCACCTCGTGTACGAAGGGCTCGGCAACGAGGTGGGCGAGCACATGGCGAACCACACGAAGGCACTCGCCGAGTGTTTCAAGTCGGCAGACCACAAGGAGGGCGTGGCCTCCTTCCTCGAGAAGCGCCCCGCCCGGTTCACGGGCAGATAGGCGGCCACGGCCTCGGCGGCCCCCCGCTACTCAGCGAGGGGCCGTGCGCTCCGGCGGCGGGGGGGCCGGCGCGGCGGGGACGGGCGGCGGGGGGCGGGCCCCGCCGGGCGCGGGGGGCCCCCCCCCCCCCCCCCCCCCCCAGCTATGATCGATGCTCGACGTCACCGCCCTTCACGCCCATTACGGCAAGTCTCATGTCCTGCGGGGGGTGTCGTTCCACGTGGGCGTAGGCGAGATCGTGGCGCTCTTGGGGCGTAACGGCGTCGGCCGATCAACCACCTGCAAGGCGATCATGGGGCTGGTGCGACCTGAGGGCAGCATTCGTTTCAAAGACCAGCAGATCGCAGGCCTGCCGCCGTTCGCAATCGCCCGGCTGGGCCTTGGTTACGTGCCAGAGAACCGCGAGATCTTCCCGGGCCTGACCACGCGCCAGAACCTGATCCTGGGCCTCAAACCGGGGCGGAACGACGGCGACGGGCGTTGGTCGATTGCCGACATGTTCCGTCTCTTTGAGAACCTCGGCGACCGCGCCGATGTCGAAGCCAGTGCCCTTTCCGGCGGCGAACAGCAGATGCTGGCGGTCTGCCGCACGCTGATGGGCGATCCGGATTTGATCATGGTGGACGAGCCCAGCGAAGGTCTGTCACCGCAGATGGCCGGCCGCCTGCGGGATCTGCTGGAAGAGATCGCCCGGCGCGGCGTTGCCATTCTTTTGGTAGAACAGAAACTGACGATGGCACTGGAGATCAGCGACCGCTTGGTCTTGATGGGGCAGGGGCGTGTCGTCTTCGATGGCCAGCCCTCGGATCTGGCGGCGCGTGCCGATCTTCGGCAGGCATGGTTGGAGGTCTAGTCTCAGGACCCAAGAGTCCTGCGCCAGGAGTCTAGAATTTATGGGTCCTGATCCCAGCCCGTGTTGGCCCGTTCCGGGCCGTGCGAGCGCTCTGCTCCCGCGCTCTCGCGGTATTTTCAGCACTCAGAACGGTCAAGCCGCCTCGAGCATGGATTGCCCAAATCCTGTTGCGGCGCGGTGCCTGAGGCAATAGGCCTTTTGCACAGTAAAACGAATGAAGGGGGGCGCCGTGGTTTCCATTCCAAATGTGCTGAGCGCCAAGCTTGCCGCCGGTGATCTGGCGCTTGGCGTCGGTCTGCGCGGGGCGCGCACCGTCGAGATTGCGCGGGCCATGAAGACCGCGGGCTTCGACTGGCTGTTCATCGACATGGAGCACAACACCATGTCGCTTGACGACGCCTGTAACATCTCGGTGGCGGCGCAGGCCGAGGGGATCGCGCCGATCGTGCGCGTGCCAGGGGTCGAGCATCACCACGCGACGCGGGCGCTGGATGGCGGCGCCCAGGGGATCATCGTGCCCCATGTGGACGACGTTAAAACAGCGCGCCAGATGGTGACCAATGTGCGCTATCCGCCCGTGGGCAAGCGCTCGCTTTACGGGGCGCTTCCCCAAGCCGGGTTCGAG
>JBCCZI010000221.1:0-2307 GCA_039187815.1 Pseudomonadota bacterium | reverse complement strand
CGCCCTGTCGACTCCAGCCTTCGCTAAAAGGTACCGTGCACGGGCAGTATCCTGCTCGGGTGGCTCTGAGGAAATTGGAGTGTCTCCTGCCACACGGCCCCGCCCTCCAAGAAACTCATTGAGCACCGCATATCGGTCGAGCCCAAGCTTAAGCGCAGCGGCAAGCGGACCCGCATTATCGCCACGGCATCTGATCTGAAGATGACGCCGGCTTGGAGTGGCGACATCGATAAAGCGCTGCTTCCCACCATGCTTGCGCTGCACTCCAGGATCGGGCGCAGCGACAGCATCAAACCGTCCGGCCAACAAGCCGCGCGTGCGCTCTTTGGCGTCCTCGATGCCCACAAGCTCGAGCGCCTCGAACCAGCCCGCCCGGCCATCTTTGTAATGAGCGGCGACGCGTTCAAGTCGCATACCAGTGTGAGCATCCTTGATACGGTAGAGACCCGTTCCGATCCCGTGCCGCAGAGCGCCCACGGGATCATCGGCTGGAAGCATCATCAAGGAGGGATCGCTTAGCAGAAACGGAAACCCCGGATCGGGAGCCTCCAGTGTTATCACGATCTGCAACCGCTTCGCCTTACGCACTGAAACAATCCCGAGGCGGTCAGCGGCCGCAGCCATGTGGTAGCGCAGCGAAACCACGGCATCATCGGCCTGAAAGCTGCGTCCATCGTGAAACTCCGCACCGTCGCGAAGGGTCACCGCCCAGACGGCGCCACCGTTCTGTGGCTCCCAGCTCTCCGCAAGTTCACCCATAAGGCCACCATCGGGCCCGATCTCGGCAAGACAGTCGAAGACGCTCCCCGGAGCAACGAGCCGCCCCAGCACACCGTTTGCGCCTTCGGGCCCCGGCAACCGGCCAGGCGCCGCGAGCCGCAACACACCGCTCGGGCCGGGCTCTGCCCGTAACGCAAGCCCCGACGCCGCCACGAGCGCCGCTGCCGCTCCTGTGCGGATCAGATGTCGGCGGCTGATCGCCGGGCGAATTCCTTGGGCGCTCACGGGCCCGATCGTTCCGAGACAGGCGCGGGGTGGCGTTGTCGCAGCGAATCCATGGTCCGGACAAGGCGCGACGAGATCCCGGGCTCCGAGAGCGCATGTCCGGCGCGAGGGACGATGAGGAGCTCCGAGCGCGGCCAGGCCCGGTGGAGCCTATGGGCCGAGACAGGCGGGCAAATCATGTCGTAGCGCCCTTGCACAATGGTACCTGGGACGGTCTCGAGCCTATCTGCATGCGTAAGGATATAGCCGTCTTCGTCCAGGAAACCGCCATGGGTGAAATAGTGATTCTCTAGTCGCGCGAAAGCGCGCGCGTATTCGGCGGGGGACTCGGCGCCCGGACCATCATTGGCGATCGAAGCGAGGGTGTTTTCCCAGCCAGCCCAAGCGCGCGCGAACCGCGTTTCAAGGGCGAGATCGCCGGAGAACAACCGCCGATGATAGGCGGCAATCAGATCGGATCGCTCGTCTTCCGGGATCAATCGTTCGAAGTTTGCCCAGACGTCTGGCCAGAACTGCCCTGCACCGCCACCGTAGAACCAGTCGAGTTCGGCCTGTGTCATCAGGAAGACACCGCGCAAGACAAGATGCAGCGCGCGCTGGGGATGGGTCTCGGCGTAAATCAATGCCAGCGTCGCGCCCCAGCTCCCGCCGAACACGATCCAGGTCTCGATCCCGAGGGTTTCACGAATCGCCTCGATGTCCGCGACGAGATGCCAGGTGGTGTTGGCCTCTACCGACGCATGTGGCCGCGAGCGGCCGCAGCCGCGCTGGTCAAACAGAACGATCCGGTAGTGCGTTGGGTCAAAATAACGTCGCATCGCGGGGCTACACCCGCCCCCCGGCCCACCATGGAGGACAACAACGGGAACACCGTCCGGGTTGCCACACTGCTCAACGTAGATCCGGTGGCCATCGCCCACACCCAGCATCCGCTGATCGTAGGGATCGAGCGGCGGGTACAGATATTGGGATGCACCCTTTTGTCCTGCCACCTTGTCCATGAAAGCCTATATAGCCTCGGAAGGGTCACCTTGAAGGGCTACTCCTAGCAGATCGGAAGCGAGGCCAACAGATGCCGAATGCGGGAACAACCGTTGACGCAAACGAAATTAATAAGTTTCAGGAGATGGCGGCCGAGTGGTGGAATCCGACGGGCAAGTTCAAGCCGCTGCATATGCTTAACCCTTGCCGCCTCGACTATATCACGGCCCAGATCGCATGCGAATTTGGGCGTGACCTGGCTGATGAGGCTCCCTTCGAAGGGATCAGGCTCTTGGATATCGGTTGTGGCGGCGGCCTGTT
>JBCCZI010000220.1:0-2358 GCA_039187815.1 Pseudomonadota bacterium | reverse complement strand
GCTTGTTCGGCAGCAACGGCTCGATGATCGACCATTCGAAATCGGTCAACTCGTAGCGGCGGCGTGACGACATAACGGCTCCTCCTCGCGGAGCTTGAATCAGATCGCCAGCCGAAGGGATACCTCTTTATGAGTTGATGACCTAGAGTTCGCGGCCTGCGTTCAGCTCGCCCCAGCGCAGGCGCAAATTGCCGCCGATGCGCGCCAGCGGCTCGGGCGGCAGGCGGCGGGGCGGCGCTTCGGCCAGCAGACGCTCCAACGTCGGCGAGCCGTGCCCCGATGCCAGATCCGCCGCCATCATCCCGGCCAGCGTGCCGCGGCAGGTGCCGAGCCCGTTCTGGCAGCAGGCAGAAAAGAGCCCGGGCTCGAGCTCGCTGACCATCTGCACATCATTGAGGCTGAGGCAGAGCCGGCCGCCCCAGCGGTGCTCCATCGCCACATCGCCCAGCATTGGGAAGCGCGCTTTGAATGAGCGATCATGATCCCGGCCAACGTGTATGAGGCGGCGCTCGTCCACCTCCATCGACGGATCGAGCGTGAAGCGGTTGCGCACAACGATCCGGTCTCCGCCCGTGCCTGAGAGCCGGCGCACCGTCGAGCCCATGGGATCGGCCGGCGTCACCCCCCAAACCGGTTGGCCGCCCAGGCGCGCGGTCTCCTCGGCCGTCAGCCTCCGGGTCATCGAGGCATAGGTAAAGACATGCATCAGCCGGCCCCTTGCGAAGCCAAAGCTGTTGACGTGGCCGTTCACCGCCAGGATGACCCAGGGGGCGGTGACGTGGCCGGTCTTGGTCGTGGCAACCCAGTCGCCTTGGCGCTCGAGCCGGATGACGGGGCTTTGCTCGTGGATCGCGATGCGGTTCGAGCGCAAGCCCGCCGCGACCCCGCGCACGAACATCGCCGGCTGGATGATCGCCGTGCCCGGTGTGAAGAGCCCGCTTTGATAGAACGCGGTGCCGGTCAAGGCCTGCATCTCGGCGGCATCCATCATCCGGTGCGCCTCGCCCATGCGCGCAAGATGGGCGGCATAGCTGAGGTTTCGTCGGTGCCCGCGGGGCGTCGCCGCGGCGTTGATCTTGCCCGAGGGGGCAAACGCCTCGGCCGACAGCCCGAACTCGGCAGCCATCGCGCGATTGAAATCGATCGCCAGGCGGTTGTCCGCGGTGCGCAGCCGGTCCTGCTCGAGCGCGCCGCCATAATCGTCGGAGGAGAGGTCGTGCGGCAGATCGATCATAAAGCCCGAGTTTCGCCCCGCCGGGCCGTCGCCGACCCGCGCCGCCTCAAGCACCGTGATCCGGTCGCCGGGGCACCGCTGAGAGAGCCGGCGGGCGGCGGCCAGCCCGGCAAAGCCCGCCCCGATCACCAGCCAATCGGCGGTCTGCGCGCCATCGAGCGGCACAGCGGGCGCCGGCTCGGGCAACAGGCGGTTCCACCCGGCAGGCCCCGGATCGACCGGCAGACGCGAGACCTCGCGGCGGGTCATGGGTGGCCCCTCAATGGGTCTGGTTCAGGGCGTCGGCAGCGGGGATCTCCCGCTCGCGCCGGGCGATATAGTCACGCAGCGCCTCGTCGATGCCGGGATCGAGCACTGGTTCTTCATAATCGGCCAGCAGTCCGCGGGCATGGGTCAGCGCACGCTCGGTGATCTCGACCGAGCCCTCCGCCTGCCACTGTTCGATCGAGTTGTTGTCGAATAGCTCCGGCATGAAAAACGCGCGTTGGAAGTTCTCAAGCGTGTGCGCATGGCCGAGATAGTGCCCGCCCGGCCCGATATCCGCCACCGCCGCCAGACCCTCGTCGAAATCGTCCCAGTGGATCCCCTCAGCCATGCGATAGGCCATGGCGCATTGCTCGGCATCCACGATGAACTTGGCGATCGAGCAATGCATGCCTGCCTCGTTCCACCCAGCCGAGTGCCAGATGTAGTTGGCGCCCGCCAGGATCACCGCCTGGAGCGTCGTGGCGCTCTCATACCCTGCCTGGGCATCGAAGGTCTTGGCCCCGCCCAGGGTGTTCGAGGTCCGCCAGGGCACGCCGTAATGGCGCGCCATCTGTCCGATCATGAAGTTCATCAGGCTGATCTCGGGCGTGCCTGCCATGGGCGCCCCGGACTTCATCGAGACGCTCGAGAGGTAGTGACCATAGATCGCGGGGCAGCCTGGCCGGATCACCTGGGTATAGGCCAGAGCCGACAATGCCTCGGCGTTTAGCTGCGCCACCGCCGGGGCCACCGAGGCCGGCGTGTTCGCGCCCCCCAGCACAAAGGGGGAGCACAGCACTGGCTGATTGCGCCGGCAAAACGCCCGCATCGCGCCCAGCATGGTCTCGTCCCACACCAGCGGCGAGTTGCCGTTGCAG
>JBCCZI010000219.1:0-2600 GCA_039187815.1 Pseudomonadota bacterium | reverse complement strand
TCGGGCCGGCCGCGGCGCGAGTTCCTGCATGTGGACGACTGCGCCGATGGTCTGGTGCATCTGATGATCCACTACTCGGATGCGACCCATGTAAACCTCGGCTGCGGCGAGGACCTCACCATCGCCGCGCTCGCGCGCCTGATCATGGACGTCGTCGGCCTCGAGGGCGATGTGATCGCCGACCCCACCAAACCCGACGGCACCCCACGCAAACTCCTCGACATCTCCCGCCTCAAATCCCTCGGCTGGACCCCGTCAATCCCCCTCCCCAAAGGCCTCGCCACCGTCTACGCCAAAGCCCCCTTCAGGGAGGATCTGCCCGCCTGACCGACTGACCGCTCGGCCCCCCGCGCCGATTGTTGACAGCTGTCAACGCGCGCTTGTCAGGCGTCGTTGGCGTTGCCGCCTCTGGTGCTGCGCCAGGTGGCGTGGAGGTCTGGCAGGCGGGTGGCGAGCCAGGTGGCGAAGGCGCGGGCGTCTGCGCCGTCGAGGGTGAGGCGGGTGCTTTTGGGGCCGTGGCTGAGTGTGCCGAGGGGCGTGCCATCGGTAGAGGTCAGCGGTTCGGCGGAGGATTTGCCCTGGGCGCCGCGGGGGTGCGGGCCGGCATCCTGTCCAGCCTGCCTTTCGATGGCGGCGCGGGCGTTGAGGGCGTCGGTGAGGGCAGCGAAGAGGGCTTCGAAGCGGCGATCGGAGGCGGGTAGTGTGGCCCCTGCCCCCTCTGAGCTCCCCTCTGATGTCTCCGACGGTGGGCTGTCGGTCGCGAGCGCTGCCATCGCCGTGGGCTCCCAGCCGGCCGTCTCGCAGAGATCGGCCATGGCGCGCCAGCGGTCGCGGCCGATACCCGGAGCGGCGCCGATCGCCTCGATCACCGTGAGCGGCACCCGGTCGGCCACCGATAGAAGCCGCGAGAGCAGCGTCTTGTCCGTGTTGATCGCCTCGGAGATCGCCCGGCGGTCATAGCCGAGATCGCGGAGCTGCCGCGCGAAATTGGCCTTCTCGATAAAGCTCAGATCCCGGCGCTGAGTGTTCTCCTGGCCCTGGGCCATCACCGCGGCGGTATCGTCGAGATCGCGCACCAGGGCCTTCACCGTGATGCCGAGATCGCGCGCGGCCAGCACCCGCCGCCGGCCATAGACGATGCGCCAGCGGTCCTCGCGCTCGGGATGCGGGCGCACGAGCACCGGCACTTGCTGGCCATGCGCGCGGATCGAGGCTGCGAGCGCTGCTTCCTCCACCGGGTCGTGCTCGAGCCGGTCCTGCGGGCCGTCGGCCTCGATGGCATGCGGGTCGAGCTCGACCACCGCGCGGGCACGGAGTGCTGCGATCGACTGGCCGACCGCGCCCACGGCTCCAGTGACGGCGCCCGTGGCGCCCCCGCGCCGTCGGCTCCTCCCGTCGCGCAGATCGGTAACGACCCCATCGCCGGCGCTATTAGTGGCGCTCTCCACCGCAGCGGCCGGCGCCATCAGGCCTTCGAGCAGGTTCTTGCGTCCCATGGCCTCCTCCCGTTCTCAGCGGATCCGGTCGCAGCGCGGCTGTTGACAGCTGTCAACAGCGCCACCCCAGCCCCCGGGCCAATCCAGTGCCAACCCCCGGCCAACCCTGGGCCAATCCGATGCCGATCCAGAGTTGACAGCTGTCAACACGGGGCTCAGGCATCATCGCTCAAGACCCGCCATTATCCGGCCTCCCGACCTGTGTTGCGCCCCAAAGTGCTGCGCCCCCAGGCCCCGCGCACGAGGCCCAGGATCTCCCCATTGACCGCATCCACGCTCTCGATCGCGCGTTCATAGGTCGTGCGGGTAAAGGCGCTGCGGTCGACCTCGTAGAGCGTTTGCTTGGTGATCCCCGCATCCGAGATCGCGGTGGATTTCAGCACCGTATTGGCCAGCACATGGTCGCCGAAAAGCGCGCGCAGAAAGCCCGCCATCTGCGCCTGGGGCCCGTCGCCGGGCTCATGACGCGTGATGAGATAGCGGAGCCAGTCGAGGCTCGTATCGCCGCCCGCCTCCGCCACCACGCCCAAGAGATCCGAGGTCATGTGCAGGAACTGGCACATGGACATCACGTCCAGCATCTGCGGATGCACCGTCACCAGCACGGCCGTGGCGGCCGAGAGCGCGGACATGGTGAGAAAGCCGAGCTGGGGCGGGCAGTCCATCACCACGATGTCGTAATCCGCCTCCACCTCGGCCAGCCGCTCC
Organism: Pseudomonadota bacterium; assembly: GCA_039187815.1. Taxonomy (GTDB): domain Bacteria; phylum Pseudomonadota; class Alphaproteobacteria; order Rhodobacterales; family Rhodobacteraceae; genus Thermohalobaculum. The sequence goes on along the minus strand of JBCCZI010000219.1, from coordinate 396 downwards.
GCGAGCCGCGTGAAGAAGAGGCCTTCGGTGCCGCGCAGGAGCGCCCGGGGCACCTCGTGCTCGAACTCCATAAGCTCGAGATTGCCCGGGACGAGATCGAGGCCCGCGAAATAGGTCGGCCGGATCACGGTGCGGAGCGGGCAGGGCGCCTCGTAGCGGATCGCCTCGAGGAGCGTGCCGCCTTCGAGGTCGAGCTCGGGCTGGACGCCGAAAAGCGTGGTGAGGCTCGCCTGCGGGTCGAGATCGAGGGCCAGTACCCGGTAGCCCTCGAGCGCTGCCTTCTGCGCGAGATGGGCTGCGGTCGTCGTCTTGCCCGAGCCGCCCTTGAAGTTGACGACGGCGATGACCTGCAGGTGCTCGGCCCCCCGGCGGCGGGGCAGATAGGTGCCCGGCTGG
>JBCCZI010000218.1:0-2638 GCA_039187815.1 Pseudomonadota bacterium | reverse complement strand
GGCCCTCCTCGGAAAGGCCGCTGAGCGAACCGTGGACGGCCTCTGGTCCGCCATCGGCCGGATCGGAGATCTCCTCACCCCAACCCAAGGCCAAAACGACTGCACCGCCCGCAACCAAAATCCAAAACAATCAGATCCCGCTCTAATCGCTTGCAAACGAGACGCAGCGACTCCAGCCCCGTCCGACCTGATCCGGAGCATCGACCCAGAGCGTGTAGGTGATGTCCTCGGGATCGGCGAGCACATTGATCGGCTGGTCCGGCTCCAATCCCGTCAGATCACGCAGTCTGTGCGGCCCGCTCTCCCCTTTGCGGATCTGCCCGTCGGCCCCGCGATAGCGATAGGCGAGCATCCAGCCGTCACCGCCCTCTTCCTGGTAAAGCCGGTTGACCTTTCCCTCGACGAGAACGCCGTTCTCCATGGTCCGAAGCGCGCGTTCGGCCCGATCGCGCGCGCTACGGCGGACGCCAAAGCCCAAAATCGCCACCAGCCCCGCAAAACCGTAGAACACGTAGATCCCGTAGCCGTCGCCGCTGCTGTCCGGGTGGAGAACGACAAGGCCGGGCACAACCCGCAAGGGGAGGGGGCCGCCGACAGCCAGGCTCTGGAAGAGCTCCGGCGAGATGTCGTCGAAGTGATGGGAGACCGGCTCCTCGCCCGGGGCCTGATAGGTGACCCAGATCTGCGGCTCATGGCTCTTGTACCACCGCATCTTGGTCACTGTGGCCTGCACGATGATGCCGCTGTCATTCAGCGCTCGACCGAAATAGACGAAGACGCTCACAAATAGGGCAAACGCGATGGCGACCCCGATCAAAAGCCGGCCCATGCGATGTTCCGGGTCCCGGCGCGCCATGGCAACGGCCTCTCGCCGGAACGCTCTCCGAGACAACCGCTCCGCCATGCTGCCACCCTTCGTCCCCTGCCATGTGTCGACGACACCAGGCCATCGCACACACTAGCAGCGCTGCGGCTCACCCGACAAGCAAGCACGATGTCGTGCAACGCCCGGCCTCTGCGGCCAGGTGGCATCGTTTTGCTGGATAATCCAGCCCGCAATCCCTTTCCATTCAACCGAACGCGAGCCTTGGTGACCCCGGCAGGAGGTAGATGAGCGATCAATATCAAGGACTTAAGCGCGTTTCCAAGGAACGTGGGCGGCACTACTAGTCAATCGCTTGGCGGGCGGTTTGGAACGCGGTCGGGCGTGGTGCCGGGCCGCAGAGAGGAAATGAAGATGGCTGGAATACTAAGCGGCTGGCACCAAGAGATCGACGGGGTTCACCGAGCCGGGCGCATCCCGCTGGTGGCATCGATTACAAAGGGCTTGGGCCAGGAGAAAGCCGTCTGGTGGTGGGATTTAACCACAAGGGCGTCAACCGCAGTGGCATCACCCGAACTCGGGCGGGAGCAGACAACAAAGTAGGCGGGGTGATGGGCGCCATCAAGGACCTGATCTACCCCCGCTTACACCGCCAGCGCGGCCGGAAGTTCCACCACCTCCTCGGACGCTAACCGAGCATGACGGGCTGGCCGACATGGCCTTCCCTGCCCAGCATCGGACCAGGTTGCAAAGCACCAACCCGATCGAGTGTCTGAACAAGGAGGTGACGCGCCGCGCCGACGTCGTGGGGATCGTCCCAACGACGCCTCCCTCCTTCGGCTCATCGGCGCTGTCTTGTTCGAACAGAATGACGCAGGGGCGGCCCAGCACGGCTCCATGCAGCTCGAAGCCGTCTCGAAGATCGACACCGGCGACGTCGTTCCCAGTCTCAGCACAACCACGCAAGCCGCCTGATCATGCCCTCACGCCCTCTCGCAATGTCCACCACCTCGACGGACGTAACCGGCGCCGCCGGATCGCGCCGATCCACGCGAAGGCATCTGCTACATCGCAGCCGGGAGCGGTGGCCCGAAGGGGTCCTTGCGTTTGGAGGAAGAGATGCCGCGCGATCCTGAATACGGTTGCCGACCCCGCTGGGATCACATTCACACTCAGTAATGCCCAATATTAACCGATGGGTTCTCCGGGCGTGTCCGGGTGATCGCGCATGACTGCCTTCGCGCGCAAAGAAGCCCAGTGCGGCGGCGGCTTGAGAGAGAGAGGGCTACGAGCCCGACTATCGGGCTCGACGCATGGAGGTGACGGTCATCGCTCTGCGGAAAGCTCGGGCTGAGATCCGCCGACTTCGCGAGAAGTATGAGCCAGATGCGCTTGCGGGCGAGGATACGATCGCTTCAGCAAAGGCAAGCGCGGCCGTCGAGCGCGCGCGACCAGTGGCTCCGACAGCCTCCAGCCGATCAGCTTAGTCGCCGCTCCCACGCCTCCCGTTGCGCGTTGAGGGCATCGAGCGAGGTCGGAGAGGCCCGCGATTAACCTTGCCGGCTGATTGGCCTGCTCAGGTCCAGTGCTTTGTATGCAGGTCGAGCTGGTGGACTTAGCCGAGAGGCTCGCCGTTGCAACGAACGTCAAGACCGCGCCAATTCTGTGGGAAAAAACGTGTTGCGGCGCGGCGGAGGCGGCTTCTTGAGGGCGCTCCGCACCTCCATCCCGCTGGTGCGGGAAGGAGCTTGGCCATCTTGCAGAGGTTTTGGGCGGTGGCGGCCAGGACGATCTCGTCTTTGGCGCCGCTCGGTC
>JBCCZI010000217.1:0-2652 GCA_039187815.1 Pseudomonadota bacterium | reverse complement strand
CCTCGCCGAGCCCGAACCGAGCGAGAGTGAGACAGAGGAACCGGCCGACGCCCCTGCCGAGCCGTCCCAATTCGCCTTCAACGAAGCCCTTCGCTCCGCGCTCGACGAGGAGGTGACCGGGGGCGGCGGCGAGACCACGCAGGTGGCCTATACCGAGGCGGTGCGTTCGGCCATCGCGCCGCGCTTCTGGGCGGCGATGGCGGCGGTGAACCAGTCGGGCATGGCGGTGGTGGAGGTGGTGATCCTCAAGAGCGGCAAGATCCGGTCCTCGCGCATTGTGCAGTCCTCGGGCGTGCCCGCCATCGACGATGCATCGCTGGAGGCCGCGCGCACCACCTTCTACCCACCGCTGCCCGAAAGCATCGGCCGCGAGCAACTGGTCGTCCACATCCCGCTGCGCGTGCGCTAGGCTGTGGACTCCATTTCACTTATCGGAGCCAGATGTGGATTGCGGCAAGCTTTACGAAGCCGAGATAGGTTTCGGCGAGCTTGTCGTATCGGGTGGCCACGCGGCGGAATTGTTTGAGCTTTCCGAAGAAACATTCGATGCTGTGCCGTGCGGCATAAAGAGCCCTGTCATAGTCGTGCTGGTGTCTGCGCGTGCGCCGGGGCGGGATCACGGGGCGCCCGCCCTGCTCAAGGATGAGGTCATGGAACCCGTCCGCATCGTAGGCGCGGTCGGCAAGCACCGCGCCGGCATGGATGCCTTTGATCAGCGCGTAAGCTGCGGCCATCTCATTTTGCTGACCGGGGCCCACGACAAAGCGAATGGGCAGCCCCAGCGCATCGGTTACGGCATGGAGCTTTGTGCCAAAACCCCCACGAGAGCGGCCGAGAGCCTGGGCATTGCACCCCCCCTTTTCCGCCGAGCCCCGGCGGCCTGGGCGTTGGCCCGGATGATGGTGGCATCGACAGCGATCCACTCAAGGTCCGGATCCTCCATCACGGCGTGAAAAAGCCTGTCGATGTGGCCGGCGCGCAGCCAGCGATAGTAGCGCGTCTTCACCGTATGAAGATTGCCGTAGCGCTCCGGCAGATCACGCCAACGCCCGCCCGAGCGCGCCATCCAAAGCAACGCATTGAGGAACCGCCGCCCATCCGAGCGCGGGCCGCGCTTTCCCTTGCGCCCACCTGGCACCAGTTCGCGAAGCCGCTCCCACTGGCTGTCCGTCAGATCCTGATCCTGCATCAACGCCTCCTTGCCAAGGCGCTAACAATGCAAGGGAAACCGTTAATTGGACGCTACAGCCTAGCAGGCTGCTGAAGAAGTCAGGCGTCACCGCCCTGCAATTGTGATTCACTCGCGTGGGATGTGGGAGTGATTCGTGATGCGTGGTGAGGACGAGCGGCCGGTGGACATGTTCAGCTACGTCCGGCTTGAGGAGCGTGTACCGGCGGACCACCCGCTGCGCGGCATCCGCTCGCTGTGCGATGCGGCGCTGGCGACCCTCGACCAACGCTTCACGGCGCTCTACTCGCGCATGGGCCGCCCCTCGATCCCGCCGGAGATGCTCTTGCGTGCCACGCTCCTTCAGGCGTTCTACTCGGTGCGCTCGGAGCGGCAGCTGATGGAGCAGATCAACTACAATCTCCTGTTTCGCTGGTTCGTCGGCCTGCGCATGGACGATCGTGTCTGGAACGCGAGCACTTTCAGCCACAACCGCGAACGGCTGCTTGGGGGAGAGGTGGCGCAGGAGTTTCTCGCCGCGCTGGTGAGCCTTCCCGAGGTGCAGGCGTTGATGTCGCGCGAGCACTTCTCAGTGGACGGCACGTTGATCGATGCTTGGGCCTCTCACAAGAGCTTCGTGAGGAAGGACGACGATGGTCCCCCGCCCGCCGGCAGCGGTGGGCGCAACGGGCAGAAGAACTTCCGCGGCGAGAAGCGTTCCAACGCGACCCATGCCTCCGTCACCGATGCCGACGCAAGGCTCTACCGCAAGGCCGATGGGCGCGAGAGCCGGCTGTGCTTCATGGGCCATGTGCTCATGGAGAACCGGCATGGGCTGGTGGTGGGTGCAATGGCAACCCGCGCCACCGGCACGGCGGAGCGCGAGGCGGCGCTGGCGCTTCTCGACAGGCATCGTGGGACGAAACGCCGGCTTACCCTGGGCGCGGATAAGGCGTACGACGTGGCCGCCTTCATCGGCGAACTGCGCGGCCGACGGGTGACCCCGCACGTCGCGGTCAACGGCGCGGTGTCGAAGCTTGGACGAATGCGCCGGACCGCGCTCGATGGCCGCACGCTGCGCCATCCCGGCTACGGCCTCAGTCAGCGTCGACGCAAGACTATCGAGGAGGTGTTTGGCTGGGCCAAGGCGACGGCCGGGCTCGCCAGGGTGAAGGTGCGGGGGCTGGCCCGGGTCGATGCCGCCTTCACCATGGTGGCGGCAGCCTACAACCTGCGACGGCTCGCAAACATCGCGACGGATGGCGCCTGATGGACCCTGGACACCAGACCGAGCCGTTGCCCGCCAGCCGCCAGCAACCGACGAGCCATCTCGCGCCATTCCGCAGACACCAGCAAGTGCACGCTCACCGAGCGCTGGGCAACTTCTTCAGCAGCCTGCTAGGCTGTAGCGTCCAATTAACGGTTTCCCTTGCATTGTTAGCGCCTTGGCAAGGAGGCGTTGATGCAGGATCAGGATCTGACGG
>JBCCZI010000216.1:0-2754 GCA_039187815.1 Pseudomonadota bacterium | reverse complement strand
CTGATCCTGTTCGCGGCGGGGCCTCTGCTGATCGTGCTGGTCTATTCCTTCCTGGGCGCCGGGCCTTATGGCGGCGTGGTGTGGGAGAGCTCGGGCCAGGGCTGGTTCAACGTCTTCCTCACGCGCGACATCTTCACCGACGAGGTGCGGGTGCAGGACGCGCATCTCGCCATCCTCTGGCGCTCGGTCAAGCTCTCGGTCCTGACGACGCTGGCCTGCCTGCTGCTCGGCTTCCCCACTGCCTATTTCATTGCGACGCGGGCGCCGGCCAACCGCAATTTGTGGTTGTTCCTGATCACCATCCCGTTCTGGACCAATCTGTTGATCCGGACCTTTGCGATGCTGGAATGGATCCGGGCCGAGGGTGTCCTCAATACCGCCCTGATCGGCATCGGCGTGATCGATGAGCCGGTGCGCATGCTCTACACGGATTTCTCGATCATGCTGGGGATGGCCTATGTCTATTTCCCACTGATGGTGCTGCCGCTCTATGCCTCGCTCGAAAAGCTGGACTTCCGATTGGTCGAGGCGGCCTATGACCTCTATGCCGACAGGGTGAAGGTGCTGCGCCGGGTGATCCTGCCGCTGGTCAGCCCCGGCATCGTGGCGGGCTCAATCCTGGTCTTCATCCCGTCGCTCGGCGCCTATGTGACCCCGCGGGTGCTGGGGGGCGGCAAGAATATGATGCTCGGCAATCTGATCGAACTGCAATTCGGTCAGGGACGGAACTGGCCGCTCGGCTCGGCGCTGTCGATCACGCTGCTGGCATTGGTCATGGTCGCGCTACTGGTCTATGTGCGCGCCGCGCAAAAGGGGGCGGACCATGGCCACTGAGTTTTCGGTCCGCCGCCAGCGCGGCTTTGCCACCATCGCGATCGCCTGTTTTCTGATGCTCTACGCGCCGATCGCGACGCTGGTGATCTACTCCTTCAATGCCGGCACCAATCTTGCGCTGTGGGAGGGGTTCTCCTGGCGCTGGTACGCCGCCGCCTGGGAGAACAAGCAGGTGCAGGAGGCCGCGATCCGCTCGCTGATTGTGGCCGTCTCGGCCTCAGTGCTCGCGACAACGCTGGCCACCATGGCCGCCCTCGGCACGACACGCACTCCCCCCTATCGTGGACGCACAGCCGTCTATGCCCTTATCAACCAGCCGCTGATGGTGCCCGAGATCGTGACGGGGGTCGCGCTGCTGGTCTTCTTCGCGATCATCAAGGAGGCGACGGGCTATCATGGTCTGTTCTATCTCATTGCGGCCCACACGGCCTTCTGCATACCGTTTGCCTATCTGCCGATCCGCGCACGGCTCGAGGGCATGGACCGCACGCTCGAGACCGCCGCCGCCGATCTCTACGCCCCCCCATGGGCGGCCTTCCGGCGCGTAACCTTGCCGCTGATGGTCCCCGGCATCATCGCGGGGGCCATGCTGGCCTTTGTCATCTCGCTCGATGACGTGGTGATCACCGAGTTCGTCAAATCCGCCGGCCAAGAGACCCTGCCCACCTACATGCTCGGCCAACTCCGACGGGTCATCACGCCCGAGATCAACGCGATCTCGACGGTTTTGCTGGGTGTCTCGGTGCTGATCCTCTCGATCTTCTTCCTTGTGACGCGAAAGCGTGGCTAGACTGCCCCATGCCGTGGGGGACACCGCGGCCAACCGACAGGAGGTACCATGACCCGCAGCATCCTCGCCGGGCTCGCCGCACTCGGCGTCGCGTTTCCCGGCTCGGCGCTTGCCGAGGGCACGTTGAACATTTTCAACTGGGGCAACTACACCAACCCCGAGCTGATCGAGAAGTTCGAGGCCGAGACCGGCATCGATGTGACCATCACCGACTATGACAGCAACGACACGGCGCTGGCCAAGGTTAAGGCCGGCGGCCACGGCTTCGACATCGTCGTGCCCTCGCACAGCTATGTGCCGATCTGGGTGAGCGAGGGACTGCTGCTCGAGGCACGGCCCGATCAGATGGGGAATTTCGACAATGTCGACCCGCGCTGGGTGGATGTGAGCTGGGATCCAGGCCGGCACTACACCGTGCCGTGGCAATGGGGCTCGGTCGGCGTGGTGGTCGACACTTCGGTCTACAGCGGCGACATCAACACCTCGGCGGTGATCTTCGATCCGCCCGAAGAACTGGTCGGCAAGATCAACGTGGCGCCCGAGATGCTGGATGTGCTGCAGACCGCTATCTACTACCATGGCGGCGAGGCTTGCACGACCGATAAGGTGCTCCTGAAACAGGTGCGCGACACCCTGGTAGCGGCCAAGGAGAAATGGCTCTCGATGGATTACGGCGTGATCGAGAAGTTTGCAGGCCGCGATCTGGCCGGCGCGCTCTATTGGAACGGCGCCGCCTTCCGCGCGCGCGAGAAGAACACCGATGTCCGCTATGGCTATCCCCAGGAAGGTTTCGTGCTGTGGATGGACTCGGTCGCGATCCTCAGCGATGCGCAGAATGTCGATAACGCCAAGATCCTCATGAACTTCATCATGGAACCTGAGAACGCCGCGCTGATCTCGGCCTTTGCGCGCTATGCCAACGGCATCAGCGGGTCCGAGGCGTTCATGCCCGAGGATATGAAGGGCGCGCCCGAGGTGCAGATCCCCGAGGAGCTTGCGGCAGCGGGCCGGTTCAATGAGACCTGCCCGCCGGCCGCCCAACAACTCTACACCGCGATCTGGACCGAGCTCCAGAAGTGAGCCACGCCCCCGATCCTGCGCGTGCCACGGCGCGCGTGGGTGGGCGGGTG
>JBCCZI010000215.1:0-2764 GCA_039187815.1 Pseudomonadota bacterium | reverse complement strand
TCGTGGAGATGCTTTATCTCGTATTGCATGTGCTCGCGAAGCTGCTTGTCGAGCGCGCCGAGCGGCTCGTCCATCAGCACGAGCTCCGGCTCGAAGACCAACGCGCGCGCCAGCGCGATCCGCTGCTGCTGCCCGCCGGACAGCTGAGCCGGCCGCCGACCGCCAAAGGCGCCCATCTGCACCATGTCGAGAGCCCGCGTGACCTTCTCCTTGCGCTCGGCCTTGGGGATCTTGCGCACCTCGAGTGGGAAGGAGAGGTTCTCGGCCACCGTCATATGCGGGAACAGCGCATAGTTCTGAAAGACCATGCCGATCCCGCGCTTGTGCGGCGGGATGTTGTTGATCCCTTTGCCGTCCAGGCGGATCTCACCATGGGTGGCGGTCTCGAACCCGGCGAGCATCATGAGGCAGGTGGTTTTGCCAGAGCCCGACGGCCCCAACATGGTGAGGAACTCGCCTTTCGGAAGCGACAGGTTCAGGTCTTTCACGACGAGGGTCTCGCCGTCATAGCTCTTCTGAACGCGCTCAAAGGCGACGAAGGCGTCGTCGCGTGCGCCGTCGGCCATACACCACTCCCTGTTTGGGGCCCGTTTGCGGGCCGCCTTTGTGTCGAAGCCTAAACACAGGCCAAGGGCGGCGTAAACCCCGCGCCGCGTGACTGGGCGCGGCGATTTGCCGGTTTTTCCGTCAGGGGCGGTCGCGTTGGTCGGTGGGGCGCCTGTTTCCTCAGCACTCTGCCAAAAACTTGGGATGTCTGAGCGTGCGAGGCTTTGCCCGGTCCGGCCGGCGAGAGGCGAAAAAGGGGCGGACCGGGGTGGCCGATCCGCCCAAACATCGTCAGAGGCCGGTGCCGCTCATCGATCGAGCGACACGGAAGAGAGGCAGGTTGGGCCCTCGGACCCTATCGGCTGTTGCAGCGGCAGGCTCTCCACCATCCGCGCCCGGCAAGCCCCGACCCCCCGCTGCGGGAAGGTCTCACCCCAATTGCCGGGCGTAGGCGGGTGGCGGTGACTGGTGCGCCCCGAGGCGGCACCGACTGGTGGGTCCGGGGTCCACGCGATCCGGTCGAGCCAGATCTCGAGGCGGGCGATGCGCCCTTCGAGCCCCGAGACCGCTGCGGCCTGCCGGGCCGTCTCACCCGGCAGAGCGACATAGACCTCGGTCAGATCGCGCGCCCAGAACAACGCGCTCACCAGCGCGAACACCAGAACCCAATGCTCCTTCAACCGTCTGAGGACGTCGAGCGTCCCCTGCAATCCCTTCCCCAAGTCTTCGGCTTTCATGGTTTGCCCCATTGTTGGGCCGACCGTGACCGGGCCCGGCCAAGGCCGGCCGGCTGTTGGCCCCTCCGCGCGGATCGCAGGAGGCCGATATTGGGGAGCCCAACGGCTCCCGGTGACGGCACCGCCTCCAACCCATCAGAGGCGTCACCACTTGCGACCCTAAGCATCAATGTAAAATTTTCGGTGAAGTTTCTCTGTCAGCCAAACATGACAGCCTCGAGGTGAAAGCGGACCATCAGGCCATTCAAGCCGGGCCGCTGACCCATGTTGGACTCTGCAGCCAAAGGACCAACAGATCACCGAAACCCCACTGAAGTGTACCGATCGAAACGGGCAGCAGATCCCAAGATAAGGCTTGCCTCACCCAGCTTGGAGAGTAGGCGTGCTTTCCATCGTCCTCGGGCTCTGCTGCCCGACGCCCTTCTTGGGCGCGCGCGAGAAGATGACTCGTCAATGAGCCGAAGGTTAGTGCGCCTAGAAGAACGGAAACCGCCCCCATTCGGCTGAACATCTCATGCCCATTTGCAGAATCTAACAACCAGCCCGCAGCGACGCCAAAAGCCGAGATAGCAATCGCTATCTCGGCAGGACAGAACAGGAGCGCGCGAGAGATCGTTGCTTACTACTCGCGAAAACGCTCCCGTTCCATCGTCAGTGCGCGACGGCGGCGGCGACGCTTTCGTCGATCATGCGGCCCTCGGCGAAGCGGTCGAGGCCGAAGGGGCCGGCGACCGGGTCCTCGCCCTTGGCGACCAAGCCGGCGGTGGCCCAGCCGCTCCCGGGGATAGCCTTGAACCCGCCCGTGCCCCATCCGCAATTGATAAAGACGTTCTCGACCGGCGTCTTGGAGATGATCGGTGAGCGGTCGCCTGTCATGTCAACGATCCCGCCCCATTGGCGCAGCATCTTCAGCCGCGAGATCATCGGGAAGGTCTCGACCAGCGCCGTCACCGTTTCCTCAATGTGCTGGAACGATCCGCGCTGGGTATAGTTGTTATAGCCGTCCGCGCCGCCGCCGATAACCATCTCGCCCTTGTCCGACTGGCTCATATAGCCGTGCACTGTGTTGGCCATCACGACGATGTCCATGCAGGGCTTGATCGGTTCGGAGACCAGCGCCTGCAGCGCCACCGATTCGACCGGCAGGCGGAAACCCGCCATGTCGGCCAGCACGCCCGAATGCCCGGCCACCACGATGCAGAGCTTGTCGCAGGTGATCGGCCCGCGGGAGGTCTGCACGCCTTTGACCCGGTTGTTCGGCCGATCGATGCCCGTGACCTCACAGTTCTGGATAACATGCACGCCCAGGTTCGAAGCCGCCCGCGCATAGCCCCAGGCGACTGCGTCATGGCGCGCGGTCCCGCCGCGTGGTTGCCACAGCCCGCCCAGTACTGGATAGCGAGGGCCTTCGATGTTGATGATCGGGCAGTGCTTCTTGACCGCCTCGGGGCTGACAAGCTCGGTCTCGATCCCGGCCAGGC
>JBCCZI010000214.1:0-2946 GCA_039187815.1 Pseudomonadota bacterium | reverse complement strand
GCTCAGGCGGAAGCACGTGGCGACACCGGCCCACTGGTCTGGGCTGCGGGTGACAATTGGCATCCCGGCGTCATCGGTATCGTTGCCGCCCGCCTGAAAGAGACATTCGGTCGGCCGGCGCTGGTCTTTGGCTTCGAAGGCGCGTCCGGCAAAGGGTCAGGCCGATCCGTTCCCGGCGTCGACCTGGGCGCGTCCGTTCAGCGATTGGTCCGGGACGGTCTGATCGAAAAAGGCGGCGGCCACCGGATGGCTGCCGGGCTGTCGCTCACGCGCGATCAACTGGAACCGGCAATGGCGCGTCTTTCAGAGCTGCTGGCGCGGCAAGGTCGAGGTCAGGAAGGCGCAGCGACGCTTCGTATCAGTGGCCTCTTAATGCCCGAAGCTGCCCGCGTGTCGCTGGTCGAAACCCTTGAACAGGCCGGACCCTATGGCGCGGCGGCGCCGGCCCCACGCTTTGCCTTTCCCGATTGCCGGATTCTCGACGTCCGCCAGATTGGTCAAGGCCATCTGAAACTTCGTTTTGGAGACGGTCACTCGAAACCCAAAGATGCAATCGCTTTCGGCGCCTGGGAAACCGAACTGGGCATAGGCCTGGCCAAGCATGCCGGTGCGCTTTTTCACTTGGCGGGACGGCTGGAACTGAACAGCTGGGGCGGACGAACCATGGTGCAACTCAGACTGGAAGATGCCGCGCCGGCGGGCGGCCAGTAGCGGCGGACAGACCCAACCGCCAGCGGCGTCCATCAGCCCAAGAATCCCCTTGCCCTTCCAGGTGCTATTGCCTAAGAAACGCCGGCACTGGCCCGTTCGTCTATCGGTTAGGACGCCAGGTTTTCAACCTGGAAAGAGGGGTTCGATTCCCCTACGGGCTGCCATCACCTCCGAAAAATCCCGATGACACCTGCGGCGCTCATGGCCGGGCGCAGCGCTTGCTGGTGCCGCAAGTGTTCTCGCATGCGCTGCCTGTGCTGCCCCTCCGGCTATGTCACGAAGCGACCCCCGGACAACCTGCTCTCGAAACCGCCAGCACAACACTTGAGGCAATCGATCTTTCCGTAAGGCTCGCCCAGTCGAATAGAGTCTCCGGGATTGTCACAAATCCGATCAATAAGAAGCTGCTCTATGAAGGCGCCGGGTTTAGCTATCCGGGGCACACTGAATACCTTGCGAGCTTGGCGGATGTGCCGAGAACAGTCATGATGCTGGCGGCTCCGGGACTTCGCGTTGTGCCCGTGACAATCCACATTCCACTCGCAGACGTGCCAAAAAAACTGACGGCGCAAGAGATCACGGAAACCGCACGCATAACCTACTCTGCGCTGCAGGAGAGCTTCGGCATCGAGAAGCCGCGGATTGCTGTGTCCGGTCTCAATCCGCATGCGGGCGAGGGTGGGACAATTGGACGAGAGGAGATTGAGACCATCATGCCAGCGATCAACGCACTGCGTGGCGAGGGTTTGGATCTGACCGGACCGATGCCTGCCGACACGATGTTTCATCCCGCTGCGCGCGACCGGTATGACGTCGCTCTGGTCATGTACCACGACCAAGGATTAGTTCCGTTGAAAATGCTCGACTTCGCGAGGGGCGTGAACGTCACACTCGGGTTGCCTTTCATCCGCACTTCGCCTGACCATGGGACCGCCTATGACATCGCGGGAACTGGTCAAGCAGATCCAAGCAGTCTGATTGCAGCGATTCAGCTTGCAGGTAAAATGGCAAGCAGGCGCATTCAAACCGCATGAGCGACACAGCGAAGGATGGTCTTCCACCACTGCGAGAAGTCATCGCGCGCCACGGTCTGAGCGCTCGAAAATCCCTGGGCCAGAACTTTCTGCTGGATCTCAATCTCACGGCAAAGATCGCCCGGACCTCAGGCGTCTTAAGCGGTGCAACCGTGGTCGAAGTGGGCCCCGGTCCAGGGGGTCTCACGAGAGCTCTGCTGTCGGAAGGCGCTTCCAGAGTGATCGCAGTAGAACGCGACAAGCGTTGTTTGGATGCATTGGCAGAGATCTCCGCCCACTACCCCGGTCGTCTGGAAATTCTGCACGGCGATGCCTTGGAGATTGATCCCAGATCATACCTGAACGGACCGGCTCGGGTCGTTGCGAACTTGCCGTACAACGTTGGAACCATGCTTCTTGCCAAGTGGTTAGGTGAAGCCCAATGGCCGCCGTGGTGGGAAAGCCTTACACTGATGTTCCAGCGTGAAGTAGCGGAAAGACTGGTCGCAACTCCCGGCGGCAAGGCCTATGGACGTCTCTCGATCCTTGCACAATGGCGATCCGCCGTGCGCCTTGCCTTTGATGTTCCACCGCAAGCTTTCACGCCGCCTCCAAAGGTCACGAGCTCCGTTGTGCACATTCGCCCCTTCGATGCGCCTGACGGTATCGACGCCGTAAATCTGGAGAAGCTCACTGCGGCCGCCTTTTCACAGCGCCGAAAGATGCTGCGCCAGTCTCTCAAGACAGTCGTGACTGAACCGACCGAGTGGTTGACAAGGCACGAGATAGACCCGACGCGGCGTGCAGAAACACTGTCAATCAGCGAGTTCTTGAAATTGGCCCGCGCTCTCTGAGAAGCGACCGTTAGCTTTCAACCTGCGGCTCGGTCGGAGCCGCTTGGGCTGGCGCCGATTCATCGATGGCCGCGGCTTCCGGTTCTGATCTCCGCCGACGACGACCGTCACCATTGCGCTTACGCGGCTGCTCACCCGGCGTCTCGGCCTCCACGATCAGAGGTTCTTTCGCCGGCTCCGAGTCGATCATGTCCATGCCACCGATCGTCGGCTGCTCGGTTTCGGCGGCGGTTTCTTCCTCGCGCTCGGTCGGAGCGGCGTTGCCGTTGCCTTCTCTCGTCCCAGTCGCGGCTTCCTGCGCTTCGCGGCGCGCCTGTTCCTGCGCCTGCGTCGCCTGGATGAGGATGCGCTGATAGTGCTCGGCGTGC
>JBCCZI010000213.1:0-3058 GCA_039187815.1 Pseudomonadota bacterium | reverse complement strand
TGCGTCGATGACGCGCTGCCTGAGGTCGAGAGAGAGGTCTGGTCCAGAAGGCTGGCCTCCTCACCAGCCAACCCGATGCATCACGACAAGCCCCAAAAGAAAACGCCCTCAACAATCCCCCCCATCCCCAAGTGCTTTAGCCGGAGCGGAGGCTGGATCGCAGCCATCTCCGGGAACGCTGGCGGCCATCTCGGCGATCCGCTGCGGGCGATCCAAGGATGCCGCCGGTGAGGACGGTCCGGTCATCCCGATCAGACATCCGCCGCCTCCGGGGGGCGCGCGCGCCAGGCGTGCCGCGGTCATGCCGCACAGGACGGGCCTTAGCGTAGGCCGTCCTCGCCTTTGACCTCGGCGGTGGTCAGCCCGCCCATGCGGTCGTGGATGCGGGGGCCGCGGCTCATGGCGAGCGCGAACAGGATCTCGCCGGCGCGCGGGGCATCGGGCAGGCCGACCTCGATGGCGTCGAAATGGCTGCGCACATAGGCGGCGTCGATGTGGCCGAGCGGCACATCGATCCGCGTGCCGCAACCGCCGACCTTCATGGCCGAGGGCACGATCGCTTTGGCGGTGCCGAGCCGCGCGCGCATGGCATAGCCGCCCGGCACATGCCAGAGCGCCGCGTGTTCGAGCTCGCCCCCCTCGCCGACCAGCGCTGCCTTGCCATAGCCGTCGATGCCCTCGGCCCCGCCCATGGCGCCGATCAGGCGCTCGGTCATGGCGATGCCGAGCGGCTTCAGGTCGTCCATGGCGCGCGCGATATCGGGGTCGTAGCGCCCGGCAAAGGGGTTGGCGACGACCGCCAATGCGGCGCCCCGCAGGCGTGGCTCGGGCGCGGGCGGGCCGCCCTCATGATGGATCTCCTCGGTCACGATCACGAGGGAGCGGAGCGGAAAATCAGGCATGCTGGCGGTCTCCGAGCAGGTGGGGTTGCAGGCGATCCGGGCCGATGACGCGTCGGTCGGGGCCGAGCACCAGAGCGGCGGCGGCGATCAGGCCGCGGGCGGCCATGGCCTCGGCCCGCGCGGCCCCGCGGTCGAGTGCCGCCGCCCGTTCGGCCGCCGTCAGAGGGCCAACGGCTACGGTGACCGGACGCGGCCCCAGATCGCTGTCGGGTAAGGCGGCACAGGCTGGCTCGCGGGCGATGGCGGGGTGGCCCGGCAGATCGACCGCATTGGCGATCAGCGTGGCGGCCACATCGGCTTTGGCCGCGGAGCGGGACAGCACGGTGACCGCGTCGGCGATGCCGAGCGAGTGGCTCCGCCCCGGCCAGCCCGAGGTCGCGATGCCCCTGACCGGGTCGCCATGCGCGATGGTGGCCGTGCCGCCCCCGGGTGCGGCGATGGCGGCGGTCAGATGCTCACCCGGGGCCAGCCACAGCGCGATGTCGCCGCCATTGTTCGCATAGGCGCGGCGGAGGCCGGGACCCGCCATGGCTGCGATCACCGCATCGGCCACCGCGCCGGCGACCGCGGCCATGGGCGTGACGAAGACGGGCAGATGGGCGCGGCAAGCGGCCAGCATCGCTTGGGCAATCGCCCCGGAGACGGCCGTTTGGTCGGCCGGTTGGCGGAGCGCTGGCAGCTCGGCGGCCAGGTCGGTCAACACGGTGGCAAAGCGGGCCTCGGCGCGCACCTCGGCCGCTGCGGCTCCGGGACCATAGGCGCGGGCGATGATGTCGATGGGCCCATGGTGCAGGTGCAGCCGCCCATCCGGCAGCCGTGCGGCGGTGGCCGGTGCCCAGGCCATGCCGATCTCAGGCTCGCCGCGGCCAGGGCGCGGGCTCGGGCGACACCGCCCGCCAGTCCGAGCCGTATTCGCCGCCGCGCTCCAGCACCTCTTCGACCGGGCGGATGGCCTCGGCATGGCCGCCGAGGCGAAGATACTCCTCGCGCCGGGTCGTGAACTCGAGCGGCGCCACCAGGGCAGGGGTCGGCACATAGCCAAAGGCATGCTCGGGCATCGCCGCGACATTCGCCATCACGGTGATCCCGCCGCCCGGCCAGACATAGGCGGGCTGCCCTCCCAGCGTCACGGTCGTGCGCCCGGCCTGCACCGAGCGCGTGAGCGCCACCGGATTGCGCGTGGCACCCGAGCGGAGCGAGCCCCCGGCCCCTCCCATGAACAGCACGGTCGCGAGCGCGGGCTCGCAATTCTCGCCGATCAGATCGACCGAGGGGCGAAGCGCATCGGGCAGCGGCTGCGGCTGGGGCACCAGCGCCTCGTCCAGCACGAAATAGGCGTGGTGCTCGCCCGTCGTCGAGATCATCAGCACGGTCAAGCCGGGGCGCGCGCCCTTCTTGGCGTTCCAGGGCCCGAGAATCACGGCGGGGTCGACCAGATCCGTCCCGCCCCAGCCGAGCCCCGGTTCGGCCACCTTGAAATAGCGCCCCGGGGTCGAGCGGCGGCCCAAGATCTTGATCCCGGTGTCCGGCCAGCCCAGCACCTTGCCCGCCTGATGCTCGGAGACGACGCCGGTGATGTGGTCATCGACCACCACCACCTCGTCGACCAGGCCCTGCCACTGGCTGGCGAACATCCCGATGGTGGCCGAGCCGCAGCCCACGCGCATGCGCTCCTCGGGGCGGCCGTCGACGATGGGCGGGGCGCCGGCGGCCACGGTGACCGTCGAGCCGCCCTCGATCGCAAGCTCCACCGCCTCGCGGTTGCAGAGCCGCAGCAGCGCATCGCAGGTGGCCCGGCCCTCGGGCTTCGAGCCGCCGGTCAGGTGCCCGACCCCGCCGAGCGAGAGCATCTGCGAGCCGTATTCGGCGGTGCTCACATGGCCCACGGTCTCGCCGCCCGCGCGCACAGGCGCCGCCTCGAGCCCGAGATGGCGGTCGGTGTCGATCTTCACCTTGGCGCCGCAATAGGAGAAGATCGCCTCGGTCACCACGGTGACCATATCGGCGCCCTCGACCTGGCGGCTGACGATGAAGGGCGCGGGCTTGTAGTCGGGATAGGTGGTGCCCGCTCCGATGGCCGTCACAAAGACATCGCCCGGGTCGAGGCCGTCCCAATCGGCGCGCAGGAAGGGCTTGATCTCGCCACCCGCCTCGAT
>JBCCZI010000212.1:0-3270 GCA_039187815.1 Pseudomonadota bacterium | reverse complement strand
CCTCGATGATCATGGCCTCGCGCGCGAACCCGAACAGCTCGGCGAGGTTGATTGAGTTGTGCCACAGCGCGTTCTCGACCGCGCGCCGGGCCGCTTGGGTATAGTCCTGGCGGCGAAGCGAGCTCCCCATCCCGAACTCGTGCAGCAAACGTCGTCTGGCCATCGGTCCCCTCCCGCGCCCCGACCACAGCCCGCGCGCGCGCGCCTGTCAAGCGTGGCAAGGCCCCAGAAAAAAGGGGTGCCCGCGAGGGGCACCCTGACAGATGAGCAACAGAGGTTGTCCTAGGGACAAATCCAAGATCGGTGTCACCCGTGGCAACGGCATGCCGGCATCAGGGCCTTTTCGCGGCAATCCCCAGTCCGAATGGGGCAAGGGCGGCATCGATGGCGCTCCAGTCCTCGATGACGAGCGCAACCGGCAGCACCATCACCTCGCGCCGGATCTCAGGCGGCAGACGGACCGCGTCCTTCTCGGTCGTCAGCAGAAGCGCGCCGGCCTCCCGCGCGGCCCGCAGCAACCGGCGCAGCACCGCGGGGGAATAGACATGGTGGTCGGGAAAGGGCTCGGCCGCCAGCAGCCGCGCGCCCATCGCCGCAACGGTGGCAAAGAACTTCTCGGGCCGCCCGATGCCGGCAAAGGCCACCACGGGCTGGCCCGCCAGATCGAGACCGGTCAGCGCGGGGCAGAGCGCGGCCTCGACCAGCGGGCAGGCGCCGAGAACAGGCCAAGCGGCGCGGCAGGCCGCACGCTCCTCGGGCGTGCCGATCAGCACCACGGCCTCGGCCCGCGCAAGCCCCGTCGCCACCGGCTCGCGCAACGGACCGGCCGGCATCACGCGGCCATTGCCGAACCCGGCCCCCGCATCGACCGTCAGGATCGCCACATCCTTTTGCAGATCGGGGTTCTGGTGGCCGTCATCCAGGACGATGACGCTGGCGCCGGCCGCGGCCGCGGCCCGTCCGCCCTCGGCCCGCCGGCGCGCGACCCAAACGGGCAGCGTCGCGGCCAGCATCAGAGGCTCGTCGCCGACCTCGGCGGGCGTATCGCGCACAAGATCGACCCGGTGCGGGCCCGGTCGCGATCCGCCATAGCCGCGGCTGACCACATGCGGGTGCGCACCTTGGGCTGCGAGCCGCTCGGCCAAGGCGCGCACCAGCGGGGTCTTGCCCGTCCCGCCCACGCTGAGATTGCCGATCGAGAGGACCGGGATGGGCGCGCGCCAGCCTGTTCGCCGGAGCCGCGCTTTGGTGGCGATCTGCCAAACCCGGCTGGCCGGCCAAAGGGCGTGGGCGAGCGTGCCCGGCGCCTCGGGCGGGTTCGACCAGAAGCGGGGCGCGCGCATCAGGCTGCCCCGGCCATCAGGCCGAGCAGCGTCTCGGCCAGGGCGGGCAGATCCGGGGTCTGCTGTGCCCGTACCTGCGCCGCTGCGGCAATCATGGTGCGGCGCGCTTCGGGATCGCCCAAAAGGTGCGCTACGGCTGGGCCCAGTTCGGCCGCATCGGCGAGCGCCCATGCGCCCCCAGCGCAAGCCAGCGCGCCATAGGCCGGCTGGAAATTCTCGGTGTGCGGGCCGTGGAGGATCGCCGCGCCGAGGGCCGCCGGCTCGAAGGGCGTGTGCCCGCCCATCGGCACGAGAGACCCGCCCAAAAAGGCGGCCGGGGCGAGGCGGTACCACAGCCCCATCTCCCCCAGCGTGTCGGCCAGCCAGACGCGCGTGCTGGGCCCAGGCATCTCGCCGCGGCTCCGCCGGACGTGGGGCAGCCCCGCCGCCTCCGCCAAGCCGGCGATCTCGTCGCCCCGGTCCGGGTGGCGCGGGGCGAGCACCAACAGTGAGGCCTCGGGCATCGCTTGGTGCGCGGCGAACGCCATGGCCTCTTCGCCCGGATGGGTCGAGGCGGCGAGCCAGACGGGACGCCCCGCCAACGCCGCCTCTGCTGTGCTCAGCGCCTCGGCCGCGGTCTCGGCGGGCAGCACGGCGGATTTGAGGCTCCGCCCTTCGCGCACCGCCTCTGGCGCCATGCCGAGCGCCCGCAGCCGGTCCGCCGTCTCGGGGTCCTGGGTCAGCGCCAGGCCAAAGCGTCCGAGCAGCGCCGGCGCCATGGCCGGCGCCCGCGCCCAGCGCCGGGCGCTCTGCTCCGAGATCCGGGCATTGACCAGCGCCATGGGCACCCCGTCCGCTGCGGTCTGCCAGATCAGCCGCGGCCAGAGCTCGCTCTCGATCCACAGCGCGAGATCCGGGCGCCAATGGGCCAGAAACCGCCGCACCGAGGCGCGGGTGTCGACCGGCGCGAACTGATGCCGCGCAAAGCTGGGCAGCCGCGCGCCGACCAAGTCCGCCGCCGTCCGGGTGCCGGTCGTCAGCAACACCCATATCCCCGGTCGCGCCGCGCCAAGCGCATCGATCAGCGGCAGGGCGGAGGTCGCCTCGCCCACGCTGGCGGCATGCAGCCACACAAGGGTGCCCTCAGGTCGGGGCTCGCCCGCCCAGCCGCGCCGCTCGGGCAGGCGGGCCGGGTCCTCTTTGCCCCGCGCAGCACGGCGGCGCAGGATCAGGCGGGCCGCCGGCTCGGCCACCGCCGACAGCGCCAGATAGGCGCCAAGCGCCGGCGAGCCGGTCATGCCTCGGGCCGCTGGGGCTCCCGGCCGCACAGCGCATCGGCCCGGTCGGCCACCGCCGTGGTGGCGGCCTCGACCTCGGCCAGGAACCGCGCCTCGGCGGCGGCATCCCCGGGCGCCGGCGGCCAGAGCGGCTCGCCGAACACGTGCGCCCCACCCTCAAAGGGCAGGGGCAGGTGAAAGCGATCCCAGCTCGGCAGCCGCGGCCCCCAGCGCGAGGAAAAAGCATAAGGCAGCACCGGGCATTGGGCCACGATCGCCAGCCGCACGACCCCCGCCTGGGCCCGGATCCGCGGCCCCCGCGGCCCGTCCGGCGTCATTGCCACCACCGAGTTGTCGCGCGCCAAGGCCTCGGTCGCGCCGTCATAGGCCTGGGCCCCGCCCTTGTCGCGCCCCTTGGCCCGGTCATAGGTCGAGCCGCGGATCGACAGCACCCCCAGCCGCCCGACGATCGCCGAGATCAGCGCCCCGTCGCGATTGGCCGAGATCATCGCATAGGTGTTGTAACCGACCGGCCGCCACAGCGCCGAGAGGAACAGCCGCGAATGCCACATCGAGACGAGCCAGCTGGCGCGCCGGGCCCGCAAGGCCTCGACATGGTGCACGCCCTCGCGGGTCCATCGGCCCGAGCGATCCACCAGACGGATGTAGCT
>JBCCZI010000211.1:0-3450 GCA_039187815.1 Pseudomonadota bacterium | reverse complement strand
CCTGCGCAAAGCTGCCGAGCGAACCGTCGAGGGCCTATGGCACGCCATCGGCAGGCTCATCGACCTCATCACGCCAAGCGAGACCGCCAACTTCTTCACCGCCGCAGGCTATGAGCCAGATTGATCGGGAAACGCTCTAGACGCTAGGATCGCCGCTGGCCGCGGATCATGCCGGAGATCAAGCCGTCGCGCTTTATGTACTGGTGCTGGAGCGCAGCCGCCGCATGGCCGGCCAACAGCACCGCCAACGCGATGCCCATGCCGGTGTGGAGTGTCTTGAAGATCGCCTCCAGCTCCTCGGATCCCGGATCATAGGGATCGGGCATCTCGAACAGACCGAACACCATGTTCTTGATCTGGAAATAGGCATCGCTGTCGTTGAATGGTGAGGCCGAGGCCATCAGCCATCCGGTGAGCGGCATCCCGATCATCAGCCCGTAGAGCAAGATGTGCCCGCCATGGGCCAGCAGACGCGCCCCCGCGCTCATGCCGTCGGGCAGCGGCGGGGCCGGGTTGGCCAGCCGCCAGCCGATCCGGATCAGGCCTAGGACGAAGACGACGAAGCCAAAGCTCTTGTGCGTCTGGGTCAGATCAAAGCGCGTCATCAGATCTTCTGAGCTGTCGCCCAGCACCCGGACCATATAGAGGCCAACCAGCATGAGGCCGATCATCAAGAGCGCGATCACCCAGTGGAGCAGCCGCGCCGGCCAGCCCCATCCATTGGCGGTGTTGCTGAGACCCATGCCCGTCTCCTGTCCCTAATCCTATCCCCGTCAGCCGCGCTCAGCGACCAGATCGAAGCTCACCGATACCTCGTGGCCCACATCGACGACCAGCGAGGAGGGCCCCACGCCCAGCAGAAACTGGGTTCGATCGAGCACCAGCGCGCCGCTGGCATGCGCCCGGGCCCCGTCAATCTCGAGCCTGATCTCCGAGACGGTGGGCGCCCGCTTGCCGCGGATCTCGATCTCGCCGCGGGCCCGGTAGAGCCCGGGCGACAGCGGCTCGAGCCCCCGCAAGCGATAGACGACTGCCGGGTGATTGCGTGCATCGAACCACTCGGCCGAGGTTGCAAAGGCGCTGAAGATTGGATTGCCGAGGTCGATGCTGCCCGCCTCGATGCGGATATCGAGCCGGGCAGCCGCCGGATCGGCGATCTCGAACTGGCCCTGCCCGGTCACTTTGGCGAAGTGACCATCGGCCGGCTTGCCGTTCAGCGAATAGGCAAAGCCGATGGTCGAAGCCGCGGGCAGCACCACCCAGTTCAAGGGGGCCGCTGCAGCGCGCACCGGGGCGGCGGCCCAGGCCATGGCGCCAGCCAGGACCATCCGCCGCGACGGGTGCAGGATGGGGTGTGTGTGCTGCCCGCGGATCATGGCTCAGCCCGCCGGGCTCATCTCGAGGTGAACCTCGATCGGGATGATGGTGCCCACAGCCGGCGCGGCATAGTTCACGCCGAACTCGGTGCGGTCGATCTCGCCCGAAACCGAGAATCCGGCCACGGTCTTGGCGGGGTTGAAGGGCGACGGCCCGAGCTTGTTCAGCTTGGCCTGGAAGGTGACCTCTTTGGTCACGCCGCGCAGGGTAAGGTTGCCCTTCACATCAGCCGTCTCGCCGCCCGTGGGCGTGATCGAGGTCGACTCGAAGATGATCTGCGGGTGGTTGGACACATCGAAGAAGTCCTTGCCGCGGATGTGATCATCGCGCTTGGCCCAGAACGTGTCGACGCTGGCCGCCTCGATGACGAAGCGCACCGTCGATGTCTCGACCGCCTCGGGGTCGAACACGATCTCGGCGTCGAACTCACGAAACTGGCCATGGGTCAGCGAGAACCCGAGATGGTCCACGGAAAACTTCACATGGGCATGGCTTTTGTCGAGCACATAAGGCTCGGACAGCGCCGGCGCCGCAAAGGCCACGGCGAGCGCGGCGGCGGCGGCAATGGAACGAAGCGGTTTCAGCATCGTCTTCTCCTGGTCATCGGTACGAAACGGGAGCGCCCGCTCCCTGTGACATCATGTAACAGCGATGGAATGGCCAACCACCGTGGTCAGCGAAAATTCACCTTTGCGCACCGCATCACAATCACGCCATCTGCGATAGCGGTGGTCCCAGTAGGGCACCCCCGCCGACATCAGATAAGTCCCGAGCCAAGCCCCAGGGGTTCAATGTGCTGTGAGAACGTTTGGAGAGCGGCGGGCCCGTCTCAGCGGGTCGGAACCGGTGTCTCGCCCCGATAGTCATAGAAGCCGCGGCCGGTTTTGCGCCCGTGCCAGCCCGCCTCGACATATTTCACCAAGAGCGGACAGGGCCGGTACTTGGTGTCCGCCAGCCCCTCATGCAGCACGTGCATGATGGCCAGACAGGTGTCGAGCCCTATAAAATCCGCCAGCTCCAGCGGCCCCATGGGATGGTTGGTGCCGAGCCGCATGGCAGTGTCGATCGAGGTGACCGAGCCCACGCCCTCATAGAGCGTGTAGATCGCCTCGTTGATCATCGGCAGCAGGATGCGGTTGACGATAAAGGCGGGGAAATCCTCGGCCACGGCGGCGGTCTTGCCGAGCCTATCGACCACGCCCCGCATGGTCTGGAAGGTGGCGTCGTCCGTCGCGATGCCGCGTATCAGCTCGACCAGCTGCATCACCGGCACGGGGTTCATAAAGTGCAGACCCATAAAACGCTCGGGCCGGTCGGTGGCCGAAGCCAGCCGGGTGATCGAGATCGAGGAGGTGTTTGTGGTGAGCAGCGTGTTCTCACCCAGATGCGGCTTCAGATCGGCAAAGATCTTGTGCTTGACCGGTTCGTGCTCGGTGGCCGACTCGATGATCAAATCGCATTGGCCGAGCACGGTGATATCGGTCTGGACACCGAGGCAAGCCTCGGCCGCCGCTTGGTCCTCGGCGGTCATCCGCGCGCGCTCGACCTGGCGGGCCATCGCCTTCGAGACGCGCGCCCTCGCCGCTGTCAACCGCTCCTCGCTGATATCGTTCAAGGAGACGTCGTAGCCCGCCTGGGCAAACACCTGCGCAATACCGGCACCCATTTGCCCTGCGCCGATCACGCCGACCGTGCGGATCTCCATGCGGCCTGTCCCCTTATCCTCCACCCGCAGCTTTTGTGCGGTGCAGCATTATTATGCCGCCACAGCGGCGCAATGCAAGGCCTGCCTCTGCATTGACCCCCAAGACTTGGCGTGTGTGGGTAGCCTGCGCTTTGCTAGGTGAATTCGATGATTGCGGTGGCCTGGTCAGAGCAGTCGTGTGTTTGGCCTGTTTGCGCAGCGGATGGTCGTGCTGCTGGCCTTGACGGGGTCCCCAGAGCAGGCCCCGATCGGCTTTGCGAACCTCCGAGGAGTTCTTGCTATTCGGCGGGGTGTCCTGGGCTACGGATGACCGGGTGGTGCCATCATCTCGTTCGTCTTGCACCTCGTGTCGGCTCAGTCGCGCCTCT
>JBCCZI010000210.1:0-3452 GCA_039187815.1 Pseudomonadota bacterium | reverse complement strand
TCCTCGGAAAGGCCGCTGAGCGAACCGTGGACGGCCTCTGGTCCGCCATCGGCCGGATCGGAGATCTCCTCACCCCAACCCAAGGCCAAAACGACTGCACCGCCCGCAACCAAAATCCAAAACAATCAGATCCCGCGCTAGGAGGTGAAGGAGAGCAGCAGATGCCGCCGGATCGCATGGCACGAGGAGGCCCCGCTGAGCTGGGCGGCCAGCACACAATCCTTGGTGCGCTCGGTCAACAAATGGGTGCGCACGCGCCGCGCCAGCGTCAACCAGCCGATCAGCCACAGAATGATCGAGATGAAGAAAAACCGCGTCTCCGAGGACCGCTCATCCGGGATAAACGCCGTAAGCGCCATGAAGAGCGGGATCACCTGGATCGTGTGCACCGTATCGGTGGCCATCTGCTCCGCACCATCGATCCAACCGTCGCAATGACCAGAGACGCCCCCTATGATCAGCGCCAGCACAAAGGCGATCAGCACGCCGATAGGCCACAGCGCCAGCGAGGTACAGACCGCGTGCAGCGTGCGGCTAAGGATGTCCTTGCCCGTACCGTCGGTGCCAAAGAGATGGATGCCGCCGTGCTCGACCCCAAATAGATGCTTCATGAACGGGATGCCGTTTGAGCGGCTGTCCAAGCTCTCACCCGGCGGATCCATCGAGAAGCGGCCCGCCCGATGTTCCTACCCCTGCGGAAGGAAGGTGAGATACCGCCGGGCCTCGATGTCCACCACCGGCTTGCTGCGCAGGGTGGCACGGCCGAGATCCACCTCCACGCCGAGCAGTTACGGGGTCCGCGAGCAGCCCGTGTGATCGCAGAAGATCGGGATCTGTGGGGCGCCGTTGCGATCCTCTTTGTCGGCCAGGCCGATGGTCGGGTTAGAGGGCGACAGAAGCGGCGCAAACAGCCCCATCAGAACCATCAGGATCAGCACGACCCCGGCGGTTGTGGCCGATCGGTCCTTGCGAAACCGGGCCCAGATCAGCTGGGACTGCGAGGCGTCAAAATTGGCCTCTTTGCGCCTTTGATCGGCGACGGAACTTACATCAACTTCTCAGAACGCTGCGCCGCACGCGCGGGTCGATGATGGCCAACGCAATGTCGGTCACGAGGCTCAGCATAACGATCGAGGCCGTCAGCAGGAAGGTGATCGCCCCGGCCAACTGTTGATCATTGGAGCGGGCAAGCGCCGCGAGCAGCAGCGGGCACGACCTCGTCAGAACTAGCAGTATAGCCACGATCGGCAGCTCGTTGAAGACGCGGTTGTGATCGAAGCCGAGCGAGTTGACGATGGGTTCCAATGCATGGCGCGCCGGATCGCGCCGCAAGAGCCGCTGCCCATAGAGCCCCCGCGCCTTGGCCACCGTGACGTAGAGCTTGCAATACTCGTCCGATATCAGCGCCCACACGGTCTGCAGCGCAAAGTTTGTCGCTGACCAGCCCAGGATGAAGATCGGCAACCAGGCCCGGCTGATGAAGTCGACGAGTTTGTCCCAATCCCAGGGCGCGCCCCGGTACTCTTTAGAGAAGAGCCCCGTCAGGCTGTCCCCGAACCATACCGTCGAGAGCAGCATGATGATCAGCGCCAGCAGGACGTTCGACATTGCGAGACCAAAATAGCTGACAAACCTCAGCGAGTTGTTCAGCATCCGCTTCTTCGAGGTCGCGGCGATGAGGTAGGCGAAGAAGAGCATAGTCCATTAGATCGCCAAGCTGGTCCAGAACTTGTCCTTCAGCAGATCGTTGTTGCCGACGCGCAGGATGCAGCTCTCTCCGTAACCGCCATGGATGAAGACGTTCTTGACCCTGGTGCCCCAACGCTCGAGGATCGGCCGGTGTAGGCCCAACTGCACGCGCTCGGCGTGGATGTCGGCCTCTGTGATCTGCTAGCCTGAGGTGCTCTTGTAGGCGACGTAGCGCTCGGCACAGCCGGCGGGCACCAGTTCCATCAACGAAAAGACAATCAGCGAGACCAGCAGCAGGGTGAACACGGCCATGATCGCCCGCGGCGCTATGAACCTGGCAAAGACCATGCTGATCCCCTCCGCCCGCCACGACACCACAATGCCGCTGCGGGCGCAGCGCAGGAGCGTTGGGGCCAGCCCTGCGACCGGCTCCAGCTTGGTTCAGCGGATCAGTTGTCCTCGGTGAGGGACCCCTGGGTCGCACGGTAGGGGTAGGTCCGACAGGATTCACCCCTGATCTCCCGAATGGTTTGAGCTTTGAGTGGGTTGAGGGCTGTGATCCTCTAGTGATGTCAATGACATAACGGCGAAGGAGTTTGGGCTTGGCGGCGAACCCGATGGGTGAAGAGGATCGGGGCGCGCTGCGGCAGCAGTTCGACCGCTCGGTGAAGCGCGCAATCCGCGGGTCCTCGATCAGCTCTGACGGCGGTCTGCTCGGGCGTGGAGTACTGGATGACGTGCTCGGCCTTACCGACACCGCAGCGGTGCTCATCGCTGATCCCCGCATTGGCAAGAATGGTCGGCACAATCGCGCGGTCCTCCTGCGCCAATCGATCTTCTCGCGGCTCGCCGGCTACGACGATGTCAACGCCGCCGACCGGCTGCGCCGCGACCCGGTGATGCGTCCGCTTGTCGGCAGCCGGGCGGTCAAACGCGGCGCGGCGTCGGCGATCGCCATAGGTCTGTTCGAGACCGCGATGCTGACGCGGCCCGAGAACCGCGCCGCGCTAGCCGATGTAGTCGGCCGCTGGATCGACATTGTGTATGAGAGGGAACCGCAGACGGTCGCTACGCTCGACATAGACAGTTCCGAGAGCCCCCTCTCGGCGCATGCAAGCATTCACCTCACGGGCAGCGGGTCCACGGCGATGAGGAGGGCGCGGCCTGGAACGGCCACTGGCAGTCGAAATGCCTGCACCCGCTCTTCGTGTTCAACCCGTTCGGCAATCTGGGAGGCCATCTTGGTGGCGCAGTTCTTTATCGGGATCGGCATCGGCACCTATTATGTCGGCGTGACGGCGACCAAGCTGCGGCGGGTGATCGTTGCCGCCCCTGGCTACTGCGTCCTGTTGGCCGGGGTGGCACTGGTCTTTGCCGAGGTGGTCGTGCTGACCGGGAACGCTGCGCGCTCCGGCCCGGCAACGTCCAAAGCGCCGATGGTTGGGAGAACATTCTGCGCCCCGTGCACGCGCGCTACTCGGTCGAGGCCCGTCCCTCGATCGCCCGACGGCGGTTGCGCACGGATACCGCCTTTGCCAGTCCGGCGCTGTTCGAGCTGCCGGAGGCAAAGGGCTGAGAACACGCCGTCCGGATCAAGGGCAATCGCAAGCTGCACGAGTGGATCTCCTCGCTGACACAGCGTGGGGGCGCCCGCCGCTTCACGTCGTGCGCCGCACCACGAGCGTCCATGACCGGGCGAAGAGTTGGTCGAAGGCGCGCCGGAATGCGGCCATGGTTGAGTTCCCCGATGGCGAGCGGGTCCC
>JBCCZI010000209.1:0-3497 GCA_039187815.1 Pseudomonadota bacterium | reverse complement strand
CAGTCCCGCCGTCATGGTCAGCACCGTCGACTTGCCACAGCCCGAATGGCCGATCAGCGAGACGAACTCGCCCTTGTGGAGGGTGAGATCGAACTCCTCCACCACCGTCAGCGGCCCCTTGGGCGTCGGGTAGATCTTGGATAGCTGCGAGAACTGGAGATAGCGCTCGTCGGTCGTGCTCCGCGCCGCCTCGGCATAGGCCTTGGGCGCCGCATGGATCGGCGTCACCTCCGGCAACGACCTGGTCTCCTCAGCCTTGGCCGCGATGCCGACATCCATTAGGTATTGCGTCACCTTCGCGCGCAAATGCTTGAAGGCCGGATTGTGGTTCATCGCCGTCCGATCCCGCGGGCGCGCGAGCGGGTTATCGAACTCCACGCCGAGCGAGCCATCCGGATTGAGCGCCAAGATGCGGTCGGCAAGCAGAATGGCCTCGTCAACATCATTGGTGATCAAGACGACGGTGCGCCGGTCTGCCTCCCAGATGCGCTCGATCTCGTCCTGCAGATTGGCCCGCGTGAGCGCATCCAGCGCCGAGAGCGGCTCGTCCAGCAGCAACACATCGGGCTGCATGGCCAGGGCCCTCGCCACGGCCACCCGCTGGCGCATCCCGCCCGACAACTCGGCCGGTCGGCGGTCGAGCGCGTGGGAAAGCCCCACCATCTCAACATAATGGCGCACCAGATCGTCCCGTTCCTGGCGCCGCTTGCTCCCATGCACCGCATCCACGGCCATGGCAACGTTTCCTTCGACCGTCAGCCAAGGCATCAGCGAGTAGGATTGGAACACCACGCCCCGCTCGGGGTCGGGCCCTACAATCTCGGAGCCGCGGAATAACGCCCGGCCACGGTCGGGCGTCTCGAGCCCGGCAAGCAAGTTGATCAGCGTCGTCTTGCCCGTGCCCGAGAAGCCGAGGATTGCCAGAAACTCGCCTTCCTCCACGCTGAGGTCGATGTTCTGCAGCACCTCTGCGCGGGCCGCACCGTGGCCGTAACCCTTGGAGACGCCTTTCAACTCAAGAACTGCCATGGCGCTCACCGCTTGTCCGAATGGGTGAAGGCCGACTGGATGGCATACATCATCCGGTCGAGCACGAAGCCGATGATCCCAATGGTCAGAACCGCCACCATGATCTTGGCCAGCGACTGCGAGGAGCCGTTTTGGAACTCGTCCCAGACGAATTTGCCGAGGCCCGGGTTCTGCGCCAGCATCTCGGCCGCGATCAGCACCATCCATCCCACACCGAGGCTGAGCCGCAGCCCCGTAAAGATCAGCGGCAACGCCGAGGGCAACACCAGCCGGGTGATCTTGGACCAGGTCGACATCTTGAGCACCCGCGAGACGTTCACCAGATCCTTGTCGATCGAGCTTACGCCGAGGGCTGTATTGATCAAAGTCGGCCAGAGCGAGCAGAGCGTCACGGTGATGGCCGAGTTCAAAAAGGACTTCGAGAACATCCCGTCATTGGTCGTGTAGACCGCAGAGACCACCATGGTGACAATGGGCAGCCAGGCCAGTGGCGAGACCGGCTTGAACACCTGGATCAGCGGGTTGAAGGCCGCGTTGGCCGTCTGGGACAGCCCGCACATGATGCCGATCGGCACGGCGAAGACCGTGGCCAGCAGGAAGCCGAAGAAGACCGTCTGCAGCGAGGTCCAGATCTGATCGTAATAGGTCGGCTTGCCGGTGTAGTCGCGCCATTTGATCTTGTCGTCGCGACCAGCAGCCGCAAGCTTGGCGTTGCGGGCCTCTTGGCGCTCATAGAACGCGTCAGCCTTTTCGCGCTCGCGGACATGGTCCTGGTGCAGATTGCCGACTTGCTCCCAGACCTGAGCGGGCCCCGGCACGGCGCCGAGCGAGGTCTGAACCTGCGGCGCGCCCCAAGCCCATAGACCAACGAAGGCGAAAATCGCCAGCAGCGGCACGCCCAACAGGCGCCAGAGCTCGCCTACCTGAGCGCGCGGGTTGTCCCCTGCCGCTGCCCGCAAAAGCGGCGTCATAAAGCTGAGGCCGATGATGCGGAACCATCCATCGGCCCGCGAGATGCGGCTGAAGAGCCGGGCGCGGCGGGCCTCGCGGGCGCTGTCCTCGGCAATCGTCGTATCGGTGGCGGCGGTCATCGCTGGCCTCCTGATGGAAATTGGCAGATGGCCCCCGAGGTAGAGCCTCGGGGGCATGCGCGAGATCAGCCTTCGACGTCGTTGCCGATGACGCGCTGACCGCCCTTCAGGCCGATCGGAAAGCCCTCGAGATAGGCGTTCGGCTTGCGGCCATCGAACTCGACGCCGTCGATGAATTCATCCGTCGGCGCGCGGAAGCCATCGGTCTCCCAGGGGAAATCCTCTTCGCCTGCGTAACCCTCGTCCACGACCATGCGCGCGGCCTCGAGGTAGATGTCCGGGCGATAAACCTTCCGGGCCACCTCTTCGTACCAGCTGTCCGGCTTCTGCTCGGAGATTTGGCCCCAGCGGCGCATCTGGCTGAGATACCAGACTGCATCCGAGTAGTAGGGATAGGTCGCGTAGTAACGGAAGAAGACGTTGAAATCTGGGATGTCGCGCTTGTCGCCCTTCTCGAACTCGAAGGTGCCGGTCATCGAGTTGGCGATCACCTCATAATCCGCGCCCACATATTCCGAGCGCGACAGGATCTCGACCGCCTCGGGACGGTTG
Source organism: Pseudomonadota bacterium (assembly GCA_039187815.1). GTDB lineage: Bacteria > Pseudomonadota > Alphaproteobacteria > Rhodobacterales > Rhodobacteraceae > Thermohalobaculum. Next base: position 825 of record JBCCZI010000209.1, on the reverse strand, counting down.
GCATTGTCGTTCTCATCCAGCCAGATCGCGGCGCGGATCAGCGCTTTGGTGAGTGCGAGCGTGGTGTTGGGGTACTGCTCGGCGAACTCGGCGGTGATGCCGAACACCTTCTCGGGGTTGTTCTTCCAGATCTGATAATCGGTGATCACCGGCACACCGATGCCCTTGAACACCGCCTGCTGGTTCCACGGCTCGCCGACGCAATAGCCGTAGATCGTGCCGGCCTCGAGCGTTGCTGGCATCTGCGGCGGCGGCGTCACCGAGAGCAGCACATCGGCATCGATTTGACCCGAGACGTTCTCGGGGCTGTAGTATCCGGGCTTCAGCCCACCGGCGGCCAGCCAATAGCGCAGCTCGTAGTTGTGGGTCGAGACCGGGAAGACCATGCCCATGTTGAACGGCTTGCCCTCGTCCAAGTACTTCTCCACCACCGGCTTCAGCGCCGAGGCCGAGATCGGGTGCACCGGCTTGCCGTTTTCGTGGGGGATATGCTCTTTCATCTGCGCCCAGATCTCGTTCGAGACCGTGATACCGTTGCCGTTCAGGTCCATCGAGAAGGGCGTGATGACATGCGCTTCGGTGCCAAATCCTATGGTCGCGGCGAGCGGCTGGCCGGCCAGCATATGCGCCCCGTCAAGCTCTCCGTCGATCACGCGGTCGAGCAACACTTTCCAGTTGGCTTGTGGCTCGAGGGTGACAAACAGGCCCTCATCTTCGAAATAGCCCTTCTCATAGGCGACCGCGAGCGGCGCCATATCGGTGAGCTTGATGAACCCAAAGGTCAGCTCGTCCTTTTCGACATCGAGGAACTCAGCAAAGGCGGTG
>JBCCZI010000208.1:0-3588 GCA_039187815.1 Pseudomonadota bacterium | reverse complement strand
TCCTCGGAAAGGCCGCTGAGCGAACCGTGGACGGCCTCTGGTCCGCCATCGGCCGGATCGGAGATCTCCTCACCCCAACCCAAGGCCAAAACGACTGCACCGCCCGCAACCAAAATCCAAAACAATCAGATCCCGCGCTAGTCCATCCCCTCGATGGCCCTCGCCGCACCGGTGGTGACCGCGCGTCCACCCGGCGCGAACGGCGTCGGCGCCAAGGCTCAGTGTTCCGGTTTGGTGGCGGCAAAGGCGGCCTGCTGCTCGGGGCTCACCTCGGTTTGGTGCAAATTGCGCCAGGTGTCGTAGGGCATGCCATAGACGATCTCGCGCGCCTCTGCTTTATCGAGGCTCACTCCCGCTTCATGGGCCGCCTCCTGGTACCAGCGGCTAAGACAGTTGCGGCAAAAGCCCGAGAGGGTCATCAGATCGATGTTCTGCACATCGGTCCGGTTGCGCAGATGGTCACGCAAGCGGCGGAACACAGCGGCCTCCAGGGCGGTTTCGGTGTCTGGGTCGATCTCGGCCATGGCAGAGCTCCGGTGATTGGGGTCTTGGGACAGTGTGCACTCGGGCCGCCATCGGCAAGGCCTAGAGTGCCGCAACAGCCCCTACGATATGGGGCGCAAGCCGGTCGGCCCAGTGTCGCTCGGCCGCCGCGTTGGCGATCAGGTCGTTGCGGATCTCGATCAGGATATGCGGCAGGCCCCGATTGGTACCATGTTGCCAAAGGCAATCGCCGCGGAGTTGGCCTGTGTAGGGCTCGTTCTCCCCCACCACCAGATCGGCCTCAGTCGCCAAGCTCGCGGCCAGAGGGCGCAGCAGTCGATCATCGCGGTCCCACAACAGGCCCAGATGCCAGGGCCGCCAGGGCCGGCCCTGAAACTGAGGCGTGAAGGAGTGGATCGAAACCAGTGCCGGAGCACCGGCGCGGGCGAGGATCCCATCGATCTCCGCGTCGACGGCCTGGTGATAGGGCCGGTGATAGGCTTCGATCCGCCGCTGGATCTCCTCACGGCTCACTGAGCGGTTGCCTGGGATGATCGAGCCATCCGCCAAGCGCATCACCAAGGTTGGGTCGTCCTCCCCGCGGTTCGGATCGATCACCAGGCGCGAAAACGTCGAGAGCACGGCGCCCGCGCCCAGCCGCTCGGCCAAGGCCAGCGTCACCCCGCGCGCGCCAATGTCAAAGGCGATATGTCGGCCCATGTCGGCCTCGGACAGGCCTAGCGGCGCAACATCCGCCGGCACCGCGTTGCGTGCATGATCGCAGATCAGCAGCACGTCGCACAGCGCGCCGGTGCGCTCGGCCGTCGCCACAATCTCGACCGGACCCATTCCCTGCTCTCCGTTTGGCCCCAACAGGCCGCTTGGCCCGGGTCCGTCCTAGCGCGCCCGGCCCGCCCTGGCCAGAACAGGCGCCGCTGTGCGTTTGCCTTAAAGGCTCTTCAGGACAGGCGTGTTGAAACTGTCGTCCTTGGCGACGATAACGCGGCAGTGCCTGAGAGGACCAGAAAGGACCGAGCCCCATGCAACGTCGCCAGAGAGCCGTGAAGATCGTCGCCACCGTGGGGCCTGCCTGCAGCACGCGTGATCGCTTACGAGACCTGTTCGAGGCCGGGGTCGACATGTTCCGCCTGAACATGTCCCACGGCAGCCATGAGGAGATTCGCGAGCGCCACAGCTATATCCGCGAGATCGAGCACGAGATGAACCGCCCGATCGGGATCCTCGGCGATCTCCAGGGGCCCAAGCTGCGCGTCGGTCGGTTCGCCCAGGGGCCCTTGCAGCTCGAGACCGGTCAGCGGTTTCGCTTTGATCTGGACGACACGCCGGGCGATGCGAGCCGGGTGCTGCTCCCGCATCCCGAGATCTTCGCTGCGCTCGAGCCCGGAGCGCGCCTTCTGGTGAACGACGGCAAGATCCGCCTCGGCGTCCTCGACTGCAGCCCGGACCATGCCGAGTGCGAAGTGCAGGCGGGAGGCGAGATTTCGAACAACAAGGGCGTGAACGTGCCAGATGTGGTCCTGCCCCTGGCCGCGTTGACCGATAAGGACCGCCGCGATCTCGATCTCTGCCTCGAGCTCGGCTGCGACTGGATCGCACTCTCCTTCGTGCAGCGCCCGGAGGATGTGCTCGAGGCCCGCGAGATCATCGGCGACCGCGCCAACATCATGGTCAAGGTCGAGAAGCCCGCCGCTGTGAAGCGCTTTGATGAGATCTTGGAGACCGTGGACGGAATCATGGTCGCCCGCGGCGATCTCGGCGTGGAGATGCCGATCTCGGAGCTGCCGCCGATTCAAAAGCGCATGATCCGCGAGTGCCGCCGCTCGGCTAAGCCGGTGATCGTCGCGACGCAGATGCTCGAGAGCATGATTTCCTCGCCGATGCCAACGCGGGCCGAGGTTTCGGATGTCGCGACGGCGATCTATGAGGGCGCCGATGCGGTGATGCTCTCGGCCGAAAGCGCGGCGGGCGACTATCCGGTCGAGGCGGTCTCGATGATGGACAGCATCGCCCGCAACGTCGAGAGCGAGGCGCTTTATCGTCAGATCATCACGGCTGCGCGCGAGATCGATCGCCAGACGGTTGCCGATGCGATCACCGCCGCGGCGCGGGAGGTGGCGGAGTCGACCCAGGTCAAGGCGATCTGCTGCTTTACCCATTCGGGCACCACCGCGATCCTGGCAGCGCGCGAGCGGCCCTCGGTGCCCATCGTGGCGCTGACCCCGATCATGGACACGGCACGGCGGCTCTCGATGGTCTGGGGGCTGCACTGCGTGATCAGCCCGCCGGTCGATCGCTTTAAGCTGGCAGTGGTCAATGCCATCCGGGCCGCCCGGACGGACGGGTTTGCCGAGGCCGAGGACAACATCATCGTCACCGCGGGCGTGCCCTTCAATACGCCGGGGACCACGAACATTCTGCGTGTCGCCCCGATGGATGAGCGCATGATCTATGAGGGCAGCCGCGAATAGCCCATGCCCACAGTGGCGGTCCGCCCGGTTGGGCCATCTGACCGGGGTTCGCCACGGCCAGCCGACCGATTGGCAGACCCGTTGTGGCGAGTGGAGGTCGGCTGTGGGATCTCCGCCTGCAGCCGGGCTTAGTGACCGCCGACGGCGCGATGCGTCCTGGCACGGTGGTGTGGCAGGCGGACAGGTCGGAGGCTGAGTTGCCGGGCCTGCTGGCGGATCCACCTGGCCAGGGAACTGGCTCGGCACTGCTGGCTGCGGCGGAGCTCAACCAGGACCATCAACGACAGTTTGGCGGCCTTGCGTTTCTCTCAGCGCCGTGGCGTTGCGCTGGCCGAGCTCTGCCCGGGCGGATTTGTCGAGGTTTTGCGGCTGAAAGCAGTGCCGGACACCGCGCCCGCGATGGGGGCCCATGACATCCCGGTCGGCGACATGCTGAGGCTCGAAAAGGTGGTGCCGCGATCCTAGAGCGAGGTTAGAGGTGATTGGGCTGGGTTGGGTTGGGGTTTTCTTTGGGCGCGGGGTCTGCTTCGGACTGTCTGCCGGAGGAGGAGGTCGGCAGGCATGTCGAAGTCGCTTTCCCTCGATCTTCGTCTCCGTGTTCTCGCGGCCGTCGAGG
>JBCCZI010000207.1:0-3590 GCA_039187815.1 Pseudomonadota bacterium | reverse complement strand
GGCCTCGAGGATGTCTTCGGACAGATAGTACCGCGACTGGTAGAACTCGCAGCCAAGCCCGATTTCCGGTGTTGCGGCAATCATGTGTGCACCTGCGAGATGGCCGAGCCCGGTCTCAAACATATCGCCGCCATAGGCGCTTAACCCCGCTGCATCGGCGAGGCGCGCGACAGTCTGTGCGCGCGTGAGCCCCCCCGACTTCATGATCTTGATGGAGACGCCGTCACAGATCTGCTCGCCGATCGCACGAAGCATGTCCTCCGGTCCAAACACGCTCTCATCCGCGAGGAGCGGAACCGGGCAGCGCCGCCGAAGCTCCGACATCAGGGCAAAGAGATCCGCGCGCACGGGCTGCTCGATGAAGTCCGGTCGAAACTGCGCGGCGGCGAGGACGCGCTCGGTGGCCTCCGACGGGGCGAGGCCTTGGTTGTAGTCGACACGGAGGCGCATCTCGGGAAAATCGGCACGCAGGCACTCCAGGCGCTCCGTGTCGAAGCGCTCGTCGCCCACCCCGGCCTTGAGCTTCACGATGCCGATCCCGTCGGCGCGGAGCTCGGCCAAGAGCGCTCGGTCGGCCCCCCAGTCAGGGTCGGCGAGCGAGACCGACAGCGGGATCTCGGGTTGCGTCACGCCGCCCAGGAGGTCTGCCACCGGGACATCGACGATCCGTCCCGCAAGATCGAGGAGGGCCGTCTCAAGCGCGGCCTTTGCCTCGGTCGCATGCGCAACCGCGCGCTCCGCATTCGCCATCATCCGAGCCCGGGCCGCCACCGGCTGGCCGACAACCCCGGGGCGCACATAGCGCTCTAGCGCCGCGCGCGAGGCCTCCGGGCTCCCGGTAAATGGTGCCCATGCGGCCGCCTCGCCGAACCCTTCGGCGCCGCCCTCCGCACGGAGGCGGAGGATGACCACTTCGCAGTGTCCGGCAACGCGTCCGATGCCATGGTCTCGCACGGATCGAACGGGCAGGCTGAGGTGCCAGACCCGCATGTCCGTTATGGTTTGATCGAGGTCGCTCATGCCGCGCCAGCCCGATTGGGACAGGCGGTGTGAGGACCGGACCATTGCGTCTGGCGGCCGGCCAGTCCCGCTCCGACCGCGCGCACGCCGGCGCCTAAGCCACCCATTCGGACACCGGCGCTGCGGCTTCGTGCAATGGCTCTGCGATCACGTCGACGAGTGTCGGTCCGGGATGCGCCTGCGCTTCCGCCAAGGTCTGGCGGAGGAGGCTCGGATCCTCGACAGTCCAACTCGCGACCCCGAAGGCGCGCGCCACGGCGGCATGGTCCGTGCGGCTGAAGTCGACATTGTGGTAGCGTGCGCCGAACCCGGTCTTTTGCCCGGCTTTGATCCAACCAAAGCTTGCGTTCGAGAAGACCAGGCCTTTGATCGGCAGGCCGAGGCGGACAATCGTCTCGAACTCGCCGCAGCAAAACCCGAAGGAGCCGTCGCCCATCAGGGCCCAGACCTCAGCGTCGGGTCGGCCGACCTTGGCCCCCATCGCTGCGGCAAGGGCCCATCCGAGCGCGCCATGCGCGCGATTGGTCAGGAAGTGCCGCCCCGAACGCGGCCACCGGTAATGCGCGGACACGTAGGGGCACGGCGTTCCGGGATCGGCGGCGATCACCGCAGTGTCGGGCAACGTGTCGGCCAGGGCCCCAATCACCGCTTCGGGCTTGATCGGGCGCGCGGTGCTGTTGGCAAGCGGGCGGAAGGCGGCCTCCTTCGCGGCCCAGGCCGCCGCTGCGCGGGCGCGGCCGCCCTGGCCCGGAAGATCGCGCGTCCGAGCTTCCTCCAGGAGTGCCGCGAGGCAGGCCCGGGCATCGCCGGTGAGGGCCACGTCGGTCGGGTAGTTCGCCCCGATCACCCGGCTGTCGCTGTCGATGTGGATGACCCGCGTCCCGGGCGCTGGAGCGCGCCAGCGCTCGGTTGTGACCGAGCCGGCCCGACACCCGACAAAGATCACGAGATCCGCGGCCTCCACCACCTCTCGCGTGGCCGCAACGCCGCCATTCGCGCCCACAACGCCAACCGCCTGCGGGTCGGTCTCGGCGAGGGCGCCCTGGCCCGAGACCGACGTGGCGACCGGCAGATCGAGGAGATCGGCCAGGTCGGCCAGCACCGCCGCGGCGCCCGAGAGCACCGGCCCCCCGCCACAAATGACGAGCGCTGCACGAGCCTCGGCCAAAAGATCGGCGGCCTTGCGCACGGCGGCCGGATCCGGCGCGGGGCGGTCGGCCGGGTAACTCATGTGGCGCGGATCGGCCCAGATCTCTGCCGGGTCGACCTCCGCCTTCTGCACATCGAACGGAAACGCGAGGTGCACCGCGCCCGGTCGCCCCGTTGTCATCTCGCGAAAGGCCCGGCGCACCATGGCGGGCATGCACGCAGCCGTGTCGAGCGTTGCGTTCCACGTGGTCAGCGGGCGGAAAAGCCCGACCTGGTCGAGTTCCGTCAGCGGGTAGCGCCCCGCCGCGGTCGTCGCCACATCGGTGGTTATTGCCAGGATCGGCACGGAGCTCTCCTCCGCCTCGACAACCCCCGGCAGGATGTAGGTCGCTCCGCCGCCCGAGGGTCCTTCGCAAACCCCGGGGCGCCCCGTCACGCGCGCATAACCATCAGCCATGTAGGCCGCGTGTCGTTCGTCCCGCGTCAGTATGTGATCTATGGAGTGATCCAGCCGGGCGAGCGCGTCATAGAAGGGCAGCGTCGTATCCCCACAGAGCCCGAATATGTGGCGCACCCCGTAGGCCTCAAGCATCTCGACCATGGCTTCTGCACCGGTTAGCCGGTTTGTGCGTCCGTCCATGCCCTGCTCCCTCTGCGCCGCCTCCGCATCTGGGCAAGTCAGGGGAGACGGTGTCAAGCACGCTCGCCGCCGCCGGCGACGCCGCAGTTCACGCCGTCCAGTCGCGGTGTGGCCCCTCGCGAGGAGGTCGGGTCGCGGGCCCGGCCAGCGGAGCGCATGCACTGTGACGGTCGACTTGCTCCGGGCAGTGCCCCACATTAGAGGGACGACATGAGGGTGCGAGGCGGCAAAGCGGTTTACGGCGCGTCAGTCGGGATCTTGATGCTCGAAGCCCGCTTTCCACGGATCCCGGGCGATATGGGCAATGCCGCAACCTGGCCCTTTCCGGTCCACTACCACGTCGTGCGCGATGCCTCACCCGAACGAGTGGTCCGCCGTCAGGCCTCTGGTCTGCTGCCTGCATTTCTTGAGGCCGCCAAAAGGCTCGAGGCGGATGGGGTCGACGGGATCACGACCAATTGCGGCTTCCTGGTCCTGTTTCAGGCGCAGCTCGCCGCGGCGGTGTCCGTGCCCGTGCTCGCGTCGTCCTTGGCCCAAGTCGGCGCGGTGAACGGTCTCCTTCCGGAGGGGCGGCGTGCCGGGATCCTGACGATTTCCGCGAGCTCGCTCACCCCTGCGCATCTTGCTGCTGCGGGCGTGCCGGACTTCACGCCGATTGGCACGACGGAGGGCGGGTCCTTCACCGAGGCCATTCTCGGAGATGCCGAGACGCTCGACATCGCGGCCGCAGAGGCCGAGCATGTCGATGCCGCGCGCGATCTGGCCACTGCCCATCCCGATC
>JBCCZI010000206.1:0-3658 GCA_039187815.1 Pseudomonadota bacterium | reverse complement strand
CTCGAACCCCCGACTTCGGGATTATGAATCCCGCGCTCTGACCAGCTGAGCTAACCCGCGGGATTCGTCAGAGCCGGTTTTCGACGTGCAGCTCCGACACCATGCCGCGCACGACGTTGCTCGCGCCGGCTGCGTTCATCTCGGCCAGGAGCAGCTTGCGCCCGGTGATTTCGAGAGACGGCGGCACGACCAGGAGCGTCGGGCGCAGATTGAGCTTGCGCCCGCGCCGGCCGCGCATCTCGCGCATGGCAGATATCGCGGCACCGAGGTTGGCCTCGTCGAGCGTCTGGCGCGAGCCGTAGGCCAACTGCCAGGCCCCGAAACCGGTGGCGCAGCGCCGCTTGGCGCCCCAGACAAACTCGTCGCGCTCGAAGACATTGTCGTCCGTGAGCGACGTCTTCGGCGTGATTTGGGCTGCCATCCGATCCTGGAAGATAATCGGCTTGATGACCCGTGTCGTGTCGATCAGGAACCAAGGCGTGCCGGCGCCCCCGCCGAAGTTGGAAACCGACTGCTCTTCGCCGTTCTCATCCTCGACCGGGTGGTCCGTGTCGAAGAAGTACTGGCCGTCATGGCCGAGCGTGTCGAACCCTGCAGCCAATTGCGGCCAGACCATCTCATCCGGCAGTTCGGCCGCCGTCTGGCCCATATCACCCATGAGGGGTGCATAGATGCCGTACTGATCGTCGGCGATCGTGTCGACGGGAACCGCGACAGTGTTCTCGTACTTCTCGTTCTGGATGGTGAAGCCGTCGGCTTCCAGGCGGTTCACGAACCGCTCACCCACCCATTTCCGCATGCCCGGCATTTCCTGGAGCCTCGGATAGGTGTTTTGCGACCCGGTCGAGTTCACCGTCATGGCGATCCGGCCGTAGGTGGTCTCGGTTCCAGTCAGCCGCTCATTGAACACCGCCGTGTAGTTGGTGTTCAGGTCGGCCAGGTTGGCATGGGTGATGTCCATGGCCTGCTCTCCTCAGAAGTCGACCCAGACGCCGCCGGCGTCCACGGCCCGGATGGTGCCGGCCGCGATGAGCGTGCCGGCCTGGTTCGTGCGGCCGACGGTTTCGTCGTCGACCACGTAGGCGGTGCCGTTGATATCGGCCTGGGTGACCGCCTCGCCGCCGGCCGCGTTCTTCAGCCGAAAGCAGCCGCGGCGCAGCTCGATCGAGACCGCGCCATCGGCGCCGGCGCTGTTGTCCTTGCCCTCGAAGGCGATGCCGCGGGCGCTGGCCGCGCCGTTCGCGATCGTGTTGCCCTGCATGGCAAAGCCGTTGCCATCGAGGACGACGATTGCGCCCTTGAAAATGACGGCGCCCGCTTTCACCGCGTCGTTAAAGCCCATGCCGTCGCGGTGTTCCGGCATCGCATTTTTCGTCATGGGCATCGATCAGCCCCTCCGTGCTGGCGCGCCCGACGGCGCGCGGGTTACTGCCGCGCTTCGTTTGCGGCGGTGATGACTTTCTGGGTCTTGGCGAAGGCCTCCGGCGACACGCCGCAGGCGGCTGCCATCTTCAGCTGTTCGGGCGTCAGCTCGCCCTCCTTGCGCTCCGGCGTGACCGCCAGGGTACGGCCGGCCGTCACGACCGGCTGCATGTCCTTGACCAGGGCATCGAAGGCGTCGGGATCCTGCTCGGCGATGGCCTCGTAGTGGTCGCGCAGCGCAGGCGGGATCTTGCCCGCCGCGACCGCGCGATCGACGGACGCCGTGATCTTCTCGGCCTTCACGCCGTCGACGACCTTGCGCATGTCGGCCATCTCGGCCTGCAGTTCTTGCACCGTTGCCATGGGCACGAAGTGCTTCGGATCCGGCGGCGCCTTGATGCTCGCGCAGATCTTCGTGACGGCCGCATCGTCAACATCGCCCGTGTGATCGACACTGGCCGCGATCTGAGCCAGGCGCGCATTCGCGGCGTCATGCTCAGCAACCATCAGGCGCGTCGCCTCGGCGACCTCTTCGGGCGTGGCATCGGCGCTGAGACCCAGCGCCTCCAGGGTTTGAGGGTCCATGGTTCTCTCCATTGATGCCGCGAGCGGCTTGAGTTGTGGAATGGCAGGATCGTTGACGAGGCCCGCGCGCAGGATCCGCACGACCTCCCGGCTGTCTTCGTCGGCGATGAAGGTGGGCGAGATCCGACGAAAGAGTCGCTTCTCGATCAGCTCCTGACCCTTTTCGGTCCACTCAACCCGGGCCCAGATCCTTCCATCGCGCACGGCCAGCTCAGCCATCCAGCCCGCCGCCGCGAGATCACCGGCCCAGGCTCCGTGATCCGTCGCGTGCGCAACGTCGATCATGAGCTTGGTGTCGCCGGCCGCGCGGAACGACTCTGCGATCAGCTGCTCGGGTCGGGTGATCTGGTAGGTGCCGCGGCCGTCCTGCAGCCGGAACGAACCGGTCGGAATCAGCTCAATCCACTCGGGCGCCTCCGCCTCGAGCGGGGCGCCGAATGCATTCGCTGTGACCGTGATCCGCTTTGCCATGGGATCGACCATCGCAGCGTTGCCGCGCCGATTGCAGGGTGACATTTGTCACCCGGAAGGTGGATCGCAGGCAGATCGCGGAATCGCAGGGAAACCGACGGCGCCGTGACAGCGCCGGAGCGGCCCCGTGGTGGCCGTCTTGATGTAGGGTATGACGATAAGGGCCAGTAGGCAATCGCGCCGTTAAACGTGTTTGACGGCGCGCTCACGCGGTATTCGGAGAGTAGGGCGGCTGCAAGGCCCGCCAGGACGCGATTTTCGAGCGTTTATGACCCGGTTTGCAGGCTCTGAAGGTCTGCGAGGATGGCCTCGTCCTCCGGCGTGAGCGGCCCTGGCCTGTAGATCCGGAGGTTGGCCTCGGCCGCATCGATCCGCGCCTGGCGCGTCGGGTCATCCGCCGGGCGGGCACGCGCGCGATCGAGGGCCGCTTGAAGGCCCTCCTCCGAAATGTCCCGGGGCGGTTCGATCAGAACGTCAACCAACGAGTCTCTCCGCAATGCGCAGGGCCAGATACTCGATCACCTGGCGGTTCCGGGCGTAGAGCTGGCTCGCGCGCAGGCTCAAGGCGTGTCGATAGTCTATCACACCGCCTTGTTGAAGGGAACGTGCCACCACGAAGGCATGCACCTCGGCGAGATCCGCGCGATCGACCTGGCCGTTCTCTGTCGCACCCAACGTTAATCGGAATGCAAGCTGCGCCAGGTTCTCGACGTTCAACCGCCGGCCGTCGATGACAAACTGCGTGCTCTGCTTCGTGGCCCTATAGATCGACCCGTCATGGCCCACCGCGACGATGGTCTCGAGCCCGTCCAGGCTCTGAAGGACCTGAAAGTCAGGCGCGCTGAGCGTGAACGTGTCACCGCCAGGGTGGTTGTGAACAAGGGTCAGGTTACGTCGGCCGTCACGGGCGGCATCACGCATGATCCCCGTCATGCTGACAGAGTCCTCATCGCCTCGGTTCCAATCGACGACGCGGTCATTCCGTGCATCGAGGACGACCATGCTCTCGCGGCCGTCGCGAAGACCGCGGGCCCGGGCCTCCTGGATCAAAGCGCGCTCGGCACTTGCCGCCGTCGGCCGTAATCCGCGCGCCACCTGGTCGTGGCGCTCCGCCAGGTCCATCCAGGTGGCGCCTGGATTGGCGTCGAATCCCGGCGTGATCCCATCGGGCACCCGTTCG
>JBCCZI010000205.1:0-3713 GCA_039187815.1 Pseudomonadota bacterium | reverse complement strand
GCCGCCGCGATGCGGCGCGTCTCGGCGGCGGTGCAGTGTGAGAGATATCGGGCGAGCCAAGGCACCAGGCGCGGAAAATGTGCCCAGCGCAAAAATAGCGGCTGGTCGCGATCAAACAGCATCGTGGGGGCCTTGCGGAGCAAGCCCGGCACCGTAACCGGCACGATGGCCGCCGAGGCGAGCACTCCGCCATTGCCGAAACTTGCGCCTTCAGCGGGGCCCTTGCGATCGATCAAGGTGACGCGGCGCCCGTCCTGGAGGAGGCGGATGGCCGTGGCGACCCCGACGATGCCAGCGCCGATGACGATGACGTGGGCGGGATCGGCCCCCGGCGGGCAAACCTCCATGACGCGGGCCTCCTCTCAACCGGAGCAGAAAGTCGCTGGGATCCAAAGACTCAGACGACGGTGACCGAGAGCGTACCGATGCCCTCGATCGAGGCCTCCATCTGATCACCAGGCGTGACCGCGGCGACGCCAGAGGGTGTGCCGGACAGGATCACATCGCCGGCCGCCAGGGTGAAATGCTCGGACAGATAGGCGATCATCTCCGGTACCGACCAAATCATCTGGGCCAGGTCCCCGCGCTGGCGTTCGGCGCCGTTGACCTCCAACACGATGGCGCCCCGGTCTGGATGGCCGATCTCTCCGGCCGTCCGAAGCGCCCCGCAGGGTGCCGATCGCTCGAAGGCTTTGCCGATCTCCCAGGGGCGGCGGCGATCTTTGGCCTCGGCCTGCAGATCGCGCCGCGTCATGTCGAGGCAGACCGCATAGCCATGCACATGGTCGAGCGCGGCTGAGACGCTCAGATCCCTCCCGCCCGATCCCAACGCCACGAGCATCTCGACCTCGTGGTGCACATCGGTCGATTTCGGCGGATAGGGAAAGGTGCCCGAGGCATCGAGATTGTCCGGATTCTTTTGAAAGAAGAATGGCGGCTCGCGATCGGGATCTCCGCCCATCTCGCGGGTATGCGCGGCATAGTTCCGCCCGATGCAGTAGACCCGGCGCACGGGATACTGCATGTCCAATCCCGCTATGGGAAGGGCAGGTTGGCTCGGCGGCTCGAACACGTACGGCACGGGTGGGCTCCTTCTATCCAGTCGTTTCTGTCTAGACCTCGGCGGATGACGTTTCCAGCCTGCTCCAACGCTTTCCCAGGCCGCGCGTGGCCGCTAGGAATACGAGCAGCCGCCACTTGGAGACCATCCAGATGTTCGATCGCGCCACCAAGATCGCCCCGTCCATCCTATCCGCTGATTTTGCGGCACTCGGCGCCGAAATTCGCGCGGTCGAGGCCCAAGGTGCCGACTGGATCCATGTGGATCCGATGGATGGTCATTTCGTGCCGAACCTCACCATGGGGCCCAATGTGGTCGCGGCGATCCGCCCCCATGTGAGGACGTTCATGGATGTGCACCTAATGATCTCACCGGCCGATCCCTATCTGGGCGCGTTTGCCAAGGCGGGCGCGGATCTGATCACCGTCCATGCCGAAGCGGGGCCGCATCTTCACCGATCGTTGCAATCGGTTCGTGCGGAGGGGAAGAAGGCGGGGGTTGCGCTGAATGTCTCGACCCCGCTCGGATGTCTCGAGCACATCTTGGATGCGGTTGATCTCATCCTGATCATGACCATCAATCCTGGCTTTGGTGGGCAGAGCTTCATCCCCTCGATCGTGGACAAGGTGCGGGACGCGCGCGCCATGGTCGGTCAGCGGCCGATCCATATCGAGGTAGATGGCGGGATCACACCGGAGACGGCGCCTCCGGTCGCCTGCGCAGGCGCCGATGTGCTGGTGGCAGGCTCGGCGGTCTTCCGCGGCGGCTCGGTCGATCGGCCCGACGTCTACGGCGCCAACATCCGCGCGCTGCGGGATGCGGCAGCGCTGGGTACGGGCGCTGCTGTCGAGACCTGATCAGCGGCCTGCCATCTTTGCCAGCATATCTTCGAGCGTTGCGAGACGATCGGCCTCGCCGGGCGGTTTGTCCCAACGCAAACGGCTGATGCGCGGAAAGCGCATGGCGAGCCCGGACCGGTGACGGCCGGATCGCTGCAGCCCCTCGAACGCGACCTCCAGCACCAGACCGCTCTCGGGTTCAGCCCGGACCGAGCGCACGGGGCCGAACCGCTCCACCGTATTGTTGCGGACATATTTGTCAATCAGCTTCAGTTCGTCATCGGTAAAGCCGAAATAGGCCTTGCCGACGGGCACGAGGGTGTCGTCGCCATCCCAAACCCCGAAGGTGTAGTCGGAATAGAAGCTCGAGCGTTTGCCGTGGCCGCGCTGAGCATACATCAGGACGGCATCGATGATGTAGGGGTCGCGTTTCCACTTGAACCACGGTCCCTTGGGGCGGCCCGGGACATAGGCGCTGTCGAGGCGCTTCAGCATCAGCCCTTCGATGACGGGATGGGGCGGGGCGCTGCGATGGGCGGCAATCTTGTCCCAGCTGGCGAACGGCACCAGAGGCGAGACATCGAAACGCTGCGGATCGAGCCGCGCGACAAAGACCTCAAGACGCGCCCGCCGCTCGGCAAAGGGCAAGGCACGCAGATTGTCCTCGCCGTCGGCCAAGAGATCATAAGTGCGCAGGAAAACCGGATGCGAGGCTTGCAGCTTGGCCGACACGGTCTTGCGATTGAGCCGCTGCTGCAGGTCTGAAAAGCTGCCGATCTCGGGCCCATCGGCGCCGGGGCGGGCCACCAAAAGCTCGCCATCAAGGGTGCCTTCGAACCGCATGGCCTCGATCAGATCGGGAAAGGCCCGGCCAATATCGTCGCCTGTGCGTGAATACAGGCGGCGGATCCCGTTCTCGGAGGTGGCCTGCACGCGGATGCCATCCCATTTCCACTCGGCGGCGAAGGCCTGCGGGTCGAGCTGAGCGAGGTCGTCTTGATCGAGGGGTGTTGCCAGCATCACCGGGCGGAAGAGCGCCTGGGCCGCCATGACCGGCTTGTCGCCGCGTCTCTCGAGCCAGGCGAACAGCTCGGTGTAGGGGGGCGAGAGCCCATGCCAGATCTCTTCGATCTCGGTCACGTCGACCTCGCCCCAATCGGCCAGCGCTTGTTTCGCAAGCCGGGCCGAGACGCCAATGCGCAGCCCGCCGGTCACCAGCTTGATCAACGCATAGCGTCCCGGAGGGTCGAGCCGGTCGAGCAGGGCCGCCACGGCCTGGGGTGCGGCCTGACGGCTGGTCTGTTGCAGCTCGGTGATGATAGCGCCGAGGCTTGGCGGGTCGCCTCTTTCGTCGGGCTTGGTTTCGCCCCAAACCAGCGAGATGGTCTCGGCCATGTCACCGACATAGTCATAGGAGAGCTCGAACAGCATCGGGTCGATGCGCTCGGCGGCCAAGGTGCGCAGCATGGCCGGCTTGACCGACGCAACCTCCAGATCCCGTGTGATGGCGGCAACGGCATAGCCCCGGTCTGGATCGGGCACCGCGGCAAAATGGTCCCGCAGCAGCCGCAATTTGCCGAGCCGTGCCGGCGTTAGCGTCAGGCGATCGAGCAGGGTGGCGAAGCGGTGCATCGCTCAGCCCAGATCGAAGCGCTTGCTGATCCGGTCGACAGGCGATCCATCGGCCAGCGGAACCGCTGGACGCACCGCATAGTCCTGAAATCCCATGCGGCTGTAATAGGCCAGTCCAACACGGTTGTCGGCCCGGATCGTCGCATTGAGCGCGATCAAGCCGGCGTTCTTCGCACGCGATG
>JBCCZI010000204.1:0-3740 GCA_039187815.1 Pseudomonadota bacterium | reverse complement strand
CGGCGGCCAAGGCCCGCGCGCGAAGATCCATGGAACGTGGTTTGCCTATACCCAGCCCCAACATCTACGTCGGGAAACCGAACCACGCTTGGAGCGTCAGGGGAATCCCTTCCGATTCACTCCGGCCGGGAAACGCTCTAGGCCAAACGCGTTCAATTATCTGGCGTTCATCGCTCAATAAATTGGCGCAATACGGTTCGCTCACGTTCTTACCCCCAAAGAACGCGAGCGGATTGCCGTCCGTAGGCTTGATGAGATCGTTGACGGGCTGTCGTCCGTTATATTTCGTGTGCTCGTAAAGCTCAAGATACACGGGGCCGTAATCCCATGCCTCTATTCTGTCTGTCGAAATACCCCTGTTGCGAAGGGCTAAGGATCATCCATGCGCGATATACACCAACTTTTGTAGGTGCATTTGCGTCAGCCGACCTTTTGCTCCCGGCATCTTGAGGAACTCGTTTGCAAGCTCCATTGAGGTTGCCATCAGCCCCACCGCCCGCTTGCAGCCTTCTTCGCGATCTCGCTGCGCTCCTCTGGCGTCGTGTTCTCCACACGCGCAACAGCACCGGCCTTGCCAGACTTCACCTTGGCAGGCTGCTTGTATTTGGTGTCCTCGATTTCGCCCGTGGCGATCTTGGCGACCATGACCGCATTGCCGATCACGTCCGCCGGGCGCTTCTGGCCCTGTGGTCCTTTCGGCATTAACATCCTCCCAGCGTTCGCCTGGAATGCTTGCCTCCCTTTGTCCGGGGATTGATTGTGGATAACCCGGTTGAAAAACGTTGACATTTCGTTCCACGCTTTGCAGCAGATATGTTGCGTTTGCCGCAATGCCGCAAGGGCGTGACAGAGTGCCCTCATGTCACCCCCTTTGCTTAGCCAGCGAATTTTCAAACTGAGACACTACCAATTAGTGTCTAAAGATGCTGCTGGCGCTCAGCGACGCCAAGCCTTGCGGCCTGCCCGCCCCCCAGACCGGGTGCCAAGGCGCGAGGCCCGCTTGGGCAGCTCGGCCATCAGACGGGCGCGCTCTTCCGGAGTGTAGGCGGACCAGCGGGCGATCTCGTCACCGGTGCGGTAGCAGCCGACGCAGATCCGCGCCTCCGGGTGCAACATGCAGAGCTTTACGCAGGGCGAGGCAATCTCGTCGCGCTGCCAGACGGTCTCGTCGTCTGTCACGTTGCCATTGGTCGTGTCGTCCATGCCGGCTCCCGAGCCCCGCTACGGCGCGCGATGTCCCCCGGCCATGCCGAGGCGATCAAGCGCGCCCTGCAGGATATAAGCCGCCGCCAGTTTATCGATGACTTCCGAGCGACGTTTCCGGGAGGAATCCGCCGCGATCAGCGTGCGCTCGACGGCCGCGGTGCTCATGCGCTCGTCCCAAAAGGCTATCGGCAGCGGCAAGACGCCGGCGAGGTTGCGCGCAAAGGCGCGGGTCGCCTGGACGCGGGGGCCAGCGCTGCCATCCATGTTCAGCGGCAGGCCGAGGACGATCCCGACCAGGCCTCGACCAGCCGCAATCTCCCCAAGGCGGGCCGCATCCTCGCCAAAGCGCCGCCTGCGGATGGTCTCGAGCCCCGTCGCGGTCAGGCGCAGCCCGTCCGACACCGCGACACCGATGGTCTTGGTCCCGAGATCGAGGCCCATCAGCGGCCCCGAGACCGCAGCGAGCGGCGAGACATCGTCATGGATGGCGGCGGGGGTCATTCCTCGATCACGCCCAGAACCAGCGCCTGTTCGCGGAGGAAGCTGGCGGCGCTGCCGTCGAGCGCTTCTGCCCCCAACGCATAGGCGCGCCGGGCCTGCTCGCGCTGGCCGAGCTGCAAGCGCGCATTGATCAGGCGAAGCCACTCCTCGGGCTCGCCGCCCTCGGTGGTCAGGCGATCCTCGAGCCGGGCGACCATGTCGCCGATCATCGCCTGGCGCTCTTCGGGCGTGAGATCCTGGGCCGCTGCGATGTCTCCGGCGCTCGGGCCCGGCGCCGTCGTCGGGGTGCCGGGCGGGGCCGCTTGGCCGGCAAACGGCCCCCGGCTGCGGGCGAGCCGCGCATCGGTCAGCATGACCTCGAGCGAAGCGAGCCAGGGCGCATCCCGCGGGCTGTCCCGCAGCAACCGTTCCCAAATGGCGATCGCCCGGTCAAAATCGCCGCGCTGGGCCAATGCCAGACCGGCGAAATAGCGGGTCGCCGGAAACTCGGGCGCCAGCTGGAGCGCGTTCGCCAGGGCTCGTTCGGCCTCGGGCGAGACATAGCCGCCGGCGGCCAGCACCATCGCTTCGGTTTGGCGCGCAAAGACGGTGCCATCGGCGCGCGGGCCCTGGAGAGCGGCGATCTGCTCGAACAGACCCGCGGCTTCGGCGTACGCGCCGCGGCGCATCAGAGCATTGGCCAGCAAAAGCCGGCCCTCGATATCCTGTGGGCGCTCGGCAAGGACGCCGCGCAGTTGGTTCAACAGCGCGTCTTCCTCGACGTTCGGCGGCGCCACCGGCAGCCCGCCATTGCGCGCGATCTCCGCCTCGGCGTCGGCCTGGCTCGGTCGGATCTGCCGTCCGGGAATGTTCGCCAGCCCGGCCCGCTGTTCCGCCAACGGGCGCTGCTCGTAGGGGGCATCCGGTTGGCTGGGCGTGCCGAGCCCGCCATAGAGGGCAAGAGCTGCGATCGGCAGCGCCACCAGCCCGATCAGCCCCAGAGACCGGCTGACGGGGCGGGGCGCCGGGCCCAGGGCCTCGGTCGTCTCGGCCCGCGCCGAGGCCGCGATCAGCCGTCGCGCCAATTCGGCCCGGCTGCCCGCGGACTGCTCGGCGCTGAGGACCCCGCGCTCCACATCGCGCTCGAGCTCGGCGAGTTGATCGCGGTAGACCGCTGCGTCGCGCGCCGCTCGGCTGATCTCGCGCGCACCGCCGCGCAGCAACGGCACGAGAACGGCGCCCACCGCCAGCACCGCCATCGCCCCCGCCACTGCGTAAAAGACACCCATGCGATTCTCCTTGGGCACAGGTAGCCATGCGCCAGCCTCGGGGCAATGCGGCGGGTCCGCCGGATCGGTCGACCCAGCCCGCAGCGATGTCGCATGGGCGGGCCAAAGGGACGGATTCCCGCAGCACGCTTGCCGGAAAGGCGCCTATGCACCACACTGCTGCGGGAGCGGTCCCGCGCCCGGAGGAGCCGAAGATGCAGCACTATTCCGCCTTTGCCGTCGCCCGAGAGGCCGTGCGCTATCACAAAGGCTGGGAGCGCGCCTGGCCCGATCCGGACCCCAAACCCCATTACGATGTTGTGATCGTCGGCGCCGGGGGCCACGGGCTGGCCACCGCCTACTACCTCGCCAAAAACCACGGCGTGACGAATGTCGCGGTGCTGGAGAAAGGCTGGCTCGGCGGCGGCAACACCGGGCGGAACACGACGATCATCCGGTCGAACTATCTGCAGCCGGCCTCCGCCGCGATCTACGAGCTGTCGCGCGGGCTCTATGAAGATCTGAGCCAACAGCTGAACTTCAACATCATGTTCAGCCCGCGCGGCGTGATGATGCTGTGCCAGACCGAGCACGAGCTGCGCGCGATGAAGCGCACCGCCCATGCCAACCGCCTGGCCGGGATCGAGACCGAGCTTGTCAGCCCCGAGGCGGTCAAGAAGCACTGCCCGATCATCAACATCGAAGGCCCGCGCTATCCAGTACTGGGCGGGCTGTGGCAGGCGCGCGGGGGCACGGCGCGCCATGATGCGGTGGCATGGGGTTATG
>JBCCZI010000203.1:0-4022 GCA_039187815.1 Pseudomonadota bacterium | reverse complement strand
TTCGGTGTCGTCGAGACCCTCGAGGATCGTCTGCCAGGGCCCGGCCAGCGCCCAGCGTCTGAACGGGCGATAGACCGACCCCCACGTGGCGAACGCCTCAGGCAGATCGCGCCATGGCGCTCCGGTGCGGGCGATCCAGAAGACGCCGTCCAGCACGCGACGATGGTCCGCTGGCTTTCGCCCGTTCAGTCGACGGATCGCCACGATGAACGGCTCGATGAACGGCTCGAAGAACGCCCATTCCGCACCCGACATCAGCTCTCGCGCCAAGCCAGCCCCCTTCCGAAAGCTATCTTGAACCAAGCCCCTAGGCCCGCCGGAACCCCTTCCGCCAAAAAGACATAGGTCACCCTCTGGCCGAGCATCCATGGATGAAGTGAGGATCTTCACCCATGCCTCGGCGTATGCACAAATACTGTGCAATGATTACTCGTTAACCGAATCTATATTCGCTGCGCTTGCGCGGTTGACTGGCGCGCTCAGCGGTCTATCTGACTGATGGTACCGGTGAAGAAAGTGTAACACAGCGCCAAACGTTGTCAGATCGGCAACATTTCTAGGTCGTGGAACGGATTTCCGTACTTTTGGCGTGATCTCACCACTTCGCCCGTTTGCCGTTTTTTGATGGCGGTTTGGGCGCGTTTTCAGGTGGTTAACCGGACCGCGAATCTCGTCCCCCCGACAGAGGCCGTTTGATTGTTGCAGACTATTTCAAGAAGCATAATCCGATAAGCAATCCTTATCGGCGCTGATTGAAATTGAGATGTTGACACTCAAATGCAAGCGCTCTCAATATTTTCAGGCGTAGCAAGAGCAGTTCTATTTTGCTCAGTGAGCACCGCGTCTGTGCCAGCGCGAAGACGGCTGGACTCTCATCGTCCGGCGGCCTTTGCGCTCGTTTCCGTAAAGAAAAAAACTGGGGGGTATAGATCAGATGACCCACTATGCATTTAGGTCCCTCGCGACCTTAGGAACAGTTGCAAGTCTGGCGGCTTGCGAGCTGACCGGAGCTCAGCCCGTGGGCTATGACGCGCAGCTGAGACTCGCCGAACAATTCCTGAACAATGGTCAGTATGCCCGCGCCTACAGCGTCTACGACGGAGTTGATGCGTCCCATGTGGGGTCGGCCGAGGTCCAGCTCGCGCTCGGCGCCAGCTATCTGCGCAGCTATGCTTTTCTCAAGGCCGAGCGCGCCTATGCAGCCGCTGCGAGCCTGGGCGCCAAAGACGAGGGCGCAATCGGTCTCGGCCGCATCGCGCTGGCGAAGAACGATGCAGATGGCGCCCTGGTCGGCTTTGGAGACGTGCTGAGCCGCGATCAGCAAAACGCCATTGCCCTGAACGGCGTCGGGGTGGCCTATGATCTGCAAGGCAATCATGCCGAGGCGCAGAGCTATTATCGCAGGGCGCTCGCGGCCGATCCGACATCCTCGAAGAGCCGGAACAATCTTGGGCTCTCATTGATTCTGAGCGGCGACTACGACGATGCGGAGGGTCTGCTCACCGATCTGGCGGGCTCGGAGCTCGACAACGCCGTCGCTCGACAAAACCTCGCCCTTGCGTTCTATCTGCAAGGCAGGGAGAGCGACGCGGTCGAACTGGCATCGCTCGATGTTCAAGAGGCCGAGGCGATGGCTCTCTTCCGGGCCATTCGCCGCTACCGCCGTGTGTCGCCTTGAACAATATCAGCGTTCGCAAGATGCGGATCTACCTCGCCGCCGTCGAGGAGGGTAGCTTCACGCGCGCATCGATCCGCGAGAGCATCAGCCAGCCCGCGGCATCCATCATCATCAACGAAATCGAGGAGACCATAGGATGTGCCCTGTTCGAGCGCCGCGGAACCGTGCGCAAGGCAGAGGTCACAGAGACCGGGCAACTCGTCGCCGAGACATTCTCCCGGATCATCACCGGGTATGACAGCGAACTCGGCGGAATCGCCGAAATGAGCAGTGGCCGGCGTGCTTCGACTCGGATCCTGTTTCAGCGCTCGTTTGCCGAGGCTTTGTCGGGCAGCTGGATGTTGGGGCTCGGCAATCTCTTGAAGCCGGCCAGCTTGTCCTACGAGATCTGCGAGCGATCTGCGGTCATCGACGCCGTCCGCAGCCGCGATGCGGTGGTGGGCTTGATCGACGGCTCGGTCGATGATGAGCGCTCGGACCATGTGCAGGTTGGAACCTACGCCATGGTCCTGGCGGTCCCGGAGGCCGACGACACCGAAGCGGAAGAGCGGGTGGACAGCTGGGAGAGTGTCCCATCGGATTGCCTGCTGCTCGAGGATCTCAATCCCCGCATGGCTCGCCAGGTCAAGCGCTATCTCGGCAAGGAGCGCGATGGCTTGGGCGATATGACCGGCGTCACGGGCGCGGTCACGACGGCCCGGATCATGAACGAAACCAAGCGCCCGGCTTTGGTGCCGGATGTACTGGTGCCTGTGATCCGGCGCCACACCGGATGCCGAATGGTGCATCTGCCGCACCCCGGGCTTCAGGCATCGATCGATGTTGTCACGCCATGGGGACAGCTCTCGCGCCGCGGTCTGATCGCGGCGACGCAACAGGACTGCTTTGACCAAGAAGCGATGAGCGCCTAGCGCTCACGACAACCACGACTGGCGCACAGGACGCGCCTGCCCCTGGGGCTTTGGCCGCTCGGGCAGGCGCGTGGACGCCTCCGGAAACCAGACTGGCGCTGACGTAATTGGCATGATCCCATCCGCTTGAGGCACAGGCGGGAGGAACGGAGATGGAGGGACGGCAGCCGGGGTTCTGGGACATGGAGGAGCGGCTGCGGGAGCTGTCGGCGCAGGGCTATCCGCTGAAGAAGCTCGGCACGATGGTGAACTTTGAGATCTTCCGCGGCGAGTTGGACGCGGCTGTGCGGCGACGGGACCGCTCCAAGGGCGGCCGCCCGCCGTTCGACCCGGTGCTGGAGTTCCGGATGTTGGTGCTGCAGGCGATGCACGGGCTGTCGCCGGCGCAGACAGATTACCTCGGCGCGGATCGGCTGAGCTGCATGCGCTTCTGCGGGCTCGGCCCCGGCGATGCCGTCCCGGATGCGAACACGCTCTTCTCACACCCCGCGCCTATCGCTGCGCGATGTCCGCAAGGCGCTGATCGCGGCGGGCGCGCTCGACGCGTTGTTCGCGCGGCTGGACCGGGCGATCACCGAGGCGGGCTACCCGCCGATGGCTGGGCAGATCGCGGACGCCACGCTGGTGGCGCTGCCCCGCCAGAGGAACACGGAGGCCAAAAAGGCTCGGATCAAGGCGGGTGAGACCGCCGCCGAGATCTGTCCCGAGACGCCCGCCAAGGCGCGACAGAAAGACGTCGACGCGCGCTGGACGGTGACATTCTCGAAGGCGAAGCCCGCCGCCGACGGCAGGCCGCGGGTCGACATCGCCATCGCGGCCTTTGGCCACAAGAGCCACATCTCAATCGACCGGAGGCACGGCGTCATCCGGCGCGCCAAGGTCACCGACGCCGCGGCGCATGACGGGGCGCGGTTGCGGGAAGGACTAATCGACCCGAACAACACAACCTCCAACGTCTGGGCCGACAGCGCCTACCATTCCGCCGAGAACAAGCAGGTCCTCGCCCGGATCGGCAAGGTCAGTCGCATCTCCCGGCGCAAGCCGAAGGGAAAGCCCATGCCGAAACGGACGGCCAGGGCGAACGCCGCTAAATCGGCAGTGCACCCCTCCGTCGAGCATCCCTTCGATCCGTTTCCTGTGCCGGGTCCTTGGCGCCCCACAGAGCCGAGCGCGCTGCCAGGCGTGCGGAGTGGGTGGAGAAGATCCGGGCGATCTTTGAGGTGAGCCAAGGGCCGTCGTTGGAGGGCCCCCAGGAGGTGGTCCACTCAAACTGTTGGTGCCTGACCGGCCTCTGGTCCATCGGGATGAAGCTCTCCGGGGCAGGTGGCCGGTGGCGACGGGCGCTGTGAGGTCGAACGGTGTTGTCGTGGCGCCGCCACTGCTCGATTAGGATCTGGGCCTCGCGGAGCGAAAAGACGATCTCTCCCTTCAGC
>JBCCZI010000202.1:0-4077 GCA_039187815.1 Pseudomonadota bacterium | reverse complement strand
TTTGGTGCGGACTCCAATCGCCCCGACCCGGCCCTTCTCGAACGCTATCTTGAGCGAGAGGGGCAATCGCCCGCCTTCGCCATTCCTTTCTTGCGCTGACCCAGGGATTGCTGCGTTGCAGCACAGCAACAATACGCTGATCTTGTCCGCTTTTAAGAAATTATGTTGCGCAATATAATTGCGTTTTGCTGTTTTCTCCGGTACCAAAGGGCATCCGCGCAGAAAGAAGGCGACCGCGATGCTGGATGTGGTTCACCGGGGCACGATCCCAATCGAAGACTTGAAAATCGGCCTCAGCCGCTCGCTGGACAAGGCCATTGCCGATCGCGATATCGAGCTCTTCGGTACCGTATCGACCGATCGCAATCCCGTGCACTTCTGCGATGCCTATGCAAGCGACTCGATCTTCAAAGGCCGCGTCGCGCACGGCATGCTAACGGCGGCCCTCTTTTCGGCCGTGATTGGTGAGCAGCTTCCCGGCCACGGGACGATCTATCTGGAGCAGAGCCTGAAATTCGTTCGCCCCGTCCGCCCGGGCGATACGGTGACAGCAACGGTCACCGTGACCGAGATCGATCTGCGCCATCGCAGGGTGACCCTTGATTGCATCGCCACCGTGCGCGAAAAGGCGGTGCTCCGAGGTCAGGCCGTCGTGCTCGCGCCGACCCGAGCGCTAGATTGAGCCGAGGCTGATCGGGACCCATGTCCCGCGCCTCTCTGCGGGGACGGGACATGAAGATCTTCCGGAGCTGGACCGGACAAGACCCGGCCGCACGGGGGGCAAGCGTGGCCCTTGGAAACTTCGATGGCGTGCATCGCGGGCATCATGCGCTTATTCGCCGGGCCGCGGCCGCCGTGCCCGGCGCGCCTTTGGGAGTGGTGACCTTCGAGCCCCATCCGCGCCAGCTCTTCCAGCCCGAGACCAAGCCGTTTCGCCTGACCACGCAGGATGAACGGGCCCGTGCGCTCGAGAGCTTGGGCGTCGATCGCGTCTTCGAGATCAATTTCGACGCTGCGCTTGCAGGGATGAAGGCCGATGGCTTTGCCGAACAGGTCCTCGCCAAAGGCCTCGGCGTTCTGCATGTGGTGATCGGGTCGGATTTTCGGTTCGGCAAGGGACGGGCCGGGACCCCCGAGCGGCTGCGCGCGCTGGGCGAGCGCTTGGGCTTTGGCGTCTCGGTCGAGCCCATGCATGGCGATGGGACTTGGTCTTCGACAGCCATCCGAGCGGCGCTGGCGGAGGGGGACTGCGCCACCGCGGCCTGCGCGCTCGGCCGGTGGCATGCGGTCTCAGGGCCTGTGAGCCAAGGCGACCAACGCGGACGCGATCTGGGCTATCCCACCGCCAATCTGGCGTTCGGACTGCAACTCACCCCGCGCTTTGGCGTCTATGCGTCGAGGGTGACGGTGCACGACGGGCCCCATGCGGGCCGCTATGACGGGGTCGCCAGCATCGGCGAGCGCCCCACCTTTGGCGTCAACCGCCCAAACTTCGAGGTGCATCTCTTCGATTTCTCAGGAGATCTCTACGGCGCAAGCATCTCGGCCGCGCTCATCGCGTTCCTGCGCCCCGAGGCGCGCTTCGACACGGTCGAGAGCCTGATCATCCAGATGGACCGCGACAGCGCCGATGCGCGGTCCGTGCTGGCCACGGCTCCTGAGGTTCCGGAATGACTGCTGTTCGCGTGCTCGTGTTCAATCTGTTCTTCTACGCCTACACGTTCGGCGTGGCGATGGCCTGCTATGTGCTGGCCAAGCTGTCGACCAGAGAGGCGATGCAGCGGGTGATCCACCGCTGGGGCAAGACCGTTATCGCGGCCGTGAGGGTGATCCTCGGCAGCACGCTCGAGATCCGCGGCCTCGAACGACTGCCCACCGAGGGCGCCCGGCTGATTGTCGCCAAGCACCAGAGCGAGTTGGATGTCGTCCTGCTCGGTGCACTCTTTCCCAACACCTCCGCCGTCGCCATGGCCGAGCTTCGCCGCTATCCGTTCTTTGGCCCGATCATGGACAAGCTCGGGGTTGTCATGGTGGCGGTCGATGCGGGCCCCCAAGGGCGGACGCAGCAGGTGGTCGAGGGGGCCAGGCGGGTTCTGGCCGAGGGGCGTCCGATGATCATCTATCCCGAAGGCGAGTTGATGAAACTTGGCGCGCGCGAGCGGTATCGGCGTGGGGCCGGACATATCTACACGGCCTTGGGTGTCCCCGCCTATCCCATCGCCGTCTCGCTCGGCGTCGTATGGCCTCAGCGCCGCTGGAAGAAGACGATCGGAGCGACCGGCGCCTTTGAGGTGCTCGAGCCCATCCCGCCGGGCCTGTCTCTCGAAGACTTCCTCGGGGAGGTCGAGCAACGCATCGAAGCGGGCACCATGGCGTTGATACGAGAGCATGCAGGGCCCGAAGAGCTTGCCGCGGCGGAAGATCGCCATGCCCGCGGCGTTAACAACCACGACAAGGTGGTGGGCGTCCCGAACCCAGACTGATACGATCACGGCAATTTCGCGAGGATTGCGCAATGTGCCATATCTGTGCGGCTGGCGCCGGGCCCTGCCTGTTTGCCACAGCGACGGATGATGAGATCCCCGTTGGCACCGGCGGGGTTCCGAGCGGCCTAAAATGGGGAGACCGCGATCTCGGGACCGCCGGCGGCACGGTCACCTGGAGCGTCGGCACCGCCGGCGTCGACATCTCGATCTTTGAGAACAACGACCGCTCCTTTGATTTCGAGGAGTTTTTCGGCTTCGACATCTCGGTCTTGCTGCGCGAGGCCTTTGCCATGTGGTCGGCGGTCGCCAATGTCGAGTTCATCCAAGTCGAGGACGACGGAAACTCGAGCATCGCGGGACGCAGCGGTGATATCCGCGTGTTTCTCGGCAATCCGGTCGAGCGCTTCAATCTGGGGGCTGCGTTCTTCCCGGGCACCACAGGGCATACTGGCGATGTTCTGGTGGTCCGTACAGGGCAACTATCGATCCGCGAGCCGGATGGCAGCTATGATCACCTTTTCCACCTCCTGCTGCACGAGATCGGGCACAGTATCGGCCTCGCCCATACGGATGTGGCCGATGCTGTGATGAACGCGCGCGTTGTGCCCGAGGAGCTCAAGACTGAACTCCGGCCCGATGACATTGACGGGGCCCAGCGCACCTATGGCGTCCAAGACGGCGCGCCGATGGTGCACGAGATGGACTCCCGCCTGGCGAATTTGGCGATGGTGTATTCCCCCGAACCGGTCGAGGTGTTCGGCAACGATCTTGCCAACGCGATCTCGGGCACGTCGGGCATCGAGACGCTGAACGGCGGGGCCGGGGACGACACCTTGGACGGCGGGGGCGGGGACGACGCCATCACGGGTGGATCAGGCTCGGATCTGATCACCGGCGGCGACGGGTTCGACATCGCCTTTGCCGATCAACCCCATGCGGGATCGGTCGTCACCGTCGAGGACGCCGCGGTCATGATTGCCACGGCCTCCGATCCTGAAACTCGCGATGACCTGAGCGAGATCGAATACGTGGTCTTCGACGATGGCGTGTTGGCGATCGACACCGAGGGATCGGGTCTCGGCTTCACCGCTCGGCTGTACCAAGCTGCCTTTGGCCGCGGCGCCGATGCAGGCGTATTGTTTTGGCAAACCGCCAAACGGGACGGGCTGGCTGACCTCGCCATGGCCCGGGCCTTTGTCGACAGCGTCGAGTTTGCCGATCGCTATGGCGAGATGCCCGAAGACACAGCCTATGTCGATGCGCTCTATCTGAACGTGGTCGGTCGCGTGCCCGATGACAGCGGACGCCAATTCTGGATCGAGGCCCTCGGCAACGGATTTGCGCGCGAGGAGCTTTTGTTGGCGTTCTCGGAGAGCCAGGAGAACATCGACCTGACCTCTGATGCGATCGGCGCGGGCTTGTTCTTTGGCGGCCTGTCCGACGAACAGCTGGACTAGAGCGTTTCCCGATCAATCTGGCTCATAGCCTGCGGCGGTGAAGAAGTTGGCGGTCTCGCTTGGCGTGATGAGGTCGATGAGCCTGCCGATGGCGTGCCATAGGCCCTCGACGGTTCGCTCGGCAGCTTTGCGCA
>JBCCZI010000201.1:0-4091 GCA_039187815.1 Pseudomonadota bacterium | reverse complement strand
TTCCATCGTCGCTCACGCCGTGAACCTGAAAGACATCCTTCGCCAAGAGACAGATCTCTCAGCACTATGACCCCAACCGCGCCGCAAGGCGCGCGAGCTACCCACCCATCCGATTTGTCTGGTTCGACACGGGCGCGGCCGCCTCGCCCGGGCTCGAGCAGCTGGCCGAGGACGGTGCGGCCACCATCTTGGCCGATGAGCGGCGCGCCGCCGATTCCGAGAGCCAGGGCATTGTGGTGACCGGTGAGGGCGGGCCTGTGGCGACCCTCGAGAGCACCTTGGACCTCATCGATGTGGATGCCACGTCGAACGGGTTCGTCTCTTATGCGGCGATGATCCTGCCCTCGAACGACGCCTTCATCGGCACGAACGAGGCGGTGCAGCTGTTCTCCGAGAGCGGTCGCTTCCTTGGCGCGCGCACCTCCACCATCACCGGCGCGCGCGTCTATGACGCCGGCACCGAGGTGAACACCGAGATGGATGCGGCCTTCATCAACCAAGAGGGGCCGAACACCGGCGAAGACGAGAACGGTGTGGTGGCGCTGCATCCGGACTTCAACGGCTCGCTCGGCAACCCGGATGGCGACCAGATCATTTTGGGCGGCACCAATGCGGCCGGCGCCTTCATCAATCCGATCGCTGCGGATTTTACGCAACCCGGCGCCCAGATCGCGCAGATCCATGTGAACCTGGCCGTCGAGACCACCCTCAACGCGGGCGGCGACCGCTTTTTGCGGTCGCGCGGGTGATCTGGTCACGGGTGGTGCGGGCGGAGACCTCGTCTTTGGCGGCATCGGTTGGGATGCGATCAAGGGAGGCGCCGGCACCGATCGGCTGTTCGGTGGCTCCGGCAATGACGTGCTTTCAGGGGGCGAGGAGCGGAACATCCTGCACTGCAGCACCGGTGCGGACACGATTGCGGGCGGCACGGGCGATGAGCTGCTAATCGGTGCGGCGGGTGGCGACACCTTCCTGCTTGTTCCTGCTTGCCACCCGCGACGGCGTGGACACGGTGTTCGATTTCCAAAGCGGGTCCGATCGTCTGGCCTTGTCCGTCGACGGCGTCACGAGCTTTGCCGATCTCGAGGCGGTGGCCACCGATGAGGGCCGTCTGCTCAGCTTCGATCTGGGCGGTGGGGACAGCCTGCGGCTCTTCAGCACCGATCTTGCCGAGCTCTCCGAGGCCGATTACCTCTTCGCCTAACCCAGCCTAGGCGCCAGCCGCCGGCCAAACAGACGGGGTCGGGCCATCGCCCGACCCTCGCTCAGATCACATCCGGCTGCGCCGCGCATCGACAAAGCTCTTGACGAAGAACACCATTGCAACCGCCGAGGTCAGCATCATCAGACCGACCCGGACACCGCCAAGCATGTCGCCCCGGCCGAGCGCTCCCCTCAGCGGCATGACCAGCGCGATGAGCACCACCAACGTCAGCACCACGGCGATGTGGGCGATCCCCTTGTTCTCGGCTCTGACGCCGCCATGGCAGGCCAAGAGCGCCACGCCGAAGCCCGCCGGGATAAGGGCGGTGAGCGACCCGGCGCCGCCAAGATAGGCCCAAGCCGAGCAGGCGATCAGCACAACAGCGTTGATCATGGATGCGGTGTGCGCCTTCATCGGTGCCTCCTGGCCTCTGGTCCAAGTCATATGCAGTGGGCACCGGGCCCTTTGCAAGGCCTGGACGCGTCGTTGGGGCAACCTGAGACGGCTGCCCGCACGCGCTCCGGCACGCGATATGGAACCGCGGGCAATATCGGGCATCACGTTGCTGTCTGCGGTCGCGTGCCGAGCTGCGCGCGCCTAGTCTGCGCAGTGCAGATCTCGGGGATGGCAAGGAGTGGCAATATGATTTGCCTTGTGGGCTGGCTCAGAACGGGTGTCAGAAGTCGATGGGCCCTGTTCGGTCTTTTGTTGAGCGCAACAGTGGCAGCCCAAGCCACGGAGACATCCGAGCGTCCGCGCATCGGCCTGGTGTTGGGCGGAGGCGGCGCCGCAGGGGTTGCCCATGTGGGCGTGATCCAGGCGCTCGAGGCGCTGGGCATCCGGCCGGATGTGGTCGCGGGCACCAGCATGGGCGCCATTGTCGGCGGGCTCTATGCCGCCGGCCTGAACCCCGTCGAGCTCGAGAACGCGGTGACCGCCATCGATTGGAGCAGCATTCTGAACGACAAATCCGATCGACAGCTGCTCCACCCTCTGCGCCGCGACAGCCGGCTCGATCCCTTTTCAGTCCAGGCGGATTTGCCGATCGGCATCGGCGATGGCGGCATCCAGGTCGATGCTGGGCTGGTCGATGCTGTGAAGCTGACATTGGAGCTGCGGCGGCTCGCCGCGCGGGCCGAGGCCATTTCGGACTTCGACGCCCTGCCGATACCGTTCCGGGCGGTCGCGACCGATCTTGTGACGGGCAAGGCCGTGGTGTTGGGGGATGGCGATCTCGCCACTGCACTGCGCGCCTCGATGTCGATCCCTGCGCTGTTCCCTCCGGTCGAGATCGGCGAGCGTCTGCTGGTCGATGGCGGGGTGGTCAACAATCTGCCGATCGACGTGGCGCGGGCCATGGGCGCCGATGTTGTGATCGTCTCCGAGATCCCGGGCGCCACGGTTACGCCAGAGGATCTGCGCTCGCTGACCGCGGCGCTGGCGCAGACCATGTCGATCATGATCACGGCCAATTCGCGCGTGCAGACGGCCACGCTGACACCAGCGGATATCTACCTGGTGCCTGATGTCCAAGCGGTCGGCATGCTGGATTTCCAGGAGGCGCCCTCCACCATCTCGGCCGGCCAGGCGGTCGTCGCGGCCCAGACGACAAGGCTCGCCGCCCTTGCGGCAGTGCGGGCGCCGATCTTGCGCGAAGACCGGATCTTGGATCCGCTCAACACCGAGATCGCCTATGACAGGATCGTGATCGACTATTCCGGCCCGCTCGATCCGCGCGTGATCCGGGCGCGGCTCGATCTGCCCGAGCAGGGGCCCGTGAACATCGGAGAGATCGAGACCGCGCTCCGCCAAGTCTACGGGCTCGGCACCCTCGATGCGGTCCAATACCGGCTAGAGCGTCAGGCGGAGGAGCGGGTCTTGGTCGTCACCGCCGAGCCCGTGAACACCGGCCTTCTGCAGCCGCGCCTCGGCCTCGGTCTCTCCAACGTCTTTGGCGGTGGCGGGGAATTCGCGCTCGCCCTCGGCTTGTCGGCAATCGACCTCACCCCGCTTGGCGGCCGGCTCGATTTCGACGGAGCGCTCGGCAATATCGACGGGGCGCGGCTGCGCTTTGAGCAGCCTCTGGATGTCGGCCAGACGATCTTTCTCCGCCCCGAGGCGAGCTATTTCCGCAGCACCAGCACGTTCTTTGCGAGCCCCGACAATCCCGCCTCTGAAATTCAGATCGAGCGGACCTTGATCGGCGTGGAGGCCTTGTGGGCGTCCGGCAATTGGGGGCGCTTGGGGCTCGGCATCGCCTATCGCCATACGGTCTCTGAGGCGGAGCGCGCCTTGTTCGGCTCCGTTGGGTTCGGCCGCGTTGTAGAAGACGAAGTCCCGCTGACGCTGCTGCTCGACTACGACACGCTCGACGACCCGGATTTGCCGCGCGCGGGCATCCAGTTCTCGGCAGCGCTGGACTTCGATCTTCTCGAGAGCGCGTCCGCCGACCAGTTGGAGGTCGATGCGGTTGCGGCGCTGTCTTTTGGCCAACACACGATCTCGCCCTTTCTGTTCCTCGAAGGCGATATCGATGCAGATGAGTTCTCCCCCCATCTGATCGGCGGGTTCCAAAGGCTCTCGGGATTCGAGGAGGGGGAGTTGATTGGTACGGTCGTCGGTGTCGCCGGGCTGCGGTACTATTATCGATTTCCGTATGACAGTCTCTTTGGCAAGGAAGCCTTCCTGGGCGGCAGCGCCGAATATGGCGGGGCCTATGAGGAGTGGGACGACCTCGGGCAGGATGGCAGCTGAGGACCTCTATCAACTCGGTTTGCGCCGTGGCTTTGAACGTCAGACGTCGGTTCCCCGGTGATTGGGGCGCGGCGGAATGCTGGCGGTGATGGTCTTCGGGGTCGTTCTCGGTGTCAGGCCATCTCGGCCTTTC
>JBCCZI010000200.1:0-4228 GCA_039187815.1 Pseudomonadota bacterium | reverse complement strand
TGATCCCTGTGGAACGGCTTCACATAGATCGCCGGGATGATCCGCGGCTCGAAACCCGAGCCGGCGCAGGGTGCGGCTGACGAACGGGGCCCTGAGGCACGCCTCCATCCCAACCACGCATCGCGGCAACGTCTCGACGACCTGCGGCAGGCCCAACCGCTTGCCCTTTAGACGCAACACGCGCTTGCCCGCTGCATCAAAGCCGACGAGAGCGTTTTAGCTGGCGACGCGGATCGACACCGAGGGATCGGACAGCACAGTGTCGGCACGGACGTCCAGGTGCTGGATCCGCTCGTCCTGCTGCACCGGGGTGTCGGTCTCCGAGAAGGTCGGGTCGCCCTCTTCGCGTCCAACCTCCGTGACGAGGCGCTCGGCCAGCGCATCTTGCTTGGTGCCGTCTGCGGCAAAGGTTGCATCGCCCCTGGCCGGCGCATCGTCATCGACGCTCAGTTCGCCGTCATTGTTCTGGTAGAACTCGACCCGGATGGTGACCGCGGCGATGTCAGCGTCAAAGCCGTCCTCGCTCGGATCGGTCACCGCCGGCGCCCCTTGCGCCGCCATTGGCAAGGAAGTTCAGCGTCACGGTGCGGAACGTCTGGTCGCCATCGTCGACGACGGTGCCGTTCTCGACCAGCGTCGCCAGGATCTCGCCATTGCTGTCAACGACGGCCGCATTCGCCACGCGGCTGCCCGCATCCAGGCTCGGATCAAAGCTGATGGTCACGTCGCCGAACTGGCCCCAGCCGCCAGCGCTCTCTTGATGGCTGGCGTAGTTCTCGAACGTCGCCTCGATCGTGTACACCAGCCGCTGCGTGGTGGGCGACAGAAGCGCCAAGCCGTTGTTGAAGGCGAGCGCATTGCCACGTCATTTTGGCTGATGCCGCCATCGGGCTTGACGCCGGGCACGCCCTCGGGCGGCACGCGCACCGGATCGCCACCGAGCTGCACGATCGAGCCGATATTGGCGCGGATGCCGCCGCCATTCTTAAACGACACCACGACCTTGACCGTCGAACTGCTGGGCATCGGACAGGTTGGCATCCGCGGCCATGTTGCTGAGATTGGTCTCCTGGGTCCGCACACCATCGGTGCTGCCACCAGCACGCTAGGCGCTCAGGAAGACGTCCATCACCGCGAAGAAGTTTGACCCGCCCGCAACGATGGTCGCTTCGACCAGGTCAGTGATCGCAACGATCTCCGGATCGGCCATGCCCTCGGCACCGAGGCGCGCCACACCGGCATCCGACGTCTCGAGGACGACTGAGAGACCGGCGTCATAGCTGTCCAGGATGATCTCGCTATTGGCATCGAAGCCGATGACCAGGCGGCCGAGATAGTTGTAGGCCGCGTCCGTGTTGACCATCGCGACCGGGGCGCCGTCGGCCGCGGTCTCGAAGACCGGATAGACATCGTCGGCGCCTTCGCCGTCAAAGCCCGTTTCGTTCTCGTCCAGCGGCACCAAGTTCCAGCCGCCGGCCATGGTGATGTCGACGCTCTCCTGCAACCCGGCGAGCTCGACCTCGCGCGAGAGCACCTGATGGCCCATCAGAATGACCTTGTTGAGACCGAGGTTGGCCGCCAGCAGCGCGTCCACGTCCTGCTGGATCTCGGCGGCCAGATCTTCGAGGCTGTTCGACTCTAGCACGACGATCGGGTCGTTGCCCGGGCTCGATGAGGCGGTCCTCGATGGTCGGGACCACCGCTCCGACCAGGCCGATGGTCTCACCGCCCTTGGTGGTGACCGGCGCGGTGGCCTTCACCTGGCCTGGGATGTCGGCGACGTTTTGGCCGTCAGCCGTCGCGACCGGACCAAGGTTCGGCTCATACCAGTAACCCTGGTTGCCCGCCAGTTACGGGAAGTTCGCGCACTCAAAGCGCAGAAAATCAACCGGGTTCACATCGTCGTCAAAGCCGACATCGCCCGAGAGCAGCTCGGCGATGATGCCCGCTGCGTTATCTAACTCATGGTTGCCGAACGAGATCGCCTGAATGCTCAGCTCGTTCTGGACCAGGATGTCCGTATCACCGGGCGCGCCATAGATCTGCACGGAGGCGTCATAGAACAGGCCCGGGATCCAGGCATCGCCCGACGAGAGCAACAGAGGGTGTCCGCATAGCCTTCGACACTGTCGATGTCCTAGGCCGAGAGCAGGTTGTAGATCGCAGACTGGTTCGACGCGAGATCCTCTGATGTGGTGTTAGCTTCCTGATCCGACAGGTGGAAGAGCTGCAGGCCAAAGCCGCTGCCGAAGTCGTTCATCGTTTATGTCCCTAGGACTGTGGTCACCAACGGCACCGCGCGCATCAGTGTGCTGTCGAGCGAGCGCATCGATCTGGGTTCCTACCACTAGACACATGTCGCTTTGACGAAGGTTCTGTACATTCGCCGCTTTGGTCGGCTGAAAGGGTTGCGTTTTGATCAGCGCCATCCCCCGCCCCAGGGGCGCTTGTACTGGCAGAGCACCTGATTGCCGCGCGCATCAGCGGCCCTGGAGATCCCGGCAATCCCTGAGCTATCCTACATCTGCGGCCAAACAAGGCATGACGACCCGCTGGGGACGACGGAGGCGCGCGCACAAAGATGCAAAAACTGGCCGATCGCTGGCGCAGATGGCGCAATCCGACAAACCTGACGCGGATCAACCTGTCGCGGCTCCTCGCGCTCGGCCACGAGATCGGCGACTTTACCTATGGGGCGCCGACCGTCCGGTTCTGGCAAAAAGGCGGCCGGCTGGTGATCGGTCCCTATGGCTCGATTGCGCATGGGGTCACGATTTTTCTTGGGGGCAATCACCGAACCGACTGGGTCTCGACCTATCCGTTCTCGACCCTCAGCGGGCTGTTTCCCGAGGCGCAAGGGTTGGAGAGCACCGCCACAACGTCGGGCGGCGTGCAGATCGGGGCCGATGTGTGGATCGGCTCGGGAGCCACGATCTTGCCCGGCGTGACCATTGGCCCGGGTGCTGTGATCGGCGCCCGCGCCGTGGTCAGCCGCGACATCCCCGCCTATGGGATCGCCGCCGGCAATCCTGCGACGCTGACGCGGCGGCGATTTGACGACGCGACGATCGAGCGCCTGTTGGCCGCCGCGTGGTGGGAGCTGCCCCGAGACGCCGTGGCCCGGCTGGCCCCGCATCTCCAGGCGCCGGACATCGATGCCTTACTGGACGCGGTGGCAGAGGAGCGGTCGCAGCTAGACCGTTGACCGGGTCTGCCGACCG
Organism: Pseudomonadota bacterium; assembly: GCA_039187815.1. Classification (GTDB taxonomy): domain Bacteria; phylum Pseudomonadota; class Alphaproteobacteria; order Rhodobacterales; family Rhodobacteraceae; genus Thermohalobaculum. Next base: position 1,007 of record JBCCZI010000200.1, on the reverse strand, counting down.
AGCCTTTGCCGTGTAAGCCACTGCGCGGTCGCGGCCTTGCCGAGGTTCAGGCCACTGATCTACACATCGGCCACCGTGGTCGCACCGGCACGGTTTGCGCGGATGTCGAGCAAACGTCACACCACTTGCCGCATTCTAGCCATAATCGCCTGCGACCGTTCAGCGTGAGCGTAAACGGGGGTGTTCGCGCCCAAGTTGTAAATCATCTGACTGACTGCTTTGCTTCTGTGGTCCGTTGAATCGGGGCCGACCGGTAGATTCGCGCGGTCCCAAGCCACGATCTGCAATGAGGGGAGCAGCTGTGCCTGACTTCATGTCGAACACCGCCGATTTGGACGTGACGATCCGGAGCAGCTGGGGCTCGGGCCTGGTCGCCGATCTGACCCTGACCGCCGAACAGGCGCTGAGCGGATGGGAAATCGCCTTCGACTATGCCGGCGATATCGTCAATATCTGGAACGCGCGCATCGTCTCGCACTCCGGTGACCGCTATGTGGTCGAGGCCATGGGCTACAACGCCAATGTCGGCGCGGGCGCGACAGCAGGTTTTGGCTTTCAGGGCAGCGGCACGTCGACCGACATCCTGCCCGTCTCGATCAACGGCGATGCCTTTGGCGACGATGGAGCAGGGGCCGATCCCATGCCGCCCTCGGTCTCGGTCAGCGATGCGCAGGCGGCCGAGGCAGAAGGCACGATCTCGTTCGACATAACCCTGTCTGCGGCGTCGGACCAGGCCGTGACGGTTTCCTATGCGACCATGGCCGGATCGGCCGCGGCAGGCTCGGATTTCAGCGACACCAATGGCCAAGTGGTGATCCCTGCGGGACAGCTGTCGGCCTCGGTGTCCGTGGCGCTGGTGGACGACACGGTTCCTGAGGACACCGAAGGGTTCGAGCTGCGGCTGCTGAGCGCAAATGGCGCCGAGATCGCCGATGGCTCGGGCTTTGGCCAGATCACGGATGCTGATATGGCGCCGCCGCCGAACGACGACCCCGTGGATGATCCGG
>JBCCZI010000199.1:0-4349 GCA_039187815.1 Pseudomonadota bacterium | reverse complement strand
TGGATTGGCCTTGAGGGCGTTCTCCATGCCCTTCCGCGCGTCTTCCACCCAGCCTTCAATCTCCGAGGGCGCGAGGTCATAGGTCCGCCTCGCCGCCGCCACAGTCGTCTTGCCCTGGATGATCTCGATGACCAGCGCGCTAGAGACAGGCCTCGAACAGGTCGCGGGCGATGGGCTCGGTCAGCGGCACCGGATTGCCGCCCGCCGTGGGGTCAACCACGGCCATGGCGGCGATCTCGCCCGCACGCTCTCCCGTCACGCCAAGCGCCGAGAGCTTGGCTGGGATCCCGAGCCCCTCGCGCAAATCATCGATCCAGGCGCAAAACCCCTCGAAGCCGCCAGCGATGCCGAGATAGGCCGCAGCCCGGTCGATCTGCGTCTCGATCGCCGGGCGGTTGAAGCGCAGCACCGTGCCCATGACCACCGCATTGGTTGTCCCATGATGGGTGTTGAACAGCGCCCCCACTGGGTGCGAAAGCGCGTGGATCGCCCCCAGCCCCTTTTGGAAGGCCACGGCACCCATGGCGGCTGCAGTCATCATGTGTGCCCGAGCGGTCAGATCATTCGGCACCGCATGGGCACGCAAAAGGTTCTCGCGCACCAGCCGCATGCCCTCGAGCGCGATGCCCTGGCTCATGGGATGATAGAACGGGCTCGAATAGGCCTCAAGACAATGCGCCAGCGCATCCATCCCGGTCCCGGCCGTAATCGCAGGCGGCATGCCGACGGTCAGCCCCGGATCCGCGACCACCACAGCGGGCAGCATCTTGGGGTGAAAGATCACCTTCTTGGTGTGTGTCTCGGTGTTGGTGAGGACTGCGGCACGCCCAACCTCAGAGCCCGTGCCGGCCGTCGTCGGCACCGCCACGATGGGCGCAATGCCCTCGGCATTGGCCCGGCTCCACCAATCGTCGATGTCCTCAAAATCCCAGACGGGCCGGTCCTGGCCGGCCATGAACGCCACAAGCTTGGCCAGATCGAGCCCCGAGCCACCGCCAAAGGCCACCACCCCGTCGAAGCCACCGCCCAGGTAAGCCATGACCCCCTCGCGCAGATTGACGTCGTTCGGGTTCGGATCGACCTCTGAGAACACACCCGGGGCGAGGCCCGCGCTGGCCATCAGTGCGAGGGCCTGCTGGGTGATCTCCAAGGAGGCCAAGCCGCGATCGGTCACCAGCAGAGGCCGTGTGATGCCCGCGGCGGCACAGGCCTTTGGCAGCTCGGCAATCCGCCCGGACCCAAAGCGGACTGTGGTGGGATAGGACCAGGTGGCACGGGGGGCAGTCATGGCGGGTCTCCGTTGGCAGGGGGATGCAGAGGATCACGGGCTCAGGCGCGCTCGAAACCGCGGGCAAGCTCCCAATCGGTCACCCGGCGGTCGCATTCAAACTGTTCCCATTGGGCGGCATGGGCGTAATGCTCGACCACCTCCGCGCCGAACGCCTCGGCAAGCATGGCCGATCCGGAAAAGGCTTCGGATGCAGCGCGCAGGGTCTTGGGGATCTCGCGGCCGGTCTCGACATAGGCGTCGCCCCGGAACTCGGGCTCAAGGGCCAGACCGCGCTCGAGCCCGTCGAGCCCCGCAGCGATCAGACCGGCATAGGCGAGATAGGGGTTCAGATCCGCGCCTCCGATGCGACATTCGAGGCGCACGTTCCGGCTGTTCTCACCACAGATGCGGTAGCCGGCGGTGCGGTTGTCGCGGGACCAAACGGCTTTGGTTGGTGCGAAGGTTCCCTCGGCAAACCGCTTATAGGAGTTGATATAGGGCGCGAGCAGCAGCGTGATCGCATCGGCGTTCGCCAGGATGCCGGCCAGGAAAGCGCGCATGGTGTCCGACATTCCGTGCGTGGCGCCCGGGTCGTGGAAGGCCGGCTGCCCGCCCCGGTCGGCAAGCGACATATGGATATGGCTCGAGCTTCCGGCATGCGCATACGACCATTTGGCCATGAAGGTCACTGCGCGCTCCTGGGACCAGGCGATCTCCTTGACCGCGTTCTTCAGGATTGTGTGCCGATCCGCCATGGTCAGCGCATCCGCGTGGCGGATGTTGATCTCTTCCTGGCCCGCCTCCGCCTCGCCCTTCGAGTTCTCGACGGGGATGCCGGCGCCCTGGAGGCCCGTGCGGATGGCTCGCATCAGCTCCTCTTCCTTGGTGGTCTGGAAGATGTGGTAGTCCTCGTTGTAGCCGCTCATCGTCTGCAGCCCGCGCAGGCCCTTCTCCGCCGCTTGCTCGAAGCTGTCGGCGAATACGAAGAACTCGAGTTCTGAGGCGGCCAAGGCCGACAGCCCCCGATCGGCGAGCCGGGCGATCTGGTGTTTCAGCACCGTGCGCGGCGCATGCGCGATCTCATCATGGCCGTGGTGGTCGAAGACATCGCAGAGCACCAGCGCCGTCCCCTCGAGCCAGGGCGTGCGGCGGAGCGTCGAGAGATCGGGCCTCAGCGTGTAATCGCCATAGCCTTTCTCCCAGCTGGTGGCGGCATAGCCGGGCACCGTCTCCATCTCGATATCGGTGGCCAGCAGATAGTTGCAGCCATGGGTCTCGGCATGGGCGCTGTCGAGGAAGAATTCGGCCTGGAAGCGCTTGCCCATCAGCCGGCCCTGCATGTCGGGCAAGGCCGCAACCACGGTGTCGATCTCACCCTCTTCGACTGCTTTGCGCAGCGTGTTCAGATCCAGCTTTCCCGCCATGTGACCGCCCCGTTCCGACTGTTCTCGCGCGTGACCATGGCACGGCCATTGCGGCAGGCCCAGCCCCGACGTGAGCGTTTCACGCCGCCCACCCGGAACAGCGGACGCAATTGAAACGGCCGGCGACATCCTGCCGAAACCTGGGTTGCCTATTTCGACAGCACGGCCGCCACGGCACAGCGCTCGCTAGACGGCCGATCGATTTGATCAAGAATGTCAGAAGGATGGACCCTATGACCCTGTTTTCCACCGCGTTTCGTTTGTCGACTGTCACTGCAATTGCGATCGGCCTGGGCACGCCTGCCACGGCCGGTCTGTTGGGCGGACTGATCAATGATGTCAAGAACCTGGCCACCGAGGAGGTACGCCGCGAGATCCGGGGTGCCGGCAGCTCGGGCAACTCGGACGGGCAGGGCACCCTGACCGCTGGTACGGGCGGCGCGGGCGACAGCGCCGGCACCCACGCGCCTCGCAACGGCCAGCCCCAGACGCCGCACCCGGACGCGCATCACCTGACTTGGGATACCAAGTTCACCTCAACCGGCCTCGCCGATCGCAAGCTGGTGGGCCACCACTTCCGCTTTTATTGCCCGCCCGCGCCGTCCAAGCTGGTGCCGCGCCGCATGACCGGGACCGACGTCTATGCCTTTCACACGGTCGTTTGCCGGGCGGCGGTGCATGACGGGCGCATCACGCTCTCGGGCGGCAATGTCACCGTGCGCATGGAGGACGGCAACAAGCGGCTCGTCGGCTCCACACAGAACGGCTTCGTCACCCATAGCGGCCCGAGCGGCATCCGCACCATCCGCTTTTTGAACTGAGGCCGTCCCGCTGCCGCCGGTACGCCCCCTCAAGCCGGCGGCAGCGGGGTTTCGGGCTAGGTACTGGTCACCTCGGCCTGCACCGGGCGCACGAGATAGGTCGAGAGCCCCACAATGCTCTTGGTCCCCCGCACGCCCGGCAGCACATAGATCTGTGCCAGCAGGTGCTCGAACGCCCCGGTGTCGGCACAGTGCACCTCGAGCACCACTCAGATGTCGCCAGCGACCGAATGCATCTCCTCGACCTCGGGGAAGGCCTTGAGCCGCATCATCCGCTCGCTCTTATCCCATCCGTCCGCATCGACAGGGACAAAGGCGAGGAGCGGTTTGCCCACCCGCGCTCCATCCAACTGCAGCTGCAGCCGCCGCAGCACGCCCATGGCGCGCAGGCGCTTGACCCGCTCGTAGACCGCTTGGCATAGGTGAGGCGGGCATCCTACGCCAGCGCCCCGAGGATCCTTCGGTCAAAAGCGTCCAGCGGCCGGGCGACCTGCCCGTTCCGAGGAGCATCCTCTGTTTCGAATCGCAATCGGTCTTTCTGCTCTTTCGGGTTGGTTTGGTTTTTGTATCTGAGTTTCTTCGAAAGGAGTTCACACCATGGAGATCACTGAAGTCAGTCCGACGGATTGCATTTATGCCGCCAGCTCTGACTATGCTCAAACCGTTCTGGTCGAGAGCCCGGCACGGCTCCGGTGTATCGACCCAGTGAAGTTTTGCTCATGCTGCAAGGGAGATGACGTAGCGATGAGCGAGACAGTGGCAGAAGAGATCAAGCGCTGGACGGCGAAGCGTACGAGCGCGCTGGTCATCGAGATCATCCAGGGCAAGACGACT
>JBCCZI010000198.1:0-4491 GCA_039187815.1 Pseudomonadota bacterium | reverse complement strand
GTCAATCTCGCGTGCAGCGGCGAGGTCGGTTTTGCCGAGAGTCATCGTTTGCTGCATTTGTCGTGGCGCGATGTTGGTGGTTACGGAGATGACGCCGTCGCCGCCGGCGGCCACGAAGTCCAAGCTGGTGGCGTCGTCGCCCGAGACGAGCAAGGAGTCGTCGCCGCAGAGGTCGCGAAGCACAGGTACGCGCGCGACGTCGCCGGTAGCCTGCTTGATGTCGATGATACGCGGGTGCTTGGCCAGCTCGGCGACGGTGTCCACGTGCATGTCGACGCCGGTCCTGCCCGGAACGTTGTAGAGGATCATCGGAAGGTCGCAGGCGTCGGCGACGGCGGTGAAACGCTCGACGAGGCCGCGCTGCGGGGGCTTGATGTAGTCGATGCGGCCGTATGCGTACTGCCAGGCCGACCACCTACGCCAGTGTGGTCTCCACCGTTTGCTCGTGGGGCGACTCCGCGCCCATCGAGGCTCGCGCCCAATGCTGATCTCGACCAAGGAGCGCCTGCGCGGCGACGGGCGTTCGGTCTTCATGAACAAGTCTTTCCTGACCGAATGGCGCGGCAAGCAGCTCGCGGCCATCGACCTGCGCCCGGCGCTGGGGCTCGCGGGGCGGCACAACCATCAGAACGCCTGCGCGGCCTATGCGGCCTGCCGTGCCGTGGGTATCCCGCCCCGCATGATCGAGGCGGCGCTGACCACTTTCCCGGGGCTTGCGCACCGAATGGAGCGGCTGGGCGAAACAAACGGCGTCACCTTCGTCAACGACTCCAAGGCCACGAATGCGGACGCGACCGAGAAGGCGCTCCTGACCTACGAGAAGATCCGCTGGATCGCGGGCGGGCGCGCGAAGGAGGGCGGCATTGACCCGCTCTGGCAGCACTTCGACCGGATCGCGCACGCCTACCTGATCGGCGAGGCGGCCGAGGACTTCGCGAAGACGCTGGGCGACACGCCGCACACCGTCGCGGGCGATCTGGAGACGGCAACGGCGAAGGCAATGGCCGACGCGAACCCCGGCGACACGATCCTCCTCTCGCCCGCCTGCGCGTCCTTCGACCAATTCCCAAGCTTCGAGGCCCGTGGCGAGGCCTTCCGCGCATTGATCACCCCCCATCTGGAGGAGGCCAAGTCATGACCGAGATCACGTTCCGCGCCATGCTGATGAACCGCCAGCGGCCCGAGGGGTCGGTGATCGGCAACTGGTGGCATTCGGTGGACCGTTGGTCTCTGGGCGCGGTGCTGGCGCTTTTCGCTGTGGGGATCGTGCTGGGGCTGGCCGCCTCGCCGCCGCTCGCCGAGAAGAACAACCTCGCCACTTACCACTACGTCATCCGCCACGGCATCTTTGCGACCATGGCGCTTGGGCTGATCTTCGTCATTTCGATGATGAACGTGGTGACCCTCAGGCGCCTTTCGATCTTCCTGTTTATCGGCGGGCTTTTGGCGACGGCGGCACTGCCATGGCTGGGGACAGACTTCGGCAAAGGGGCCACGCGCTGGTACTCGCTCGGGTTCATCTCGTTGCAGCCCTCCGAGTTCCTCAAGCCTGGGTTTGCGCTCTTCGCAGCTTGGCTGATGGCGGGGGCCATGGAGAAGAACGGCCCGCCCGGGCGCTCGATCTCCGGCGTCTTCGCGCTGAGCATTGCCATCATGCTCGCCCTGCAACCGGATTTCGGGCAGGCGATGCTGGTGCTGTCGGTCTGGGCATCGATGCTGTTTGTCTCGGGTGCGCCGGTGCTCTTGCTTGTGGGTTTCGGGATCCTCGTCGCGGGCGGCGGCACGTTCGCCTATTTCAACTCCGAGCACGTGGCCCGGCGCATTGACGGCTACTTGGCTGACGGCGTGGACCCGCATTCACAGCTCGCCTACGCCCAATCGGCGATCAAGGAGGGCGGCTTCTTTGGTGTCGGTGCCGCACAGGGGCAGGTCAAATGGGCCCTGCCGGATGCGCATACGGACTTCATCATCGCCGTCGCGGCAGAGGAGTTCGGGTTGATCCTCACGCTCTGCATCATCGCGCTCTACCTCTTCATCACGCTTCGCGCGCTGTCGCGTGTGCTGGAAGAGCGCAACCCCTTTATTCGCCTCGGCGGCACGGGGCTGGCGGTGCTGTTCGGCCTGCAGGCGTTTGTGAACACGGCGGTCGCGATCCGGCTGCTGCCTGCCAAGGGGATGACGCTGCCGTTTGTCTCCTATGGCGGTTCGTCCATGATTGCGGCGGCGATCCTGATGGGCGTGCTGCTGGCGCTGACGCGGACCCGCTCGGCGGATCGGACCTTTGCCCAGTGAAGCCGCTGCTGATCATTGCGGCGGGCGGCACCGGCGGGCACATGTTCCCGGCGCAGTCGCTGGCCGAGGTCATGCTGGATCGCGGCTGGGATGTGCGCCTGTCCACGGACGAGCGCGGTGCGCGTTATGCGGGCGGGTTCCCCCGGGCAGTCGAGCGGCAGGTGCTCTCGGCAGGGACCTTTGCGCGGGGCGGGCTCGCTAAGCTGAAGGCGCCGTTCCAGATCCTAGGCGGCGTTGTCACTGCGATCTTTCGGATGCGGCGCGAGCGACCGGCCTGCGTGATCGGGTTCGGCGGATATCCCGCGTTCCCGGCCATGGCCGCGGCATGGCTCCTGAAGCGTCCCCGGCTGGTGCACGAACAGAACGGCGTTCTGGGCAAGGTGAACGAAGTCTTCGCCAAGCGCGTGCCCGTCATTGCCTGCGGGACCTGGCCCACAAAGCTGCCCGCGGGCGTGCGCGGCGTGCACACGGGCAACCCGATCCGCGCCGCGGTGCTGGAGCGCGCGGCCCAGCCCTATACGCCTCCCGGAGACTGGCCGCTTAAGGTGCTGGTGATTGGCGGCTCGCAGGGAGCCAGCATTCTCAGTCGGGTCGTGCCCGCAGGTCTGGCGGAGCTGCCGGAGGACATCCGTGCCCGTCTCGCTATCTCTCATCAAGCGCGGCCTGCGGACGAGGGCGCTGTGATCGCAGCCTACGCCAATGCTGGCATCCGGGCGGAGGTGCAACGCTTCTTCGACGACGTGCCGGCTCGCATGGCAGAGGCACAGCTCGTGATCTCGCGTTCAGGCGCTTCCTCGGTGGCGGACATCGCAGCGATTGGCCGACCCTCGATCCTTGTACCCCTGGCTATCGCCAAGCGCGGTGAGCAGGCAGCCAATGCCCGCGGGCTGGCAGAGGCTGGTGGTGCGGTAGTGCTGGCAGAAGACGAGTTCGATTCCGAGACCTTGCGATCGTCTGCCGAGAGCATTCTTACGGATGATGACCTTGCCAAGCAGATGGCCGAAGCGGCGTTGGCGCTTGGGATCCCGGACGCGGCCGATCAGCTCGCGGACTTGGTGGAGGCGATCGCGGCGAAGGATCAATGACTCTTTGGCCCTTAGGGCTTCGGTGCATCAACGGCGAGACAAGCTCGCCGAAGGATGCACCCTACGCGCAGCCTCGCCACCAGCGTCGCGTAGGGTGTCATCCAAAGCGTGCTTGCACGCGTGATGCACCCTTGACTCGACTGACCGGACTGATACCCGGCGGGACCCTGACAGGAGGAGCCTGATGAACCCGCCCACTGCCTTGCCGCTCGACATCGGTGCCATCCATTTCATTGGCATCGGCGGGATTGGCATGTCCGGGATTGCGGAGGTCATGCTGAACCTCGGTTACCGGGTTCAGGGATCGGATGCGAAGGAGAGCCCGATCGTGGAGCGCCTGCGCGGGCTGGGGGCGACAGTGCATATCGGGCAGGCCGCCGAGAACCTGGGCGAGGCGCAGGTCGTGGTGATCTCGACCGCCATCAAGCCGGGCAATCCGGAGCTCGACGCCGCCCGTGCCCAGGCCCTACCCGTTGTGCGTCGGGCCGAAATGTTGGCCGAGCTCATGCGCCTGCGCTGGAACGTGGCCGTCGCTGGAACACACGGGAAGACCACGACGACCTCGCTGGTTGCGACCCTTCTGGATGCCGGAGATCAGGACCCGACGGTGATCAATGGCGGGATCATCCAGGCCTACGGCTCCAACGCGCGCATGGGCACAGGGCGCTGGATGGTCGTCGAGGCGGACGAGAGCGACGGGACTTTCGTCAAGCTGCCCGCCACGATCGGCATCGTGACCAATATCGACCCGGAGCACATGGACCACTACGGCACGGTGGATGCGCTCTTTGACGGGTTCGAGGCCTTCGCCTCCAACATCCCATTTTACGGCGCGTTGATCGCGTGCATCGACCATCCCGGCGTGCAGACGCTGATCGGGCGGGTGACGGACCGGCGCGTCGTGACCTACGGGCTGTCGCGGCAGGCGGATATCCGGGCCGAGAATGTGGGCTATGCGGACGGCGCGATGCGCTTCGACCTTCTTCATGAAACGCTTCGCCTCACCAACCTCGGCGACCTCAAGCCAGGTGATCCCGTCAATCTCGAGCGCTCGCTGCGCATCGGAGACCGACTCTCTGGTCACTTTGTTCAGGGGCATGTCGATTCCTGCGCC
>JBCCZI010000197.1:0-4509 GCA_039187815.1 Pseudomonadota bacterium | reverse complement strand
TCTTCATCGCAGCGGGAGAGAGCGTGTGCACGACTCGAGCCAGCATCTGCTCTTTAGTGTCATAGCCATGCAGCGCGATCGATGCGCGGTTCGCGTCGACGACGACAATCTCACGCCCGCAGGCCTGAAGGAACTCTGGGTACTCGGCGATATAGGCGTCGAACGCTTCCAGATCTGGCAGATCCAGGGCGTCAATCATGCGCTTCATGCCCGAGAGGTCTTCCTCGCGGATTGGGATCGGCGCACTTTCGAACAGGCTTTTGAACCGAATTTCGCTGGATTCTCTCGCAGATTCGGCCATTTGCCGGTCCGCCATCTCCTGACGCAGTTTTTCGTTGGCAAGCTCGAGGCTGCGACTGTGCGCGCTCTGTGCAGCGCGTGCTGCGGCGCTGTCCTTGGCCAAGCGATCGACGTCATCCTGCAGCGTGACAAGCTCGCGGATACCGATCAGATCGCGGCTGGGCTCGACCGTAACGTCATCCTGCTCTTGCGCAACTCTGTGGAGCGCCGTGGCGATGTGCCCGAGACGGCGCGAGAACTGCAAGGACACGGCCAGGGCTATGGCCAGCGAGAACAGCACGCCGATGGAGAGGATCACGATCGCATCGCGATTGAACTGAGCGGCGGCATCCTCAAGTTCGCGTAGGGGCTGCGATACGACCACGCCCCAACCGGTGGACGGCACCGAGACGAAGCCCCCGACCATCTCTTCCTGCGCGAGCGGCGAGTGAAAGATCTCGTTGCCGCTGTCCCCTTGCAACAGGCGCCGCACAGGCGGAAGCGAGGATAGATCCGGATCGGGCCCGTCGTCAGTTCTGAGCGGGTGCGAGAGCACTTGGCCTTCACCATCGAACAGCGCCGCATGGCCGTTCTCTCCAAAACGCACCTGACGGCTGAGATTGTGGAAGAAATCCATGTGGATGGCGCCGATGACGATACTCGGACCAGAGCGTGTCGAGAGATAGATCCGCGGCTTCTCCCCCGCGGACCGAACCACCGACGATATGCCGACCTCGGCGCTGTCGGCGAGCCCGCGCAAAAAGGCCAAACGCTCCGCCGGCACCACGGACGGGCAGGCGTGTGCCTTGGCGAGATAGGCGACCGACACCCGTCCGCTCTCGGCATCGGCCACGCAGACATGGCGAAAGTGCAGTTGCTCGAAAAGGATCTGGGCTTCGGTCCTGCCACCCGAGGCAATCACCTCACGGAATGCGCGGAGCAAGGTCACAAGGTCGGAGTGATAGTCTCCCATCGCGGATGCGAGGTTCTGAGCAACCAGCAGATGGCGCTCTTGCGCTTGGGCCATCTCGCTGTTCAAAATGCGCGAATACGGCCAAGACCAGAAAACGGCCAGCGGCATCACAGACGCAAAGATAAACGTCAACGCCAAGTAAGTTCGGACTCGAATTTTCATCGTCTGCCTTCACGCTCGAGGCGCCAGCATAGAGCGTAATTCAACAATGCCAATGCAGTGCTCGCCTATCAGAGATAGGTCTGGCGTTCTGTCCAATGTGTCTCTCGACATACTGTCAGGTTGTGGATTAGGTGCGATCTTGCGATGGTTTGAACAGGGTTCCGATCGATCGATAGCGGGCGCAGCATGCGGATTTGGACCAACGCGCGTATACTCTTAGGGCTCTTTCTCGCCGGTCTAGCCGGGTATGTGTTTGGCATTGCCGATCCGGACATGCTCGTCTCGGATCCGGCACCGCAAGCGGTCCCGACGGTCCCGCAGCACGTGAACACGATTTTCGTGCCGCTCGATCTGGAGACCCATGTGATGCAGGTGTCTCGGCGCGGCACGGGCGGAGGCGTTGGCGAGTATCGCGGCGCCCCCGTGGTCATCGCGCATACCGGGCAGATCGCAACGCTGGTGAACGGTGTACTCCAAGAGACGCCGATCCTCGCGCCGGTGTCCGGCTATCAGGACCTGGCTGCGCGCCTGTCGACCGATATGGCCAAGGCGGCCGGCCAAACGATGAACCATGATTGGTTTCGGTTCAGCGATGTCCTTGTTGTGTCCGACCCCCTTGGCGGGTCCGGACATCACGTGCTCCTGGTTGCCTATACCGAGTGGCAGCCCGAGCGCGTCTGCTACGGCACGGTTTTGGCAGGCCTTCCCATTGACGCGGATGTAGACACGCTCCTTCAGATGAAGGCTGGGCCGGCCGATTGGCGGGTTCTGTTTCGGACCGAGCCATGTCTTGGCCTGTTGGACCGCGGTGACGTGATCAGCCCGCAAATGGCCGGCGGCCGCCTTGTGGATCTCGGCGATGGTACGGTTGGGTTGACGAGTGGGGACCACAACTTTGACGGGGTGACGGCTCCGGGCGCGCCGCTGGCGCAGGCAGATTGGGGCCATTATGGTCGACTTCTCGAGATCGATCTGCTGACGGGACAGGCGACGGAACTCGCCCGCGGCTTGCGCAACCCTCAAGGGTTGGTTGCAGACGGCCAAGGTCGGTTCTGGGCCATCGATCACGGCCCACGGGGCGGGGATGAGTTGAACCTGGTCCGCCGGGGCGCAAATTTCGGCTGGCCGGATGTCACGCTCGGCACGCGCTATGATGGCCAACCTTGGCCCAGCACGGGGGCCTATGGCCGTCACGATGCCCATGAGCCGCCCGCCTTCGCCTGGCTGCCCTCGGTCGGCCTGTCAGCGCTTGAGCGGATCGACGGGGTCCATCCCGCCTGGGACGGTGATCTGATAGCGGGCAGCCTGAAGGGCCAGAGCCTGCATCGGATCCGGGTTCGCGACGGGCGCGTTCTGTTTTCGGAGCAGATCCGGATTGGACAGCGCATCCGGGGCATTCGCCAGCTGAGCGGCGGTCGGCTGGCGCTTTGGACCGACCATCAGCGGCTTATCCTCGTGCGCGCCGGTGCCGGCGGACATGTGCAGCAGGCGATCACGGCGTTTATCGAGGATTTGGAGGCTGCAGAGAGCCTGAAACACGGCCTCGGCGAAGCGATCGCTGGCTGTCAGCAATGCCATGGCTTCGAGCCGGGAGAGCATGCCGGAGCGCCCAATCTTGGGCGCATTGCCGGGGCGCCGATCGCGGCAGAGCCGGGCTTTGCCTATTCCGCAGCGCTTGCTGAGCGCGAGGAGCGGTGGTCATCCGCGACGCTGTCGGCCTTCATAGACGACCCGTCCACGTTTGCCCCTGGCACAACCATGCCGGATCCAGGCGTCGACGACCCTGCGCTCCTGAAGGCATTGGTCGCCTTGCTCCACCACACCGCCGGCGCACAACAGCCCTAGGTTCGGAGGCCTCAGGCGCTTTGGCGGTTGGCAAGCCAGACATAGCCCGACAACAGGATGGCTGCGCTCGACACCAGCGTCATCAGGGTTCCAGGCATGAAGTTCACAAATCCGGGCAGATCGAGGAACAGGAAATAACCGAGATCCGCGAGCCCGCCCACCAGGGCCGTCACCCAGATCGCCGTCATATTGCGGCGCCAGATGAAAGCGCCGCCGACCAGCGTGACGACGCCAAACCACAGGAGGTTCCATCCATGCTGGTTCAAAATTCCGCCTGCCGCGTCGGGGTAATCTCCGGCGAGCTGTGCGGGGTCGACCGCGTCAGCGATGGCTTGGACCGCGCCAACCGCATCCGCCGACAGCACGATTACACCGGCCAACATGTGCACAAGGCCCCATACGACCCAAAGCCCCGCGGCGATCTTAAGAAGCGTGCTGTGAAGGGGGATCATGGCGGTCTCCTCTGGGTTTCAGCCGGGACCGGCCATTCGCTTGCCTGACAGGAGGCTGCTCGTTAGCGTTTTTTTAGGTTCACCAATTAAGTTGATAATGTCAACAAAAAGGGCGGCCATGCCCGATATCGAAATTGCGCATCTGACCGACCGTTTGATGCGGCGCATCCATCTGGCGCTGAACGCAAAAGCATCGGAATTCGATATCCACAGTGTTGGACCTGCGGGTGGGATCCTGCTGTTGACGCTTGCTGAGAACGAGCCCGCCCGGATCCAGGATCTTGTTTCGCTGATGGCTCGGGACAAAGCGCAAATCACGCGCGGCATTCAGGCGCTTGAGCGCAAAGGTTTGATCGCGCGGGCGGAGTCCCCTCGTGATGCACGCGTCTCGTTGGTGTCCCTCACGGGTGAAGGGCATGCGACGATTGTCGTTCTCAGACAGGCGATTGCCGCCGCATTGGATGGCATTCTGGCGCCGCTCTCTGATGAAGACAGAGGTGTACTGAAGGGCATTTTGCGCCAACTTTGATTGTCCCTGAGTTCAAGCGCGTGCATTCCGGGCCTATCCGGTCAAGGTTTCCAACAACATCCGGTCAGCAGTTCCAATTTGATCGGGCCATGGATTCCGGTTTCCAGGTCAGCGGGTTAGCGCCTTTTGAGGTGGTGGGGGTTTTGGTGGTGTTGGCGGTTTTGGCGGGGTGGCCATGGATGTGTGGGGTGGGGGGGTGCCGCTTTGATCCGTCGCCGAAGGAACCGCCGGTGGCCACGGTCCCCATGCGCCGCGCCGAACGGCTTGAG
>JBCCZI010000196.1:0-4513 GCA_039187815.1 Pseudomonadota bacterium | reverse complement strand
CGCACCATGTAGGCCGGATCTTTGCGGCCCAGGGCCACACGGTTCGACTGATGTCGCCAGAGTATGTTCGGCCCTATGTCCGGGCATAGAGTGAGGAGAGTCAGAAATCGATCCAGTGGATCGATTTCCCGACGAACGACGACAACGACGCCGCCGGGATCGCCGAGGGTCTGTAGCCGCTCGCGCAGCGATCCATCGATCCAGTGGATCGATGGAAGGCGCAAGACGACCAGGCCAAGTTCAAGCCGGTCCGCGCTTGCGGATTGAATGATCCGGTGGATCATTCAAAGGCGCGGAACGCGGTTCGTCGAGCTGAAAAGCCAGGACCGGCTCGATCTGCAAACGCTCCACCGCACGCGGTCACGCCTCGTGGCGGCGTGCAAGGCCCTGACAAACCAGCTCAGAGCGATCCTGCTGGAGCGCGGCCACGTTTTCCGTCAGGGACGCGTCGTCCTCGAGCGAGCGATCGACGGACTGCTGACCGAACCGCCAGCGGATCTCTCTACGCGCATGCTAGCCTTGGTAGCCGAGATGCGCGACGAGTGGCGTGAGATGGACGCGCGGATCGACGGTCTGAACCGGGACCTCGCAGCGCAGGCCCGTGCGGACGACACAGCGCGCCGGCTGGTTTCCACGCCCGGCATCGGCGTGCTCGGAGCCACGGCGCTGGTGGCCGCCGTCGGCGATGGCGATGCATTCCGCCGCGCGCGGGATCTGCCCGCCTGGCTCGGCCTCGTCCCAAAGCAGATGACGACCGGCGGCGCACCGAAGCTCCTCGGCGTCACAAAGCGGGGAAACAAGTATCTGCGGATGCTGCTGATCCATGGCGTGCGAGCGGCTCTGCCGAGCCTGGCGAAACAGTCGACCGCTCTCGGCGCGTGGTTGCGAGGCCTGCTGTCGCGCGCGCACCGCAACGTCGTCATCGTGGCGCTCGCCGCGAAGCTTGCCCGCATCGCCTGGGCGATCATCAGGCGCGGTGTCAGCTTCGACGGCGCAGAGGGCGCGCGAGCCGTGAGCTGAACGCAGACCGGGCCCTGCGCTCTATATTGCCCAGGGGTCTGAAGAGGTTGGCGGTAGGAGGTTGATGGCCGGAAGGGTCGAACGCCCGCGTCCCTGGAACCCTGGTGCAAAAAACGGCGCATCGACGCCGGGTCTTTTATGAGGACCAGGACGCGCGGATCTCCATCATGGCGACGGATGAAGCGCCGCTACGCCGGATACGTTTGCGCACGACCGAACCGAGCCGGAAACAACTGAGCTTGCCAAAGGGGCGGGCCATATGTTTTCCGAGTGATGCCACGGCGATGGAAAAACCGCGAAAGGGCCGACCTCGAGGTGGCGATACCCCGTACCGCCAGCCGCTCGCGGAGCTCCACCAGCGTCTGGTCGCGCTCCTCCTCAAAGGCCGCCATCACCTCGTCGCCACGCGCCTCGATCCACCGCGAGCGGGTGTCGCCGCCTTGAGCCTTCGGCGCGAAGCTGCCCGTCACACGGCGCGCAGCGTCCCAGCGTATGACCGAGGACACCCCGACGCCGAAACGCCTGGCCGCCGCCCGCCGGCTCATGCCCGCATCGACGGCGGCCAAGGCCCGTGCGCGAAGATCCATGGAAAGTGGTTTGCCCATGCCCAGCCTCAACATCTGCGATGGGGAACTGAATCATGCCTGGAGCATCAGGGGAATCCCCTCCGATTCACACCGGCCGGGAAACGCTCTAAAATGCAGTGCCTTATGGGAGAGAATTTCTTCACGTGAAGAGGCACTCCAGTTCTTTTTCTGGAACTGATGTGGTTTGAAATTCTTGGCGAAACCCAAGGAGGATCTTAGAGTGCCTAAGACTGCTGCTGGTGCGTATGTGCAGGCGGCCGTTCGGTGCCATGCACCTTGTGTCAAGTTGGAGGTTCGTTCCAAGTCTTCTCTGTGACGCGTGTGTGTCAGTGCTGAGGTCTTCGTATCATCGGCTCAGACGACTTTGTTCGCCGCCGCTATTGTCAACAACCGGACCGGCGCCGCGTGCCGTCACCGATCCACGCGATCCCAAACCACAGGCCCTTCCGCGCCGGGCGGCCTGTCAATCCCGGAGCAAGATTGGCCGGTTTCGCGGAGCAATAGTCCCCAGTTGGAGCCTCTAGCCTGCGCCTTGTCGCGTGTGCTCTCCAGGTAGCTGACGCGCGGCAAGGCGCACTGGCCGAAGGCCAGTTTATGGAAGCCGGTGCTGTTGGAGATCAGGTCTTGGTCTTGCGGCTCTGGCGGAGCCTGAAGCTCTCGCCGTTCATCTCGAGGATCTGGACGTGGTGGGTCAGGCGATCGAGAACCGCGCCGGTGAGGCGCTCCGAACCGAAGACCTCGGTCCATTCGTCGAACGGCAGGTTCGAGGTGATGATGATCGAGCCACGCTCGTAGCGCTGGGAGATGACCTCGAAGAGCAACTCGGCCCCGGTCTTCGAGAGCGGCACGAAGCCCAACTCGTCGATGATGAGGAGATCCTGGATCGCGAGGGCCTTCTGGATCCGCTGCAGGCGGCGGTCGTCCACGGCCTCGATGAGTTCATGGACCAAGGTAGCCGCGGTGGTGAAGCGGACTTTCAGCCCCTTCTGGCAGGCGGCGAGGCCGAGCCCCAGCGCGACGTGCGTTTTACCGGTGCCGCTCGGTCCCAATGCGATGACGTTCTCGCGGCGAGCGATGAACTCGCAGCGTGCCAGTTCCATGGTCAGCGCCTTGTTGAGGGACGGGATCGCCTTGAAGTCGAAGCTGTCGAGGCTCTTGGTCGCCGGGAACTTCGCCGCCTTGATGCGGCGCTCGATCATCCGGCGTTCGCGCTCGATGAGTTCCAGCTCGCAGAGCCTGAGCAGGTACTGGACGTGATCTTTGCCTTCCGCAGCGCACTGCCGGGCGAGCTTGGCGTGCTCGGACTGGAAGGTGGGCAGCTTGAGCTTCCTGAGATGATGCTGGAGCAGGACCTGCGGCGTGTCGCTCATGCGGCGGTTCCGGACATCAGGCTCATGTAGCTGGCCGCCTTCGTGGTCTCGACCCGCGCCTGTGGCAGGAACGGATAGCAGTCGAGATCGAGCCTTGGCGGGCGGCGCTCGACGCGGCAGAGCACGAGGTGCTTGACCGCGTCATAGCCGATCGCGCCGAGATCGAGCGCTTGGCGCACGGCGCCGTGGACATGCTTCATCTCGAAGGTCTCGAGGAGCCGCAGAACCTGAACGTACTCCCGCTTGCCAGGCTTGCCCATCCGGGCCTCGAGCAGACGGTGAAGCGTGGCGAACTCTCGCGGAAGATCCCACCCCTGCAATGGCGCCGCCTGGTCGAGGGCGCCGATCTTCTTCTCCAAGAGCGGCAGGAAGTGCAGCGGATCGAAGACCATGTCGGCCTTCTCGTAGGAGCGCCGATGCCGCGCGATCACCTCCGTCCCGGCGCCAATCACGACCGCGCCAACGTAGCCACGGACCTGCACCTCGTGATGGGCATAAGTCACCGGCACCGAGTAGTCGTTGCCGCGGTAGCGCACCATAGAGATCGAGGTGGCGCGGGTGCTGACTTTCTCGCAGGCATCGTAGGGGCCCGGCGGCAGCGGCATCAGCGCGTCGAGGTCTCTCAGCAACCGCTCGCCGATCGTCTCGGTGTGGCCGCGGAGGACCGCGTCCTGTCGCTTGAGGCATTGCTCTTCCAACCAGGAGTTCAGCGCCTCGAAGCTCTCGAAGCGGGGCATCGGTACGAGGAAGTTCCGCCGGCCAAAGCCGACCACGCCCTCCACGTTGCCTTTGTCATTGCCCTTGCCCGGGCGGCCGAACCGATCCTCGAACAGGTAGTGCGACTGCAGTTCCGAGAAGACCCGCGTGCGCTTGCGGGTACCGTCGCCCAGGATCTTCGCCACCGCGAGGATCGTGTTGTCATACAGGATCGACAGCGGCACGCCGCCAAAGAACGCAAACGCCGAGACGTGCCCGTCGCAGAACGCCTCGGTCGTCTCGGCGGGGTACGCCTTCATGAAGAATGCGTCCGAATGCGGCAGCGCGCGCGCGAAGTAGCGGATCTTGCGCACCACACCGCCGATCTCGCCAAGCGCCTCGCCGAAGTCGACCTGCGCGTGCCCCGGCGAATGCGCCAGCGGGACGAATACCTCGCGCGTCCGGCGCTTCTTCTCCCGGACGTAGTCGGTAACGATCGTCAGTTTGCCCGTGAAGCCGTGCTCGTCGCGCAGCCGCTCGAAGATGCGCGATGCCGTGTGCCGCTGCTTCTTCGGCAGAGCAAGGTCGGTCTCGAGGATCTGATCGATGATCGGGATGAACGCGTCGAGCTTCGGGCGCGCTGGAGGCTTCGATCGCCGGTATCCCGGTGGCACGGAATGCTCTAGGATTTTCCCGACCGTCTTCCGGTCGATGTTGAAGACCCGCGCCACCTCGCTCTTGCTCATGCCGTCGACATGGCACGCCCGGCGCACCCGACTGTAAAGATCCACGGAATACATCTCCCCGCCTTCAGCTCGTTGCCTCAGGCGCAAGGTGCGG
>JBCCZI010000195.1:0-4546 GCA_039187815.1 Pseudomonadota bacterium | reverse complement strand
GGTCCCCAGAGCAGGCCCCGATCGGCTTTGCGAACCTCCGAGGAGTTCTTGCTATTCGGCGGGGTGTCCTGGGCTACGGATGACCGGGTGGTGCCATCATCTCGTTCGTCTTGCACCTCGTGTCGGCTCAGTCGCGCCTCTCAGGCCGCGGCGCGCCGATAGTCGGTTCCTCGCGCGAGCATGGCCCAGATGACCCGCGCCGTTTTGTTCGCCATGGCCACGGTCGCGAGGCGGGACGGTTTGCGCGCGAGCAGCCTGCGTGCCCACGGATCGAGGGTCTCTGGGTCTTGTCGCGCTCGCTTCAGTCGCGACGTCATGCCGATCACCAGCAGGCGCCGGATGGAGCTGTCCCCCTTCTTCGTGATCCTGCCCAACCGTTCCTTGCCACCACTCGATCGGTTCAACGGTGTGAGGCCGAGCCAGGCGGCGAACTCGCGGCCGCTCTTGTACTGCGAGCCGTCGCCGATCGTCGCGGCGATCGCAGAGGCCGTCACCGGCCCGACACCCGGGATCGACCGCAGCCGCCAGGCGCATGCATCCTTCTTGGAATGTGTCTCGATGAGCTGCGCGTAGAGGTTGATGCGATCATGAAGGGCCAAAAGCTGATCGCAAAGCGTCGCGATGAGGCTGTCCGCGAACTCCGGCGGTTCGCAGGATGTGTGCCGCCCAGATGCGCCTTGGCAAAGCGCAGGGCCGCCTCGGGCCCCTTCGGAAACACATGTCCGACCTCGCGCAGCAGGTCGCGGTTCATGTTGATCACCTGGGTGCGCTGCCAAACCACCAGATCGCGGGTTCGGTGCAGCCCAAGGATCGCCGGTTGCTGAGGCGTCTTGATGGCGACGAAGCGCATCGTCGGACGCGCAACCGCTTCGCAGATCGCCGCGGCGTCGACGGCATCGGTCTTGCCCGCTTCACATAGGGCTTCCCATAGAACGCTGGCATCAGCTTCACGTCGTGGCCGAGTCGGCCGAGTTCGCGACCCCAGTGATGCGCGGAACCGCAAGCTTGCATCCCGACCAAGCAGGGCGGCAACGCCGCGAAGAACGTGAGCCGCTTCGCCCGGCGGATCGCACGGTTGAAGGCCACCGTTCCATCGTCGCTCACGCCGTGAACCTGAAAGACATCCTTCGCCAAGAGACAGATCTCTCAGCACTATGACCCCAACCGCGCCGCAAGGCGCGCGAGCTACCCACCCATCCGATTTGTCCGACCAAGCCGAAATTTTGCACAGCCGGTCTAGCCACCGTGGACATGCGAAGGGCCCCTGGTGAACCAGGAGCCCTGAACGCGCGCTGAGCCAAACCGGGCCGACCGGGTCAGTCGAGCGCCCTTTCGAGCTGGGGCAGCAGGTCGAAGAGATCGCCCACGAGGCCGTAATCGGCGACCTGGAAGATCGGCGCTTCCTCGTCCTTGTTGATCGCGACGATGACCTTGCTGTCCTTCATGCCGGCCAGGTGCTGGATCGCGCCCGATATGCCGATGGCGATGTAGAGATCCGGCGCGACGACCTTGCCGGTCTGGCCCACCTGCCAATCATTCGGGGCATAGCCCGAGTCGACCGCAGCGCGCGAGGCGCCGGTTGCGGCGCCGAGCTTGTCGGCCACCGACTCGATCATCGAGAAGTTGTCCTTCGAGCCCATGCCCCGGCCGCCCGAGACCACGACCTTGGCCGAGGTGAGCTCGGGCCGGTCGCTGGCCACCACACTGTCCTCGACCCAGCTCGAGAGCCCCGGATCGCCGGCCGCCGAAATGGTCTCGATCGGCGCCGAGCCGCCCGTGGGCGCTGCGTCATAACCCGCGGTGCGGATCGTGAGCAGCTTGGTCGCATCGGCCGATTTCACCGTCTGGATCGCGTTGCCCGCATAGATCGGGCGCACGAAGGTCTCGGCATCGATGATCTCGATCACCTCGGAGACGATCATCACGTCTAGCATCGCGGCCAGGCGCGGCATCACATTCTTGGCATGCGCGGTCGAGGGAGCGACGATGTGAGTGAAGTCGCCCGCCAGCGTCTTCAAGAGATCCGCCACCGGCTCGGCCAGGCCATGCCCCAGCGCGGCATCATCGGCGCAGAGCACCTTCTCCACGCCCTCGAGCGTCGCCGCCGCTTTGGCACCGTCACCGCTGCACCCATCCGAGGCGCAGAGCACGGTCACGGGACCAAGTGCCTTGGCCGCCGTCAGCGCCTTGGCCGTCGCATCCATGGCAAGCTCGGCGCCAACCATTTCGGCCATCAGAAGAACCGCCATCAGAGCACCCCCGCTTCGTTTTTGAGCTTGTCCATCAACTCATCGACCGAGCCGACGCGCACACCGGCCTTGCGCGCCGGTGGCTCGTCCACCGTCACGACCGTGAGCCGCGGCGCGACGTCGACGCCGTAATCCCCGGGCGTCTTCACATCGAGCGGCTTCTTTTTGGCCTTCATGATGTTCGGCAGCGAGGCATAGCGCGGCTCGTTCAGCCGCAGATCCACGGTGATGATCGCCGGCAGCTTGACCTCGATGGTCTGCAGCCCGCCATCGACCTCGCGGGTCACCTTGGCCGCGCCCTCGCCCATCTCGAGCTTGGAGGCAAACGTCCCCTGGGCCCAGCCGGTCAGCGCACCCAGCATCTGCCCGGTGGCGTTCATGTCATTGTCGATCGCCTGCTTGCCCATGATCACGAGACCCGGCTCCTCGGCATCGATCACGGCCTTCAGCAGCTTGGCAACCGCCAGCGGCTCGATATCCGTGTCGACCGTGTCGGCGGCCTTGATCAGGATGGCGCGATCCGCGCCCATGGCCAGCGCCGTGCGCAGCGTCTCCTGGGATTTCTCGACGCCGATCGAGACCGCGATGATCTCGGTGGCGACACCCTTTTCCTTCAGCCGGATCGCTTCCTCGACCGCGATTTCGTCGAACGGGTTCATCGACATCTTCACGTTGGCGAGATCGACACCGGAGCTGTCCGCCTTCACGCGGACTTTCACGTTGTAATCGATCACGCGCTTGACGGGCACGAGCACCTTCATCTGCGCAATCTCCATCTGTTTGGGCGGCCATGGGGACCGCTTTTGTGTCTCTTGGCACCCTGTTAAGGGGTTGAGCTGGGTCGGCCTTAGGCAAAAACGACGCGCGCGGCAAGGGAAGCGCCAGATCCGCATGCCTGACCCTTTGCCGCACGAGCACACCCACGATAAGCTGACGCATAGGCAGCGCAAAGAGGGAACGCGCGGTGGACCGGGCCGAGTTCGACAAGTTCGCCGAAGAGTACCGCGCGTTGCACGCCGCCAATATCCGCGCAAGCGGCGAGAGCCCGGAATTCTTTGCCGAGTACAAGATCGCCGACATCGCCGCGCGGTGCCACAGCGCTGGCCTCGCACCGGCCCGCATCCTGGACTTCGGCGGCGGCACTGGGGCCTCGGCGCCCTATCTGAGACACTTTTTCCCAGAGGCACGACTCACCATCGCCGATGTCTCGGAGAAATCGCTCGACATCGCCCGGGCGCGCGGGGTCGAGGGGCTCGACTGCCTGGCCTTTGATGGCCGCCGGCTGCCCTTTGAGCAAGGCACGTTCGAGGCGGGCCTCGCGGCCTGTGTCTTCCACCATATCCCCGAGCAGGCGCATGGTCCCCTGCTCGCCGAGATCCGCCGCGTGCTCGCCCCCCAGGGCCGGTTCTGGATCTTTGAGCACAACCCCCTCAACCCGCTGACCGTGCGGGCCGTCAACACCTGTCCGTTTGACGAGAACGCCTTGCTGATCCGCGCCAATGTGCTGCGTCAGCGGATGGAGGCAGCCGGCTTCACGGTGGCGCGCGTCGCCTACCGGATCTTCTTTCCGCACGCCCTGGCGCGGCTCAGGCCGCTCGAGCCCTGGCTGACCCACATCCCCTTCGGCGCCCAGTACTATGTCGAAGCGACACCCTGACGGCCTGCTGCAGCGTGCCTTGCGCTTTGGTCTGGTAGGGCTCATGAACACCGGCATCGGGCTGGCGGCGATCCTGGCGGTACAGGAGCTGACCCCGGCCGGGCCCTATCTGGCGAACGGGATCGGCTATGGGGTGGGGCTGGTCGTCAGCTTCCTGCTGAACCGGCGCTGGACGTTTGCGGCCGACGGCCCCGCCCTGCCCCAGGCGCTGCGTTTTGCACTGACCTTTGCTGTTTGCTATGGTTTAAACCTCGCAACCTTGGGCGGCCTGTTGGCCCTCGGCGCCCCCGCGGTGCTGGCCCAAATTGGCGCGATGGCGGTCTATACGGGCGCATTCTTCGTGGCGAGCCAGGTCTTCGTGTTCCGCTGAGCGCTCAGTTCTTCAGCACCACACAGGCCCCGCCGCGCCGCTTGAGCCGTGCGCACAAGAGCCCGGCCTCGCGCCGCGAGGGCGCGCCGATCCGCGCTTGATAGGGCATCCCCTTCAGCCCCCGGCGCGAGCGGTAGATGCTCACCGCCTGGCCCGACAGAACGCTGGCATAGCGCCGCTTGACCCGGCTGGCCGCGTTCACCGCAGCGCGGTAGCTGCGCCCGCCGGCGATCTGCACGCCCCACGGTTTGCGGGTGTTCGCCAGCACGG
>JBCCZI010000194.1:0-4552 GCA_039187815.1 Pseudomonadota bacterium | reverse complement strand
GAGATCTTTCGGCTCCGCTGGGAGAACGTGAAGCCCGACCGGCTCGAGCTCGAGGACAGCAAGACGGGCCCACGCACGGTCCCGCTCTCGAAGCCCGCTCGTTCCTTTCTCGCCTTTTAACGGCAGCGCCGGCGCCGGGGCTACGTCTTTCCCTGCCGGAGCCGGTCCGGCCGGCCCCGGCAATCCATCCGGCGGGTCTGGGGCATCATCTGGAACCACGCCAGGCTGCCCGAGGGCTTCCGGCTCCACAATCTCCGCCACACCTATGCGAGCCAGGCGACCATGACCAACGAGCCGCGCTTCACGGTCAGCCACCTTCTCGGCCACCGCCATCTCGCCAGCACGCATCGCTACACGCAACTTGCGGACGACCAACTCGTCGCGGGCGCTGACAAGATGTCGGCCGAAGTTGCGCGTCTTCTCGCAGGAGCGCGCCGCTGAGCGGCGGGCTGGCGCCTCGGTGGAGCCCCCCCTTATGCAGACGCCTGGCGCTGCTTCTGGCGGCGCCAGGACCGCCCCGCTGCCGATCCCCGTACGGGATCGGCGGCATCAACGCTCACACTGGAGCACGGTCCATGGCCAGCTTTCGTGCAAAGCACCCCGCAAAGCCAATTGATTGCATTGCAATCATGGCCCATCTTTAAAAACAGGTGGTAGGGAGCATGCCCGGATGGCCAGCATCACGATCCGCAATCTCGAGGACGAGCTGAAGCGCCGGCTCCGCGTGCGCGCCGCTGAGCACGGCCGTTCCATGGAGGAGGAGGTCCGGGAGATCTTGCGCGAGGCAGTCGCGGAGGCGGCGCCACCGCGCAATCTCGCGAGCGCGATCCGCGCGCGGGTCGCGCCACTCGGTGGGGTGGATCTCACGCTGCCCGAGCGTGAGCCGATGCGTGAACCGCCACGGTTCGACTGACCGGCCGAGCCCGTGATCATCCTCGACACTAATGTCGTCTCGGAGCTGCTGCGCCTTGCGCCGGAGCCGCGCGTTGAGGCGTGGCTTAGCCGGCAGGATGGTGGCCAAGTCTACCTCACTGCGGTCAGCGAGGCTGAGCTGCGCACGGGCGTCGCGATCATGGCAGCCGGCAAGCGGCGTGACGATCTCGCACACGCGATCGACGCGATGCTCCGCGAGGACTTCCGCGGACGGATCCTGTCCTTCGACAGCGCGGCCGTGAGTGCCTATGCCGCCATCGCTGCCGAGCGCCGCGCCGCCGGCAAACCGATCAGCCAAATCGCCGCCATCGGTCGCGTTCACCGCACCGCGATCGCCACAAGGAACGCGCGCGACTTCGAGGGAGCCGGCATTGAGGTAGTCGATCCGTGGGCGGCCACATGGACGCCAACCTCAAGACCTGCGCTCTGAACGAAGCTCCGGCTCGCGCGCCGGAGTATCGGGTTTCCCTGGGACCCACGACGCGCCTTGAGGAGAGCAGCAGAGCGATGTTTAACCGCATCTTGCATCTCACGGTGCTTGCGATGCTGATTGGCTGCACCCCGGCGCTCACTCGGTTCGGATCAGGAACCTCTACAAATCGAGCAGCACCTCAGTTTCAGGGGAGCAGTTCGTCGACATTCTCACCGGCGAAGCTTCTCTTCCAATGCTCACAGCAGATGGGGTGTTCAGCGTGAGCGGTCTAGGCGAAGGTCGGCTACGGTTGTCGCAGATGGTTCGGACAGCGACCGCAGCGAATGACTGCTGTCCGCCCAGTCGGTATGCCCGCGGTCTTCAGTTGCCTCCGGTCCTCCGGGGATGCATGTTTAGTCCCCAGACGCATGGTGCGTCGCCTCTAAACGGGGATTGTGACGAGATCGTACGGTCGAAAAGCCGCCCGAAGTCAGGATCTTGAGCCGCCGGCAGGCGGATCGCATGCCGCGAAGCGGTGTGCAGAAGGTGTGCCTGGGCTCCGTTTGCCCCGACCCTCGCCATTGCCCCGGCGACACGGTATCCTGTTGGCGTAAGACGCGGCACCCACGCTGCGCCAACAAGAAAAGGGGAGACACCCATGGGCGCCAATCCAACCTCTTTGATCCCGGCCCGACCTTCTGGCCGGCGCGTGCGCGAGTTCATGCGCATCGCACGCCGCACAGCCCAGTCGACCAGCGACCCCAAGGTCATGGCCATGGTCCGGGCCCGCTCAAGCAAGCCTCGCAGCAGGCTCGCCCGGCTGTTGCACGTCATCCGGCACGCGGCGGGCTGAGCCACCGATCCGGCGGGCGCTCGCCGCGTCAGCCGAGATCCGCCAGCCGATCACGCGCCTGAAGGAGCCGCGACCGCTCCGCCTCGGCGGTGGCCAACCGCTCGTGCTGTTTGGCGACCTCCGCTTCGGGCGCCTTGGTCAGGAACTTCTCGTTGCCGAGCTTGCCCCGCAGCTGGGCGGTCTCCTTCTCGAGCTTGGCCAGAGCCTTGGTGAGGCGCCCCATCTCGGCGGCGACATCAATGACGCCGGCGAGCGGCAGCGACAGCGCGCAGTCCTCGAGCGCCACGGTCACGGCGCCGTCCGGCGGCGCATCCGCCTCTACGACCGAGGCCAGACGCGCCAGCCGCGCCATCAGAGGCTGGTTGCGCTCGATCCGGGACCAGACATCCGCGTCATGGCCTGTCACGACCAAGTCCAGCTCGGCGCCGCCAGGCACATTCATTTCGGCCCGCACCGAACGGATCTGCTCGATGGCCCGGATCAGCCACCCGATCTCGCGCGCCGCTTGCGGATCTCGCAACGCCTCCGGCAAATCGGG
Source organism: Pseudomonadota bacterium (assembly GCA_039187815.1). Taxonomy (GTDB): domain Bacteria; phylum Pseudomonadota; class Alphaproteobacteria; order Rhodobacterales; family Rhodobacteraceae; genus Thermohalobaculum. Next base: position 1,816 of record JBCCZI010000194.1, on the reverse strand, counting down.
CCAGGCCTTGAGCACCAAACGCTCGGGCCGACCGCCGGCGCTGTCCCCAATTTGCCGCCATAGCTCTTCGGTGACAAAGGGCATGATCGGGTGGAGAAGGATCAGGCACTGGTCCAGCGCCCAGGCCATGGTCGCCTGCGTCTCGCGCCGCGCGGGGTGATCCTCGGCCAGTAGCGGCTTTGCAAACTCCACATACCAGTCGCAGAAGACGCCCCAGATATGGGCATACAGCGCGTTCGCGGCGTCGTTGAAGCGATAGGCCTCCAGCGCCTCGTCGACAGTCTGCGCCACCCGCACGGTCTCGCCGACGATCCAGCGGTTGACCGTCTCCTTGGGGCTCGCGGGATCGAAGGCGACGGGCTTGCAGCCGTTCATCTCGGCAAAGCGCGCGGCATTCCAGAGCTTGGTCGAGAAGTTCCGGTAGCCCGCGACCCGGCTCACGGCCAGCTTGATATCGCGCCCCATGGCCGCCATCGAGGTGAGCGTCATGCGCACCGCATCCGCCCCATATTCTTGGATCAGATCCAGCGGATCGATCACGTTGCCGAGGGACTTCGACATCTTCTTGCCGTGCTCGTCCCGCACCAGCGCATGGACATAAACGGTGTGGAAAGGGACCTCGGGCTTGCCCTCGCCGTCCTTCATGAACTCCATGCCCGCCATCATCATCCGCGCGACCCAGAAGAAAATGATGTCAAAGCCGGTGATCAGCACATCGGTTTTGTAATAGCGCGCAAGCTCGGGGGTCTGATCCGGCCAGCCGAGTGTCGAGAACGGCCACAGCGCCGAGGAGAACCAGGTGTCGAGGACGTCTGGGTCGCGTGATATGAATATAGCGTCAAGCACACTCGCAGAGGCGTCCGCACTTGTGTGGATGACAACACCGACTCCTTTTGGTCGGCTATCAGCCTCATCCACTAATACGTTCATCGTAGAGATTTGAACGGTTGGGCCAAGGCGGCCATGGTAGTATCGTTTAGCGTCTTCAACCGCGAGCTGTTCGGTCTTTGCGCAAAAGATCTTATCCCGTTTGGAAGATAACTCGCCATTTTCGAGGACACTCGGCCCATACCAAACAGGGATCTGGTGGCCCCACCAGAGCTGGCGGGAGATGCACCAGGGCTCGATGTTGTCGAGCCATTGGAAATAGGTCTTCTCCCAGTTCTCTGGCGCAAAACGCGTCTTGCCGGAGCGCACCGCCTCGAGCGCCGGGCCCGCCAGCGTCTTGGCATCGCAAAACCACTGGTCCGTCAGATAGGGCTCGATCGCCACCTTTGAGCGGTCGCCATGGGGAACCTGGTGCGGATGATCCTCAACCTGATCGAGCCAGCCTTGCTCTTCGGCCAGTGCGACGATCCGCATGCGCGCCTCATAGCGATCGAGGCCATGCAGCGCCATGCAGTCGGGGCTCGGCTCGCACCCCTCCAGGAAATCCGCATTGTGCTCGAGCGCCATGGCCGCCTTGGTCGTCATCACGTTGATAACCCCGAGCCCGGTCCGCTTGCCCACATCAAAATCGTTGAAGTCATGGGCGGGCGTGATCTTAACGGCGCCGGTGCCCTGCTCGGGGTCAGCATAGCTGTCGGCGACGATGGGAATGCGCCGGCCGACCAGCGGCAGAATGACATGCTTGCCGACCAAGTGCTGATAGCGCGGGTCGTCCGGGTGGACCGCGACACCGGTGTCGCCCAGCATCGTCTCGGGCCGCGTGGTGGCAACAGTGACATAGGCGCGGGTCTCGAAGGCTGTCGGAGTGCCGTCTTCGTCCCACGCGATGGGCGCCTGGTAGGTCTCGCCCCCCTCAAGCGCATAGCGG
>JBCCZI010000193.1:0-4586 GCA_039187815.1 Pseudomonadota bacterium | reverse complement strand
TGCGAGCCTGCGCCATGCGCAATGGAGTGTCCATCTCGGTCTTGCCCGCCGATCGTCGGCGGCTCGAGGCCATCGTCGCCGATCGGAAGAGCGCGCAGAAGCCTGTCTGGCGGGCCAGGATCGTCCTTCTCACCGATGACGGCCATGGGACCGCGGTGATCATGCGCGCGGCCGGTGTCTCGAAGACCTGCGTCTGGCGCTGGCAGGAACGGTTCATGGCCGAGGGCGTCGACGGGCTGCTCCGGGACCGGACCCGACCGCCGGGTAAGCAGCCCGTTGCTGCGGACGTCTTCAACAACAATCGGCTCTGAACTGTCGCTTGCCGATCGCACCGATGCCGCAGTTGCGTCCTCGTGAAGGGCCAGTCACGGGACGTGCTAGGCCCGCACGACACGTCGGTGCCGGCTATCCAAACCAACTGCCGCCGGCTGAAGCGATGCTAGTCGTGGGCGGTCCTATGCAGGCCGGCGACACGGGCAGATCCTGCTGGCTGATCGCGCTGGTCAGAGGGCTGCGGGAGTGATCGAGTGTGCCGGGGCCAGGGTCGGCACGACCCAATACCGTGTCAAACTCGTCAGCCGGGCAACTCTTGCATGATCATCGGCGCGGGGTGATAGCGGAAGCCCTCACCCACCTTCTCCACATGGCCGATGCCAGGCCATGGGAAGTGATAGGCAATCATCGGCAATCGCTGCGCTGCGATAATGTCGAGCATACGGACCCGGGTCTGCGCGGACTGCTCCGGGTCCGTATCGAAGGCGAATTTGGTGAGCGGTGTCTCCAGCAGGATGACGTGATGATGGGTCAGATCGCCGATCACCGCCAGGGTGTCGTTTCCAGAAGTCACCATGAAGGCCGTGTGCCCGACCGTGTGCCCGGGGGCGAACATCGCCTGCAGGCCCGGCAGGAATTCCTCGCCGTCCTTGAAAAACTTCATCCGGTCCTGGTTCGGCATCAGGTTGCGCCGCGCACCGTCGACAAAGGGCGCCATCCAGGCGGGATCGGTGGCCGATAGCTTGGCCTCGTCCGTCCAGAAGTCGAAGTCCGCCTCGGAAATCCAAATCTGTGCGTTGGGGAAGATCCGCTCGCCCGCATCCGACATGATGCCCCAGACGTGGTCGCAATGGCCGTGGGTGCAGACGATGGCGGTGATAGATCCCGCCTCAATGCCTGCGGCCGTGAGGCTGGACATCAGCTTGCCCGGAGTCGGGCCGAACATCTGCGAGGTGCCCATGCCTGTGTCGAAAAGAATCCGCTGATCGCCGGCATCCACAACGAGGATGTTCTGCTCCAGCACTGCGTTGTCTGTAGGCAAGAAGTTTCGGGCCAGCATCGCGCGCAAATCGTCGGCCGAGGGACCATTGAAGCTGGCCGTCGGATCGCCCAGTGGCAGGATGCCGTCGGAGACGACCGTCCCGACCAGATCACCGATCCGGAAGCGATAGAAATAGGGCGCCTGGGCGAGCGATGTCGCAGCTGCCGCTGGGCTTGACCCGTTCAGCGCACTGCCAGAGGCCGCGGCCAGGCCAAGGCCCGTGGCGCCGAGCAAGAGACCGCGCCGGTGCATGGTTGGACCGTTGGGGATGGGCGATGGGACTATGGTCATGTGTGCCTCCCTGGCATCGTGTTCTGATTGAAACAGCATTCGACGCGGCGCTCGCCGCAACAGCCGTTTTGGATCTGAGTGAGTCAAAGCTACAGCAAAACACGCCAGGCGTCCCGCGCCTCCGAGACGGCAGGTTCGGGCACTGGCTGACCGCGAAGGACTGAGTGAGCCCCGCGAGAGTGGGGTGTCCGGATCTCGATTTGACTGTGACTCGGCACTGGGGTTGTTCGAGCAGCGCTGACGCGGCGCGCTCGATCTCCCGCGTTTGCGCGACAAGCGCATCGACAGCAGCCTGGACCAAGGCTCCCCCACCTCAATGCCCTTCTGATCACGGCAGGCCCTCGCTCCATCTGCGCAACGCGTCCAAGAACCCGAGCGCCGAGCGCCCGAACTCCGTGATCTCGTACTCGACCGACACTGGTGCGGTATCCATCACCCGCCGCGTCACCAGACCTTGGGCCTCCAACTGACGCAACCGTTCGGTGATCATCTTTTTGGACGCCCCACCGATCATCCGTGCCAGGTCGTTGAACCGCACCGGGCCGTCCTTCAGATGCCAGAGGATCGAGCCGGTCCATTTGCCGCCGATGATCCGCATGCCCTTCTCGATGGCGCAGGGCTCCAGGCAAACGTCCTGCACCCGCCGCCGACCCCTGCCATCGTCTTCCACTCGCGCGCGCATCTTGCCCCTACGGTTGCTCAGAATGAGAGGTCACCAAAAGTATACTGGTTGCTTTCGGTGTGTTGTATCCTCACCTTTCCTGCAAGCGCCAGCCAAGTCAACCGCTCAACGGAGCCCCATATGAGCAAGATCCTGATTCTAAACGGCACGCAGCCCTACGCTTTTGCGCCCGGCAGGCTAAACGCCACCTTCACAGAACGCGCCCGCGCTGCCTTGACCTCGATGGGCCATGAGGTCCGCGTGACCCATGTCGCTGAGGGCTACGATGTGGAGGCCGAGGTTGAGAGCCATGTTTGGGCCGACACGGTCATCCTGCAGTTTCCGGTCAACTGGATGGGCGTGCCCTGGTCGCTCAAGAAGTACATGGACGAGGTCTACACCGCCGGCATGGATGGCCGATTGTGTGCCGGCGACGGGCGGACCAAAGCAGCGCCCAAGGCCAACTATGGCATGGGCGGAACGCTGACGAGCACGCGGTACATGCTTTCGGTCACTCTAAACGCGCCCGCCGAGGCGTTTGACGATCCGGCCCAGCCGTTCTTTGGCGGGAACTCGGTGGACGATCTGCTGCGCCCCGCCCATCTAAATGCCCGGTTCTTCGGGATGACGGCCCTGCCGACCTTCGCTGCCTTCGACGTCATGAAGACCCCTGAGATCGAGGCTGACCTCGCCCGCTTCGACGCGCATCTGAAAGCCGCCTTCGAGGAGACCGAGCATGCCGCAGCCTGATATCTTGCTCTACACGGCCAACACGATGAATGGTTGGAAGCCGCTGATTTTCCTGCACGAGGGCGAGATCGACTACGACATGGTGCCGATCAGCTTCTCCAAAAAGGAGCAGAAGGCGCCCGACTATCTTAAGCTGAACCCGAATGGCCGCATCCCGACGATTGTCGATCGCGGCAATAGCGGTTTTGCGGTGTTTGAGTCCGGGGCCATCCTTTGGTATCTGGCTGAGAAGTACGACAGGTTCCTCAGCCACGATCCCAAGGAACGCTCAGAGACGCTGCAATGGCTGATGTTCCAGATGGGCGGGATCGGGCCTATGATGGGGCAAGCCATGTTCTTCCAGCGCATCGCCAAGCCGAATGGCGACGTCGTGCCCTATGCCATCAAACGCTATGTGGATGAGAGCCGCCGTCTGTTGGAGGTGCTGAACGCGCGCCTCGTGGGCCGCGAATGGCTGGTGGGAGATGCGATGTCCATCGCCGATATGGCAACCTATCCCTGGGCGCGGAGCTATTTTTGGGCGACGGTGGAGGTGGACGGGCTTGACCACTTGCAAGCCTGGTTCGACCGGATCGACGCACGGCCCAAGACGCAGGCAGCATTGCAGTTGCCCGAGCCAAGGCCGTCCGCCTTTGGAAACGGTGACGTGGAGGCTGCGGCAAAGGCGAATGCTGCGAGATTCAAGGAGCAGTGAGATGACCCCAATCCGCGTTGACATCGTCTCCGACGTCGTGTGCCCGTGGTGCGCGATTGGTTACCATCAACTCGCCAAAGCCTCGCGCGAGACGGGGATCATGATCGATGTCCATTGGCATCCATTCGAGCTCAACCCGCAGATGGCGCCCGAAGGCGAAATCTTGCGCGAGCATCTAGCGGCGAAGTACGGTACAACGCCCGAAGGCTCGAAGAAGGCGCGAGCCCGGCTAACCGACATGGGCGCCGCGCTCGGCTTCACGTTCAACTACGCGCACGACATGCGGATGTACAACACCTTCGCCGCGCATCAGATGATCGACTGGGCCCACGGCCAGGGGCGCGGGCATCTCGTCAAGATGGCGCTGTTCGAGGCCTTCTTTGCGCGGCGCGAGGACATCTCTGACCCCAACGTCCTTCTCGCGGTTGCAGAGGGTTTGGACCTCGACCGCGAGGCGGCCCGGGCCATGCTGGAGAACGGCTCTCAGGCCGCTGCGGTGCGCGAGAAGCAGAAGTTTTGGACCTCGCGCGGCGTTCAGGGTGTGCCGGCCATGATCTTCGAGCGCCAGCACCTAGTCACCGGGGCACAAGGTGAGGGGAACTACGCCATGATCTTGAAGCAACTGGCAGAGGAGAGCGCCGCCTGATCTCGGCAACGGGGTGACATAGCGAGCAAGGCGCAGGTGATCCATGAACTCGGCCCAGCCAGCGTCATGCGCTGGGTGCCATGGCCTGTGGAGGCGAGCACGAGCCCTGTGCCATCCCAGGTCAGCACCTTGATCCGATCGCCGCGCTTGGGGCGGAAGACGACGAGGATGCCCGAGTGCCGATCGAGCCCGAGGTCGTTCTGGAGCACGGCCGCCAACCCGTCATGGC
>JBCCZI010000192.1:0-4634 GCA_039187815.1 Pseudomonadota bacterium | reverse complement strand
TCCAGCACCAGCACGTTCATCGACAGCCAGACCGATGAGTAGCAGAGCGGCGGTGGCTGGTTGTGCGCAGGCTGCGCGGCGTCGACGATCTGCCAGCCATTGCGCTCGAACAGACCGCGCTGCTCCTCCGGCAGGCGCCGCTGCGGGTTGTTCAGGATCAGCCCCGGCCGGATCGGCGTGAAGGTCGCGTCGATGTGGATGGGGTAGGGGTCTCCGGGGAAGTTCACCGCATGCACCCGGTGGTCGGCGAAGTGCCGGCGCAGCCACTCGATGCCCTTGAGGTTGGTCGTGAACCCGTGCTGCACCACCAGATCGCGGCCAAAGCGCAGGACATCGGCGGCATCGAACAACGGCTCCTCCTCCGTGGTGACAAAGTGCCGGTCTGCGGTCCAGCTCAGGCGCTGGTCGATGGTGATGTCGTCCGAGAGATAGTCGGGGCGATAATCCGCATCCGTCAGCCGCGGCTTTGGCGCCGTCTCGTGGCGGAACCCGGGATCCTCGTCGAAATAGCGCTGCATGAGCGGGCGATAGCACAGATACTCGAACCACCGGCAGCGATAGGACATGGTGGCCTCGAGGATCTCCTTGCCCACGGTCAACAGCACATCGCGCGGCGGCATGCAGCCGAACTGCGAGCCGGTCTCGAAATCCGGCGTGCGCACCGGCTCAGCGAAATCGATGGGGGTCGGGCGATCAACGCGGATGTTGCGAGCGCGGAGTTGATCGGCGAACTGGTCGAGCAGGGCGTTGGCCCGCTCGATGGTCTCTTGCGGACGGCGACCCCATTGGCCGCGCATGTCGCTGTCGCTGGGGACCTTGGCGTCCAGCGCTGGCTCGGCGGGCGGGATGTGTCCGTCATCGGCGCGACCCACGATGACATGGGTCAGCGGGTCCCACTCGGTCCAGCTTTCGACGATGGTGGGGGAATGATCGGCCATATCGGGTCCTCCTTGTGCACTCGGCGCCGACGAAAGGCGAGAGTGGCCCGCGGAACAAGGCGGAGTTGGACCCTCTGACGGAGCATTTGCGACACCCCTTGCCGGAAATGGACTGAAGCGGCAGGCTCGTGCCGACCGTGACGGAGAAAGATCGTGGGGGAGTGCGGGACTTGGGCGACGGGCGTCGCGCCGGCGCTGGGCCGGGCATGACGGCATCCGAGGACCCGATCTGCCCGCTCTGCGGTCGCCCGATCCCGTCCGAGGCGCGCCAGAGCCTGCATCACCTGGTGCCCAAGCTGAAGGGCGGCACCCATGGACCGACGGTGTTGCTTCACCAGATCTGCCACAACACGATCCATGCGACGTTGAGCGAGGCGGAGCTTGCGCGGCGCTATGCCAGCATCAAGGCCTTGCGCGCCCATCCGGATCTGGCGCGGTTCATCGCCTGGGTGGCGAGCAAGCCGCCGACCTTCCATGCGCGCACGGCCGGCGGGCGGCGCAAGCGGCGCTGAGGGGCTCCGGGGGGCCATGGGCGCTGGTATCCGGCCGCGGGATCGGCTATGCGACGCGCCATGGCACAGGAACGGCGCTCCGTCCTCATCACCGGCTGCTCTTCGGGGATCGGCCACCACGCGGCCCATGCGCTGGCCAAGCGGGGCTGGCATGTGCTGGCGACATGCCGCAAGGCCGAGGACTGCGCCCGGCTCGAGACCGAGGGTCTGGAGAGCTTCATGCTCGACTACCAGGACGAGGCCTCGATCGCCGCCGGTTTTGACGAGACGCTGACCCGCACCAGCGGCCGTCTGGACGCGCTCTTCAACAACGGGGCGTTTGGCCAGCCGGGTGCGGTCGAGGATCTGCCGACCGACGCGCTCCGCGCCATCTTCGAGGCCAATTTCTTCGGCTGGCACGAGTTGACCCGCCGGGCGCTTCCGGTCATGCGGGCCCAGGGGCACGGGCGCGTGCTGCAGAACTCCTCGGTGCTCGGCTTTGCGGCGCTGAAGATGCGGGGGGCGTATACCTCGACCAAATTTGCGCTCGAGGGGCTGACCGACACGCTGCGGCTCGAGCTGCGGGGCACCGGCATCCACGCTATCCTGCTCGAGCCCGGCCCCGTGCGCTCGCAGATCCGCCAGAATGCGCGCGCCCATTACGAGCGTTGGATCGACCGCAAAAGCGCCACCTGGGGCGCGTTTTACGCCGAGACGCTCGAGCCGCGGCTCTACGCCGAGAACCCGCCCGCCGATCCCGGCGAGCTCGGGCCCGAGGCCACGACCGCCAAGATCATCCATGCGCTCGAGAGCCGCCGCCCCCGCGCCCGCTACTATGTCACGACGCCGACCTATGTCGCCGGGGCGCTCAAGCGGGTGCTGCCCACGCGCGCGCTCGACTGGGTGCTGGCCCGCGGCTGAGCGGGTCTGCCCCCTGTTCCAATCCCTCAGCGCGCGCTAGGTAAGGGCCATGAGTGAAACCTTCTTCTATGCGGCGCTGGTCGCCTGCCTCTTCACCGCCATCGTGCTGATGATCGGCATCCTCGGCTTTGGGCTCAAGCGGTCGAGCCCGAGCTTCTCGAACAAGATGATGCGCTGGCGGATCATTGGGCAGTTCGTCGCGATTGGGCTGATCATGGCGACGATCCTGGTCACCCAGGGCGGCTAAGCAGGAGGACCGGATGGTCGTACTGAACAAGATCTACACCCGCACGGGCGATGCGGGCGAGACCGGGCTCGGCGACGGCACGCGTGTGGCAAAGCACTCGGCCCGGGTCAGCGCCTATGGCACGGTCGACGAGCTGAACGCGACCGTCGGCCTAGCGCGCCTGCATGCGAGCGCCGAGATGGCCGAGGCGCTGGCGCGGATCCAGAACGATCTCTTCGACATGGGCGCCGATCTCTGCACGCCGGGGATGGAGAAGGATGCCGAGCGGGAATACCCCGCGCTGCGCATCGCGCCGGCCCAGGTCGATCGGCTCGAGGGCGAGATTGACCGCATGAACGCCGATCTGCAACCGCTCCGCAGCTTCATTTTGCCAGGCGGCTCGGCCTTGGCGGCGCATCTGCATCTCTGCCGCACGGTGTGCCGGCGGGCCGAGCGCTTGACCGTCGAGCTCTCGACCATCGAGGGGGTGAACGAGGCCGCCATCCGCTATCTCAACCGGCTGTCAGACTGGTTCTTCGTCGCCTCCCGCGTCGCCAACGACAACGGCAAGGCGGACGTGCTGTGGGTGCCGGGCGCCAACCGCTGAGCCCTGCGCTGGCCCCGGCGCGGGCTGCGGCGCTCGCGGCGGTCGAGCAAAGCTGCGCCCGCGTACCGCGTCCCGCCGCGCTGTCGAACCGCGATCCGGTGACCGCGGCTGCCGACGCTCGGATCCTGTCCCTGCCGCTGTCAGAGCTGACTGAGGGCGATCTCTGGACCTATGCGTCTGAGGGGGGCAACTGGCTGAACCCGGCCGAGGTCGCCTATGTCCTGCCGCGGCTCTGCGCGCTGATAGCCGAGGGGCGCTGCCCGTCCCCCATAGGCTGGGGCTCGGCCTTTTTTGCGCTGAAGCTGTCGGGGTTTCCGCAGGACTGGCCCCCAGATCGGGCAGCGGCGGTCGAAGGGTTTGCCGCCGCCTTTGCGCTCGCATGGCTGGAGGATCCCGAGCTTGGAGCGCTGACCGGCTGTTGGCCGGAGCGGATCGAGAGTTTGGGCGACCTGCTGGCCATGGCGCAAGGCGGGCAGATCCCGCTCCCGCCCCTCCTGATGCGCCTCGCCGGGGCGCCCGCGCAACCGCTTGCCCGGGTGCTCGCGGTCTGGAGCGTTGAGCAGGCCGCCTGGCTCGACCCAGAGATCCCGGCGCAGGACGCAGCGGAAACGGTTGCGTTTCACCTTGCAAACTCGGCATTCTCCGGGCCGAGTGAGAACGACGCACGGGATACGCTGACAGCATGGCTCCTTGGTCTCGACCTCCCGTCGCGATTGGCCGTCGCGATGCGCGCCGAGGAGCACCCTCATCGGCGCGACGTCTTGGAGCAGGCGGCGGTGCTCTGGCCCTTGCCCTGACGCTCTCGGCCGGAGCTGTGGCCGAGACGCCGTCCATCGAGCGCATCTGCACGCTGATCGCCGTGAACGCGGCCGAGCACGGCATGCTGCCCGAGTTCTTTGCGCGGCTGATCTACAAAGAGAGCCGGTTCGACGCCAAAGCGCTCTCGCCCGTTGGCGCCCAGGGCATCGCGCAGTTCATGCCGGCGACCGCCAAGGCGCGGGGCCTCGCCGACCCGTGGGACCCGGAACAGGCGATCCCGGCCTCGGCCTCGTATCTGGCGGATCTGCGCCTGCAGTTCGGCAATTGGGGCTTAGCGGCGGCGGCCTATAATGGCGGGCCCGAACGGGTGACGAAGTTTCTCAGCCGCGGGCGGCGACTGCCGTTGGAGACGGTCGACTATGTGCTGTCGATCACCTACCGCCCGGTGGAGTGGTTCCGCCCGGATGGGCGCGAGGTCGAGCCGCGTCGACTGGCGAAAGACAAGAGCTTCGCCGAGGCCTGCCGCGAGTTGCCGATCGTGCCGACCCGGGCCGTGCTGGCGAACACCCGCAAACCGTGGGGCGTGCAGATCGCCGGCGGGCGCAGCTACCGCGCTGCGGTGAACGCGGCCAGCCGGGTCAAGCGGCGCTATGCCAGCGTTCTGTCGGGCCAGGCGGTGAGCATCTACCGCT
>JBCCZI010000191.1:0-4850 GCA_039187815.1 Pseudomonadota bacterium | reverse complement strand
GGCGGCCAAGGCCCGCGCGCGAAGATCCATGGAACGTGGTTTGCCTATACCCAGCCCCAACATCTACGTCGGGAAACTGAACCACGCTTGGAGCGTCAGGGGAATCCCTTCCGATTCACTCCGGCCGGGAAACGCTCTAGAAGCCCCCCCCCGTAACGCTCCAGAGACTCCGAGGCGTTGGCGAAGCCACCGGCAATGCGGTCGAGATCCATCCCTTCGAGATACGCCCCATACCAGAACGAGCGTCCTGGCAGGTCCGAGGCGCGCTGATAGGTGAGCAGATACAGCAACTCGAGCACGTCCAGGCCGGGATCGGACACGAGCACGGGCTCTGCATCGTCGAAATCCAACCTCTCGACATCGCGCACCTGCTGGACGGCACCACTGGCCAGCGCGGTGGTCGGCCAAAGACTGTGCCCGCCCTCGTCCGGGCGGAGGATGTAGACGCTGCTCGCGCCAGGACGCCGTAGGATGTCCTCTACAACAGACCCATCAATCAGGCGCGAGACGGCAAGGTTGGCGAGCACCAAGCTGTCCGCATCGCCTATCCCCTGCAGCGTCTCGACCTCTCCCGCACCGGTGACCCGGATGGTGCCGACCGCGGTGTCGCGGCCTCCAAGCCCGCCAGAGACAAGCATCTCGAGGCGCTCGAGGCGCACCTCCCCCTGTGTAAGGCGCGAGAACGCACCCCGCGGATCGTAGAACAGAAGATCGCCGCCGATCACCTCGGCATCGCCGTCGAGAGCCGCGGCAACCAGCGCGAGGATCGTCGGAAGATCGCCGTCAGGATCCATGATCAAGGGCGTGATGAACAGCCCGCAATCCGCAAAGACTTGGCGCGCGGTTTCGATGGCGACAGGGCCGTCACTTGTCCCGTCGATCGTGGCCGTGAGGGACGCCATCGACGTGCCGCCGGGGACTACGATCGTGTACTGAGCGGTCTTTGAGAGCCGTTCGCCCTTGCCGAGCGTCTGCAGCGCGTCAGTCGGCGTGTAGAGCACTGAGCACCCGTCCGGGGCGAGCGAAAAGCCGCCCGTCACCGCACCAGGATCAAGATCTGCGAGCACCGCTCCGGCCAACCGATGACTGGCCAAGACATCGATCAAATCGTTCCCGTCGTCCTCGGCGATCGTCACGGCATCGTCGCGCGCCGCGCGCCGCGCGGCCGAACCCGGATCCGCAGGGGTATCGTCATCGGGTGCAGCCACCTTTACGGGCACATCCCCAGCGCGAGCGGTTATCGTCCGCATCGGTGCGGAACAAGATCGTCTCGATGGTTCTGCCACCGCCTTCGAGCCCGACCAAAGGAAGGCCGTTGGCGCCGAAGAGGCCGGTGATCCCGCCCTCCGTCTCTCGCGTGACGTCCGCCGGCGCGATACCGTCCAGTATCAGCGTGTCCGTCCCCCCGCCTCCACCATGAGGTCTTACCCGGAATTCGGAGCGATGATGTAGGTTTCGTCGCCGTCGCCTCCGGCCAGAGTCCCGGCCCCATCGATGCCGGCTACGGGGAGCGGCCCATCTCCAAGGATGTCGGGGGCAGAGTCAAAGTCCTCGCCGGCCAGCAGGGCGTCCACCAGATCGCTGAACAGCCGATTGATATCGCGTGCAAGGCCGGTCACCGAGCGTCTCGAGCCCGCCTTCGTTGAAGAACGCGGCGCTCTGGCCGTGGGAAAAGCTCGCCGGGTCCCAACTGATCGTAAGCTCGGTGGTGTCGAGCCCCTGATCCAAAATCGCCCTCCGCCCGCCCCTGTGCAGCGTGAGGGCCGACCCGAAGGACGCGTTGTCGATCAGCAGGCGGTTGCTGAGGGTGGCGGTCCCGCCTGTAGCGGCCAAGGCGCCGCCGAGCGCGGCCGCATTGCCCTCGAACCAGCTGTCCTCGATCTCGACCACGCCGCCGCTGCCGCTGCCGAAGATCTCCCCGCCCTTTCTCAACTCTGAGGTGCGGGAGACGGCGAAGGTCTTTGGCGTTTCGATGGAATCCGGTTGGATCTCGGTCGCGCGCTGCTCGACGAGCACCGAGCTGCTCGAGAGGTTGTCGGTGAACGCGGTCTCGGTGATCTTCAAGGTGCCGCCATGGTTCTCGACGGCCGCCGACCGGCTCTCATCCTCGCGGCCCGAGACCTTCAGGCGTTCGAGCGCGGGCCGGGCTCCGCTCACGACGGAGAAGGCCGGGTTGGTGTTCTCGTTGGCAAAGACGCTGATGCCCCGGTCGGCCTGTGGGACGACAAAGCCGTACTCGATGCGGGTGCTGGCGAGACCGGCGCCGAGGATCGTGATATCGCCCAGGATGTAGAGATCGTTGCTGGTCGCCGTATCGGGACTGAAGCCCGAGAGCTTCAGGCTGCTCGGGTCCGCCCTGTCTAGGGTGTAGGTGCCGACGCCGAGCGCGACGGTGGTTGGCCGGTCGCGCCCATTCTCCTCGATCACCGCCTCGCGGAATGCTGTCAGCCCGTTTGCCGCGTTCATCGTGTCCGCGAAAGTCGTGACGAGGATGCTGTCCTCGGCAGGATCGCCAAAGGTGATCGCGACCACGGCCGAGGTCGTGCCGCCTTCGGCCAGAGTGACCGGATAGCGGAAGCTGTCGCTGCTGATTGCATCGCCCGCGGCGGCATAGGTGAACGTGCCGTCCGGATTTACCGCTGCGACGCATTGCGCAGGCTAGAAGCCTGGTGCGATCGACAGAAGCAGCCCTGGCGTCGCGGCGCTGAGCGCATTGCCGAACGTGTCGAAATCGCCGTCGAGCGCATCGATGACCTGGGTCTCGCCCGCGATGAAGCTGACCATCTCGTCGTTGAGCGAGGCGGCCGGGGCGCCGAGGCAAAAAAGAACCGGCCCACTGTCAGTCACCTGACCGACTAGGTCGACCGTGCCCGCCGCCAGCTCCAGAAGCTCGTCGCCCGCACTGCCCAAGACGTCGCCCGCAAAGGCCGCATCGGCGCCGAAGAACGTGGCCTCCTCCGGTGTCGCCAACGCACAATCCGGGAGGTTTTCCGCGGCGATGCTGAGAAGCTGGTTTTGGTCGACATAGGCCGTCGGGCTGCTCAGGAAGATCGTGCCGCCCGCTTGGTCGGCAAATTCCCCGCCGCCATCGGCAAGGACGCTGTCGGCGATGCCATCCCCGTCGAAATCGGGCCCGCCGGTCCGGCGGTAGGGTAAGTTGGTCGTGGGGCTTCCGGTGCCGGCCACGGTGGGCCCGGCCATGATGCTCCTCAGCGACAGCAAGGTGTCTTCGTGGTGCCCGGGGGAGAACCCTCCGAGCGTAGACTATGTCGTGAAGCCCGCCTGGGGATCCGCGCAGCCAAAAGACAGATAGCCGTCTTGCGTGCCGCCGCTGCCCGGCGCGCTCAGCAGCAGATCGCCGTCCCCCTCCCGGTCGATGTCGCCGGCCGTGGCCACCTGATCTCCGTACAGCTCCTGGTTGAAGGTGGTGATCGGTCCATTGGATGGTTGCAGCGTTGCGGGAAAGGCCGGACCGCTGACGGGAACGTCGCGCCCTTCGAGGATTCGCAGCGCTCCGACCTCCCTCGGCACGCCAGCCAAGGGGCCGACGCCAGCCTCGAGCACCGCATCGATCGTGACGACCGCCAGATCGTCGACGCCGTCGCCGGTGAGATCTCCCACGCTGGCCGCATTCAGCAGGATTGGCGAAGGGCTCGGTCAGATCGAGTGTACCGCCAAGATCTGCATCCCCAATGGCCACGCGGATGACCGGGTCTTGTTCTGCGCCCAGAGCCGTATCGCCCGGCGGGAACGCCGCAAAATCGTCCACGCCGTCATTGTCCAGATCTCCGACGCCAATGACCCGCGGAGGCCCGCGGTCGGGGCAGCCAACGGTGACGTTTGCTTATGCCTGCGTGTCCACGTCGTCGCCAAGGGCGACGATCACCCCAGCTCTGCCCGGCGCAGTCGGAGTGCCTCCTGGACAAGGCGCGAGATCGGGCAGGGCCGCGAACAAGGACCGGTCGGTATCCCCGAAGAGGATCGCCGCTATCGTGTCCTCAGCATCGCCGTTGCGGCGCGGGGAGACGTCGGGGCGCCTATCGGCTTGACGTCTCCGATGGCCAAGACCTGGACCGAGGCGGTGCTGTCAAGCACGCCGGAGTAGCTGATGTAGGCCCCACTGATGTCGCCGGTCTGGGCCGCACTATCCATCAGGCTCGCGAGATCGATCGGGATCTTGGACGGACTGCTCCAGGCCGGATGGCCAATGAGGAGGATGACGCCCTGGTCCACGGACCGATAGGGGCCATCGGGCCCGACCGGCGTCCGTGTGTACCCGCCGATCAGAAGATCGATCTGACCATCGCCGTCAAGATCGGCCAGGGTCTCAACCTCGGTGGGATGAAACTCACTTCGCATGCGAGCGTTGCAAAGCGGGCGCCAGCAGCGCCGGATAAAAGGCTCACAGGTCCCAGCATACTGAGAACTCACAGTGGTTTCAATGCTTTAGCCCTCAGATCACTGGAACGCGGCTGGGCGTGGTGCCGGGCCGGAGGGTGGAGAAGAGCATGAGCAAACCAACCGCAGGACGCCCGCCCAAAGCGGCACAGGGGATGACGATACTGAAACAGGCAATGGCCAACGACTCCAGCTATGCCATCGGATGGCGCGCCAACCTGTCCATGGTGATGCAAGACGAGGGCGTTTCCTCAGAGACCGCGAACAAGGTTGCCGCGCGCTTCATGATGCTGGTGTTCGGCCTGGACATCGCGCAGCTGAGGACCTCTATCAACTCGGTTTGCGCCGTGGCTTTGAACGTCAGACGTCGGTTCCCCGGTGATTGGGGCGCGGCGGAATGCTGGCGGTGATGGTCTTCGGGGTCGTTCTCGGTGTCAGGCCATCTCGGCCTT
>JBCCZI010000190.1:0-5019 GCA_039187815.1 Pseudomonadota bacterium | reverse complement strand
GCAGCGCTCGCCATACTGGGGGATCCGGCGGCCGAGACGGCCTTTGCCAAGACCGGGCTGCCGACGCGTTGGTGGCATCGCGGGGCGCCCTGGTTCCTGCCGGCGGCGGATCTGGTCTTTCGCGCGCGCGACCGGATGGCCGGCTTCGGCCGGGGGTGAGGCTGAGGCTAGCGCCCGGCGCGGAGCGCGGCGCGCATTTCCCGCTCGAGCGCATCCAGGAAGCGCGCCCGGTCCGCCTTGGCAAAGGCGCGTGGCCCGCCGCCTCGGGACAGCGGATTGGCGGCGCGCAGATCAGCCATCAGGTCGCGCATGGCCAGGGCCTGGCCCACATTGGCGGGCGTCAGCGCCTCGCCGTTCGGGCGCAGCACCCGGGCGCCCGCCTCGACACAGCGCGCGGCCAGCGGGATGTCCTGGGTCACGCAGAGATCGCCCGGGCGGATGCGATCGGCGATCCACATATCCGCCGCATCCGCACCGTCGGGGACGATCACCGTCTCGACCAGCGGATTGGGGTCGGGCCGGATCCCGCCATTCGAGACGATGCGCACCGGCACTTTATGGCGGCTGGCGACCCGGATGGTCTCGGCCCGTACGGGGCATGCATCTGCATCGACATAGAGCGTGGTCATCCGGGCTCCTCGGCCCCGACGCTCATTCGGCTGCGAGGCGCAACATCTCGGGCGTCGGCGGTTGCACGGGCATGGGCTGGTTTGCCGTCTTCCCCTGGGCTGCGCGCCGCGATCGGCCGACCAGCAGGCTGAAGGCCGGAGGCACGAAGTAAAACGAGACGATGGCCGAGAGCAACACCCCGCCCGCGATCGACATGGCAAAGGGGGGCCAGAAGCCTCCGCCACCCAACAGCAGCGGCAAGAACCCGCCAAATGTCGTAAGCGTGGTCGATGTGATGTGGCGCGCCGAGCCGAGGATGACATTGCGGATCGCTCTGGGATCTCCGGCGGCGGCGGCGCGGTCCTCCTGCAGCGCGGTCAGAAGGATGATCGCCGCGTTCACCGAGACGCCGATCGCCCCGATCACCCCGATCAGCGCCTGGATGCCGAAGGGATAGCCGAAGATCTCGAGCGCCAGCAGGCTCAGGCCCATCGAGAGCCCCGCGACCACGAAGGTCACAACGCTCAGGCGCCAGGAATTGAAGGTGAGCACAATGGCGGCGACGGTGCCGACGACAACCAGGCCCACCACTGAGAGCAGATTG
The DNA here is from genome assembly GCA_039187815.1 of Pseudomonadota bacterium. Classification (GTDB taxonomy): domain Bacteria; phylum Pseudomonadota; class Alphaproteobacteria; order Rhodobacterales; family Rhodobacteraceae; genus Thermohalobaculum. Next base: position 3,806 of record JBCCZI010000190.1, on the reverse strand, counting down.
CGCACCGTCTCGCCGCGGGCATCGCTGTCGCCGCCCCATTCGATCCGATAGCCGGGCGGCAGCGCCAGCGGATCGGCCGCGAGCCGGGTTTGCAGCTCCAAGAAGGCCTCGTCCGGCAGGACCCCGTGCTCGAGGAAACCCTGCACGGTGTTCACCCGCTCGCCATCGCGGCGCGCGATGACACCGTCGGCCGGGGCGAGGCGGAGCGTTCCAAGGCTGAGCAGAGGCACGCCGGCAAAGCCGCCCGAGGCGGTCTGATCCCGCGCACCCGCAGGCAGGATGGTGAGTCGCGCCAGGCGATCGGCGCTGCTGCGCGCCGGGCCGTCGAGGCGCACTCGCACCGGCAGCTCCTCGGTCCCCTCCAGGATCGAGCCTCCAAGCACGCCTTCGGTCAGGGCTTCGAGCTGCTGGGCGACCGTCGCGAGGTCGAGCCCCGCAAGGCGTACCTTGTCCTCATCGAGCGCGAAGAGGAGCTTGGGCGCGCCGCCGGCCAATGTCGCCCGCGCATGGGTCACCGACGGCAGGGCTGCGATGCGGGCCCGGGCCTCCTCGCCGAGCACCCGCAAGGTCTCGAGACCCGGGCCGACCAAACGCAGCTCGATCGGCGCATCGACGGGCGGCCCTTGCTTGAGGCCGCGGACCAGCACGCGGGCCTCGGGCAAGGTCGCATCGAGGGTCGTCTGAAGCGCGGGGATGGCCTGCGCCGTCGCCTCGGGCGAGGCCGTGGTCACCAGCGCCTCGGCAAAGGACGGATCCGCGTCGCGGTTGTCCATCATGTTGTAGTAGAAGGCCGGTGCGCTGCGGCCGATGACCCATTGGACTGCCTCCACATCCGGATGGGACGCCAGGATGTCCTCGGCCCGGCGCGCCGCGTCGCGGGTCGCACCGATGGCGCTGCCCTCGGCCAGCTCGATCTGCACATGGAACTGATCGCGGTCGACCTCCGGAAAGAACTGGGCAGTGAGGGTCGGGAAGGCGAGGAAGCCGACCACCGCCGGGCTCGCGGCCGCGATCAGGGCCAGCCAGCGCCACCGAAGCGCGGCGTCGAGGCTGGCCGCGAACCCGCGCGCCAACAGGCCGCCGCCGAGCCCGGATTGCCACCAACCGCGCGCGCTGGCCGCATCATCCCCAGCCAGCAGTCGCCCCGCGATCGCCGGTGCCACAGTCAATGCAAGGCCGAGCGAGGCCACCAGCATCACGATCACCGACAGCGCGATCGCTCCGACGAAGTCTCCTGCGGGTCCCGGCAGCGCCGCCATAGGCACAAAGGCCAGCACAGTCGTCACCGTCGAGGCCGCAAGCGGGATCGCCAATCGATGCACCGCCTGTCCCACGGCCACGAGCCGCTCGGTGCCCGCGACCAGACGCTTTCGGATCTCGTCGGTCATGACGATGGCGGCGTCGACCAGCAGGCCCAGCGCCACGATCAACCCCGTGACGGACATTTGATGGATGGTGACCCCGAGCTTTTCGAGCACCACAAGAGAGAGCAGGCTGGTGAGCGGCAGCATTGCCGCGACCACCAGCGCCGCGCGCCAGCCCATGGTGACGAACAGCACCGCCACCACCAGCGCAACACCGACGGCCATGTTGATGCCCACCTCGGTCAGGCGCTCGGCGGTGTACCCGCTCTGGTCAAACACCGTCTCGAGCGCCAAACCGCCGGGCAAGTCCTGGGAGAACGTGGCGATCTCGGCCCGCGTGGCGGATGCCCAACGGTCGACCTGGCGGTCGTCCTCGACCCGCGCGGCGATCAGGACGGCTCGGCGCCCGCCCGCTTCGGCCAGTTCGGCCGGTGGCGTGACCTCCGTCCGGCGGAGCGTCGCGATGTCGCCGACGCGGGTCACGCGGCCATCCGGGCCGGTGGCGATCACGACCTCGCGCAGCCGCGCGAGGCTGTCGAGCTCGCCCGCGACCTCGATCAGATAGTCCCCGCCCCCACCGCGGATGCGGCCGGCCGAGAGCTTGGCATCCGCCGCGGCGATCGCGGCCGAGACGGCGGACGGTGTCAGCCCCAAAGCACTCAGCCGATCGGGGTCGATGGTGACGCGGATCTCCTCTTGTGGCTGGCCATAGAGGCGCACTTGCTTGGTCTGAGGCACCTGGCGGAGTCGTTCTTGCAAAGCCTCCGAGGTCCGAGCGAGCAGGGCCGGCGGCGCCTCGACCCCCTGCCGGGCCGTGAGGCTCGCGATCAGGGTGAAGGCGCCGGTGCGGTCGTTGTCGAAGTCCGGCTCGGGCACCCCAGCAGGAAAGCTGCGGGCCGCATCGGCCAACGCGTCGCGGATCTCGGACCAGGCCTGTTCGATGCGCGCCTTGGGCATGGTTTGGGAGAGCTCGACCTGCACCGCCGAGATCCCCGTGCGTGAGGTCGAGGCGATGACGTCGATCTCGGGGATCTCGCGCAGCTCCGCCTCGATCTTTTCCGTCACCAGCGCCTCAACCCGGGCCGGATCCGCGCCGGGAAAGGGCGTGAGGATCGTCGCGAAGAGGTTGGTGATGGTCGGATCCTCCTGCCGCCCGACCGTGTTGATGGCAAAGGCGCCGAGTGCTGCGATGGTCAACAGGACCAGGGCCAGATAGCGCGGGCGGCGATAGAGGACGGTGTCCATGGTTCAACCCTCCATGCCCGGCCTGGCCACCGCGGCGATCGGGACGATCCGTTGACCGACGGTCAGGCGGTGCGGGCCGGCCACGACGACACGCGCGCCCTCGGTCAGGCTGCCGCGGACAAAAGCCCGGTCCCCTTCGGTATGCAGGATCTCGACGGCCTCGCGTCCGATAATGGGCCCATCAGCGCCGTCTCGGACCGTCATCACCGACCAGAGGCCACGCTCGGCCTCAGAGAGGGCGGCCAGCGGCAGCCAGGCGCCGCGGCCCAGCACGGGGCGGCGGAGCTCGAGCCGCAAGACCTCTCCCGACGCGATGGCGGGGGACGGCGGCAGGCTGACAAGCACGGGGACCGTGCGGGTCGCGGTCTCGAGATCGGCGACCTTGCGCGCGACCTGCCCCTCGAGCCGTTGGTCGCCATAGAGCACCGCGACCGGCTGGCCCAGCGCCAAGGATGCGGCCCGGTCAGGCGGCACGCCGATGCGCGCCAACGGGCGGGCCTCTTCCTGCAATGTCAGCACCGCGGTCCCGGCCGCGACCACAGAGCCCTCGTCCACATGGCGCGCCGCGACGCGCCCGACAAAGGGCGCCGTGATGCGGGATTTCTCCAGGTCCAAAGCCACCTGTTCGAGCGCTGCATCGACCGCATCGCGCCGGGCGACCAGCGCCGAACGGGAGAACCGCGCCTCGTCGAGCGCTTGCCGGCTCGCCCACCCCTCGCCCACCAGGCTCTGGCGCCGGCGGGTGGTGGCCTCGGCCAGGGCGATATCGGCCTCGAGCGCCTCGCGATCGGCCCGAAGCCGGCGTTGCTCGATGCGCAGCGGGCGCGCGTCGAGATCGGCCAGCACGTGGCCCGCGGCCACGCTGTCGCCCTCCTCCACCGCGATGGCCGTCACCAGCCCCGCGCGCTCAAAGGCCATCCGAGTCTCGCGCCCAGGCTCGGCCCGGCCGACAAAGCTCTCGCGCGCCAGATGATGCGGCTCGAAGACGACGGTCATGGTCTCTACGGTCAGCGGCGGGCGCCGCTGCGCCTCGCCGTCCTCCGCCGCGCCGGCATAGAGCGCCTGCACCGACACCCCGGCCGTGGCCAGCACCGCCAGGCCCACCAGCCCGGCCAGGCCCCAGGCCACCATGCCGGGCCGGCCGCGCGCCGGCTCCGCGCCCCCTCGATCCAACCGCCTTGCCATCTCCGCCTCCTT
>JBCCZI010000189.1:0-5120 GCA_039187815.1 Pseudomonadota bacterium | reverse complement strand
CGCGCAAAAGCGCTGCGGCAAGCTCCGGCGCGAAGTGCTGCGTCCGGTCCAACGCGCCAACCGCCGCCTCTGCCTCCGGCGTCAAAAGCGCCGCGCCATGTTCCCCCAGTACCGCCAGCTTCGCCGCGAGGCCCTCGGCGGAGAAAAGAGCTTCGGTAGCAGGAGACTGGATGTCGACGGTAGTGGTAGTGTTTTGGGTCAAAATAAGTGCCTAACGACTACTGTACGAAGGGGACCATATGCTCAGACCTTCCGATGCGCCAAGTCTTTTGGTGCGAGAGAGGGAGGCCGCTCGCTCTTCTAGGGACGGTCCATTGATGCCTGTTTCGGCCCCGCGGCGTGCGGCAATCTCTCCGGTACACTCGCTCTCTTTGAACGCTCACCGTCCGGCAAACGTGAGCAGAGCGTTGTTCGCCGGCATCGCGTCGGTTGCGATTGCGGCAAGCCCCGCGGACTGGGCTGCGTTGGCAACCTCGTCTAGCGATTTGTAGCCGATCGCGGGGTCTCGAGCGCGCAAGGAGGCATCGAAGGCGCGATCGCCGTCGGAGGCATAGGAGGAGCCGCGGAGAAACGGTCCGTAGACGATCATTCTGCCTCCGTCGCTGAGCGCCGCACGTGCCTCGTGAAAGAGGCCCGAAACCCAACCCTCTGGGATGAGGTGAAGAAGATTGATCGCCAGAACAGCTTGCACGGATCCGCGCGCAACCGGCCACGGCGCCTCGACGTCGATCGAGAGGGGCATCTCCAGGTTCGCGAGACCGCTTTCGCGCCGCCACGCGGCGATACTGTCGCGCTGGGCGGGGTCGATGTCCGATGGAACCCAAGTCAAGGATGGAAACGCGGCTGCGAAGGCCGCGGCATGCTGGCCCGTGCCGCTCGCCACTTCCAAAACGCACCCTTGTCCAGGCAGCCGCGACCGCAGCGCCTCGATGATCGGCGCGGTGTTTCGCAGAGCCGCCGGCGCGGTGCGACGACCGTCGGGAGCTTCGGTTGCCGCTTGAGTGTCGTTTTGTGCCATGACGAGAGGCTGACAGCGGGCGAGCCTGGCGTCCAGCCCGTCAAGCGACGGACCGATGACCTTTCGAACCGTGCCATAACACGGTCGCGCAACACCACGTGGCGCAGGGCGGGCAGCGGGGTTTCAGCCCCCAAAAACCCGCGACCACAGGACAGTGATCTGAGAGCCGTTTGCGCTCGTCGCCCGCGTAGCGCGTGTCGGCGTCGTGCCCGAGGCCGACCTTTCGAGCGGGGCTGACGAGAATCTAATCGGCGAGGGCAGCGTCGTAGAGGATGAAGTCGATGTGCTCCTCAAAGCGCCGCTCGTGCTCGGGCCAGCACACCTGGTCGAGACCTGTCGGTCCTTTGACCAACTGGAGCGCGTTCGGCGTGCCGTCGTTGAGGGCGAGCCAGAAGCTGTCGATGGGCTCGCCGGTTTGGTCTTCGGCGTTGAAGCGCCGGTTGAAATCGCCGAGCACGATGACACGGATGCCTTGAGCGGCCTGCTGCTCGATCCAGCTCTCGAGGAGGGCGGATTGCGCGAGCAAGGTCCGGCAGTCGAAGCGGCTCCGGAACGGCTGACCGCTGTTGCGGTTCTCGTCGATGACGGGGGAGAGGTTCCAGGCGTGGCAGCTCCATTTGAGATGCACGCCCATGATTTTCACGGGGTCGCCCTCGATCTCTAGGGTCACGACCATGGCGGCGCGGGTGGGGCGGACGCTCGGCGTGCCGTCGCGGTCAAAGCCAATGTGTGGCACGGCAAGGGCCATAAAAGTCTCGACGGCGGGAACTTCGGGGAAGCTCTCTTTCGAGAACGCGATTGCCGTGTAGGTGTCGCGGTCCGCTTCCAGCTCGCTCCCGGCTTCGTAGCGGTCCGACATCACGATGTGCCAACCCTCCGCTGGAAACACGCGATGTGCAGCGGCCGGCGAGCCGATCTCTTGGAGGAAGACCATGTCGAGCTCGAGCCCCTCGCCGATCTCGGCCAGGCGCTCGTAGTCGAGATCGTCCCGCGCGACGGAGCCGCTTCGGAGCGCAACTCCGCTCTCATGGTGGAGATTGGCGATGTTCCAGGTGCCAAGACGCAGCGCCGGATCCCCGAGCTCGGCCGCGACGCCGGTGGCAGGCTCCGTCACCGCTTCGGTGTCCGCCGCGTCGATCACGCCCGGGCAGGCGGCGCCGTAGATCTGCACCCCGAGCGCCTCGTCCTCGATGAACCAGTTGAGGTTGCCCTGGACTGCCTCAATGCGTCGGTTGCGTTCGCGCTCGACTTCATCGACGGGATCGGCGAGGTGCCAGTCGAGCAGCGTGCAGAGATTGCCGAGCGTCGTGCTTCCGGTGGGTGTGGTGCCGTCGACCAGTCTCAGATCCGGATCGCTGCCGCCTTCGTAGCGGGTGTCGACATAGAAGAGTGCGCGGGCGGTGCCGCCCTTGATGGCATCACGCGGCTCGAAGCTGTCGCCATCGAGTAAGGTGTCGGCAGCCTCGCCTTCGGGCGCACCCCCGGTGTCGAAGTTCAGGTTGCCGCGATTCCGGTTCACGCTGGCATCCGTGGGCATGAGGTTGTGGAGATCGCACTTCATCGGGAAGCCGCCCATGCCGCGGGATTGCGGCCAGAGATGCTCGCGGTTCCAGCCGTCCCGGCCGTCGCGGCTGACCCAGAGATCCGCGTCCTGCGAGCGGTTGGTGTAGTAGAGCAGCACGTTTCCGGGTGCGTTGGGATCGGCGTGGATCTCACGCATCGCATCGTCCATGTCGCTGTAGGAGAGCGGCGCGTGCCCCTCGCGGTGCAGCTCATGCACAAGCTGCCTTAGCGTCATGCTGTCGGCCTGCGCCTGGGCCACCCCCACAGCGACAGCGGACGCAAGACCGAAAGCGGTCAAACCAGAACCCATGCGCATCGAAACCTCCCTGAGCCAATAGCGTCAGGATGCAACCGATCTGCGACGGCACGGCATCACTTGCGATCGCGCGCGAGACAATCCTCACAAACCCGAGTTGTGCGATTGGGCGAGGGGGGCCGCATGCAAAGGGTCTGACGCATCCAGCGCCGGTGTGTCGGATCGCCCTGCGCTGCCCGTTGGTCCGTCGAGCACCCGGCCTTTGTCAGCTGGGCTGCAACTGCGCGCGCCCGCCATCCCCTATGGCCAGTAGGGTGCCCGCCAACCGGCCCGCAAGGCCTCTGCTTCATCGCAGAACCACCGCTCGCCCTTGCTCTCGGAGATGACGGTCCGACTGTACCAGGGTGACCACGGCGTGTGATAAATCTGCCCGTGCTGGCTGATGTTGCCTTTGATCGGGCAGCCGGGCCTGGGAGAGGTGTTGATCGCCGCCTGCCATTGTGCCTCGCGGAACTCCCAGGGCGGTTGGGTGTCGCCCTGCCAGATGCCGCGCTCTGCGGCCTTCGCCGCCTCCTCGACCTCCACATAGTCTGTCGAGTACCGGCGAAACGCCCAGGCGAGGCCCGCGGCGACCAGCTCACTTCCGAGGTCTACCTCGCCCACGAAACAAGTTGCAATTACCCGCTCATACCGGTCCGTGTCGAGATGGTCGCAGCGGACGTCCTGCCCCTCGACCAGCGCCAGGAGTTCGGTGGCGGCCTCCTTGCCGCAGGACCAGGCTCCGCGCGGGCTGGCACAAGACTGACCGACCTCGGGGGCATCGATGCCATTGAGCCGGGTGATTTGCCCGGCAACCTCGAGGGTGTCTCCATCGATAACACGCACCTCCGCCTTCGCGGGATTTGCGGCAAGCAGCGCCGCAAAGAGCACAGCACGAGATTGGCGTGGGATGTGGAGGCACCAGTTTCGCACAGGGGAAACCCTCACTTTAGCCTCTCACAGACCGACAGAGCGTGGAGTATAATGAGCAAGTCTGGAAAAATTCGGTGTCTTGCGGGCGCCGATACGACTGGCTCAAGCTGACGTGTCATGTCTCATTTAGCCTATCAAATCTGCATGCCAGCTTGCGCCTTTTCGCAGGCTGACTTTGACATCAGGGCGACACGCTGCGTGAAGCGGCCCGAAAGCCTTAAGGCGCGCTTCGGATCGGCGAAGCGCAACGTCGCCGAGAGCCTTCTCACATAGGTTTTTGTGCGATCCTCAGGCATGGTGGAGCACTAGATCAACCCTTGAGCTTTGAAGGACACCTCCTGGGCCTTACCGATGATGACATGATCATGGGTTGTGACGCCGATTGCGTTGCAGGCGTCGATGACCAGCCGGGTCATCTCGATATCAGCGTTGCTCGGCGTCGGGTCTCCGGAGGGGTGATTGTGAACGAGGATAATGGCGCTCGCGTTCAGCTCGAGCGCGCGCTTCGCAACTTCGCGGGGGTAGACGGGCACATGGTCCACCGTTCCGGGCGCTTGCTCTTCATCTGCGACCATGACGTTTTTGCGATCGAGGAACAGAATGCGAAACTGCTCGGTTTCCCGATGCGCCATCGTCGTGCGGCAGTAGTCAATGAGGGCGCTCCAGGAGGATACAACCTCGCGGTTAAGGATCTTTGCGCGCGCCATGCGCTCGCCAAAGGCCTTGGCGATCTGGAGCTGTAAGTAAACCCAGCGATCGGCCCCATCGACTTGTAGAACACGATACTCCGACGCGGCGATCACACCGTTCAAATCGCCAAATGTTGCGAGAAGACGCTTTGCCAGCGGCTTCACGTCGATTTTGCGTATGGCGTTGAAGAGGAGGAGCTCGAGGAGTTCGTAGTCGGGCATCGCCTCGTGACCGCCCTTGAGAAACCTCGATCGCAACCGTTCGCGATGCCCCCAGTAGTGTGGACGCTTGGCACCATCAGGTCCGGTCAGAAGCCCGCCACCTGCTGCGACTTCGGGATTGAGGCGCTCGGTTCTGACAAAGCGCGGTGCGGCGGCAGGGAAGGTCTCTACCCCTGGCGGCGGTTGGCGTGCCTCGCATTCCTTGAGCTTCTTGAGCGCTTCTTCCGAGAACCCGGCAGGCTTTGCCTTGCGCCGGGGAGATCGATCTTTCCCGCGAAGACCGATGGCTTCGGCCAATCGAGTTCCAAACTGCTGAGGGTTCATGCGCGCTCATCACGACCCGAGGACATCGGCAGGGATCATCGGCCGCTTCACTTTAACGAAGGGTTAAGCGAGACGG
>JBCCZI010000188.1:0-5374 GCA_039187815.1 Pseudomonadota bacterium | reverse complement strand
GGGAGAACGGCCAGAGACAGGCCACTCCGGCGGCGACCGCGACCGCGCGCAGCACGAGGTTGAGCGGGCGCTCCATGCAGCCCTGTATCCCCGCCGCGGGCGCGTAGATCCCGAAGACCGCGAAGAAGAACACCAGCAGCGCCGCCCCCCAGTCGCCCGACAGCAAGGGCGTATAGGCAAAAAGCACCGGCACGATGTAGAGGCCCTTGGCGAGCTTCCAGCTTTGCACCCCGGTCAGCATCGGCGGCGACTTGGCGATCGCCGCGGCGGTGAAGGCGGCGAGGCAGACCGGCGGTGTGACATTGCTGTCCTGGCTCAGCCAGAAGACGATCATGTGGGCTGACAGGAGCGCGGTTGAGGCCAGCGCCGCCGGCACCACCATGTCCCGGAGCTGGGCCGAGATCTCGAAGGGCAGGCTTGCCACCAGCGCCGAGGCCTCGCCATGCGGCATCGGGGCGGCCAGCCGCTCGAGCGCGCTCGGATCGGCCAGCATGAACATCGCCTTGGCGGTCTCGGGCAGGGTGCCCGCGGCGATCGCCTCGATCACGGCGGTGTCCATGATCATGCCGGCGAGCGCCGGCGCCGACAGGGTCGCGAGCACGATATAGGCCGCCGTCACCGGCAGCCCCATGCCGAGCACCAGGGAGGCGAGCCCGATCAGCACGATGGCGACCAGCAGGTTGCCGGCAGACCAGTTGGCGATCATCAGGCTGAAGGTGTTGCCGACGCCGGCGGTGACGATCACGTTGATCACGAGGCCCACGGAGCAGAGCAGCACCGCCGAGGTGATCATGTTCTTGGCACCCATCTCGAGCGCCTCGATCACCGCCTTGATCCCCATCGGGCGCTTGGTGAGCCAGCTCGACGCCACCACCGCGATCATCCCGAAGCCGGCGGCATAGTTGGGCGAATAGCCGGCCACCAGCATGCCGATGAGGAGCGTGATCGGGATGATGAAGCTCGCGCCGCCGTCGCGCACCGCCTGGCCGAGAGTGCGCCCCTCGTCGGCCATGGGCTTCATGCCGAGGCGCATGGCCTCGATGCGCACGAAGAAGGCGACCGACAGGAAATAGAGGAGTGCCGGCAGGGCCGCCACCAGCACGATGTACTCATAGGAGATCTGGGTGAGGGTGGCCATCACGAAGGCGCCGGCCCCCATGATCGGCGGCATCAGCTGTCCGCCGGTCGAGGAGGCCGCCTCCACCCCCGCCGCGAAGCGCCCGCGAAACCCCGCCCGCTGCATGAGCGGGATGGTGATGACGCCGGTCGAGGCGGTGTTGGCGATGGCCGAGCCCGAGATCGTGCCCGTGAGCCCCGAGGCGACCACCGCGACGATGCCCGGCCCGCCGATCAGCTTGCCGGCCAGCGAGCGGGCGAGGTCCACTACGAAATCCCCCGCGCCCGAGCGCACGAGGAACGCCCCGAAGATGATGAAGAGGAAGACCGTGGTCGAGGAGATGTTGGCGATGGTGCCGAACAGCGCCTCGTCGCCGTAGACCGAGCGGAAATAGGTGGTCTCCCAGGACAGCCCGGCGAACGAGAAGACACCGCTCACCCAAGCCCCCCAGATCGTCACATAGGAGATCGAGAGGATGATCAGGATCGGGATGATGATGCCGGTGGTGCGGCGGGTGAACTCGATGGCGCCGAGCACGACGACGGTGATCGCGATCCAGTCGAGGGTGGCGAGCCGGGTGCCGCGGTCATAGATCCCGTCCTCGGCCTGGGCGAGATAGAGCGCGGCCGCGGCCACCAGCACGCCGATGCCGATATCGACCATCAGCGCGGTGTGCGACCGCGCCCAGGTGCCCCGGGCCGCCGGAAAGACGATCGCGCAGAGCAGCGCGAAGCCGGCGAAGTGGAAGGTGTTGCGCTCGAGCTCGGAGAGCAGCGGCTGAAAGGCGAGCACCAGATGGACAAGGGAGATGACCACCGCGATGGCCGACACGGCGAAGGCGAGGCCCTGGGGCAGGGTGCGCCCGTCGGACGGGGGGGCGTCCGGGTCCTGATCGATGTGCGGTGTGGCAGGATCGGTCATGGCGAGGCCTCCCTCTTGCGCCTCTTGCGGCCCGCAGTCCTTTTGGGGTCTCAGCGGCCCTTTACGGCGCGCTGTGGCGCGCTGCCGCCGGTTGGTCTGGACCGGCGGCAGACCCGGTGGCAGACCCGGTGGCAGACGGCGGGGCGCGGCGGCGGCGCCCCTCCGAGACTTGCCGAGACCCTCTGAGGCCCGCCGAAACCCGTCGAGACCCGCTGAGACGCTCCGTTACTGGGCCTTCAGCCGGTCGGGGACCGTCAACCCGACCTCCTCATAGTAGCGCACCGCCCCCGGATGCAGCGGCAATGGCAGGCCGGTGATCGCCGCCTCGATCGCCATCTCCTTGGTCGCCGGATGGATCGCCTGCAGGAAGGGCAGGTTCTCATAGATCGTCTTGGTGATCATGTAGACGTTCTCTTCAGAGGTGTCCGCCCGCACCGCCAGGAAGTTCGGCTGCGCGATGGTGTTGATGTCGGCGGTCTGGCCCGGATAGGTGCCGGCCTTGATCACATAGCGGGTCCAGAGCTCGCGCCCGCCATCGGCCGTGGCCAGCTGCTCGTCGGTGAAGTCGAGGATGCGCACCCCGTCGCCCGCGCTGGCCATGAGCTGGCTGATCGCCCCGACCGGGGCCCCCGCAGGCGTGGAGATCGCCCGCACCTGTCCGTTCTGCAGCGCCTCGGCCGAGGGGCCGTAGCCGGCCTCGACCAGGCTGAAATCGGCCTGCGCGTCGAGGCCGAAGCCGCCGAGGATGGCGATGTTCGAGCCCATGGTGCCGGAATTGCGCCGGCCGAGCGCGGCGGACTCGCCCTTCAGCGCGACGAAGTCGTCGACGGTGCCGCTCTTGACCGCGTCCGCGGCGACGATGAAGTGCTCGACATTCGGCCAGAGCGTGGTGATCGAGCGCAGGTTCTCCTGTTTGCCGTCCGCCTCGAGCGCGCCGGTGCCGGTGGCCGCGTAATAGCCGAAGAGGCCCTGCAGGATGGCGAACTGCGCCTCGCCCTCGCGCAGGAGCCGGATGTTCTCGCCCGAGCCCGCGGAGTTGATCGCCGACATGGCGATCTTCTGCTTGGGCTCGAGCTTGACCTTCACCAGCGTCGAGATGGCGACGCCGACCGGGTAATAGGTGCCGCCCGTCGAGGCGGTCGCGAGGATGTAGTTGGCCTCTTCGGCCTTGGCCGGAGCGGCGGCAAGGCCGGCGGCCCCGGTTGCCAGGATGGCGGCCGAGAGCAGCGCGGTGGCGGATCTGAGCATCGTGGTCTCCCCTGGATGGCGTCGCTGCATCGGGCGACATGTCTGCGTGTGCGGGATGTCCGTCGGGACCGAAGGGTGTTTTCCCCCACACTACCCGCTGCTGGCCAGATAGAAAGGCCTTACCCGCCGCCGCGCCCAGACGGATCCCGGACGGACGCAGGCCCCCGCCCGGTCTCGCCCCCGGAGGGTTATCGCAGAGGGGCGCTTGGGCCCGCCCCTCTCCCTCGGACCAAGGGCGTTCGGGGGCCCCGCTCTTCCGGCCGGAGTGGGCGCCCGGCTTGCGAAACCGGCCGGATCACCCGGCATCACTCGGCATCACTGGTCAGGGATCACTGGGCGGGGGAGGCCCGGCCGTCGAGCACCGGGGCGGCGGCACCCGCTTCGAACACGCGGATCACCTGGGCGGCCATCAGCTCGGCCGCGGTCGCCTCGATCACGCTCGGCTTGCCGCTGAACATCGCATAGCCGTCGCCGCCGCGCCCCATGAAGTCATTGGTCGCCAGCCGGTAGGCGGCCGCGTCGTCGAGCGGCGCCCCCGCGACTGTGACCGCCGTCACCCGCTGACCGGCCGGCTGGCCCGCATCGAAGCCAAAGCGCAGGCCCGAGACATGGGGAAAGCGCCCGGCGCCGTCCTCGATGCCGGAGAGCCCGTGCTCTAGCGCCGCGCGGATATCCGCACCGGTGACCTCGAGCAGCACCGTCTTGTTGCCGAAGGGCAGCTCGGTCAGCACGTCGCGGCGGGTGATCACGGTGCCGGCCGCATAGACCGTGTCGCCGCGGATCCCGCCGCCATTGGTGATCGCCACATCCGCCCCGGTGGCCAGCCGCATCGCATCCGCGGTCAGGTTGCCAAAGGCGCTCTCGGCCGCGCGCACGGTGGTGCGGCGGGTGTCGAGCTCGACCGGGGTCGCGGCGATCTCCACATCGAGCTCGGCCGAGAGGAGCGCCTCATAGCGGGCCACCTCGGCGGCGATCTCCGGATCGGGGGTCACATGGGCCGTGTCGATCACCTCGAAGGCCGGGCGCCAGACGACCTCCGGGCCGCGGCGGCCCTCCACGGTCTCGATGTCGAGCGTCAGCACGGTCACATGGCTCGCCTGGCTCGCGCTCTCGACCATGGCGACGCGCCCGTCATAGCGGATCAGAAGATCATGATCGTCGCCGGAGAGCAGCACGTCCACATCGCGCGCGGCCATCAGGGCCATGTCCTCGGGCCGGTCGGTGTGGGCGAGCGCCACCACCAGATCCGCCCCGGCCTCGCGGAGCGCGGCCGCGGTCGTGGCGGCGACCTCGACCGGGTCGGCAAAGCGGATGTCGCCGGGCGAGGATTTCACCGCTGTGCTCGCGGTGGTCAGCCCGAAGACACCGACCGTGTGCGCGCCGACCTCGAGCATCAGGTGCTCGGTGACGCCGTCGAGCAGCGTGCCGTCCGGCTCGAGCGCGTTGTTGGAGAGCACGGCGAAGCTGGCCTCGGCGATGCGCGCGCGGGCGATCTCGGGGCCGAAGTCGAACTCGTGGTTGCCGAGCGCCATCGCGTCGAGCCCGACCCGGTTCAGCAGCGCGATCATGTGCGCCCCCTGGTCGAAGCTCGAGAGCAGCGAGGGCGAGATGCTGTCTCCGGCGCTGGTTGCCAGCACCGGCCCGCCGCGGGCGCGGATATCGCTGAGCACGGCCGCGAGCCGCGCGACACCGCCGGCCTCGCCGTCGCCCTCCATGCGGTCGAGGTCGTTGACGTGGACGATGGTCAGCCGGTCGCCCGCGAGGGCCGGGGCCGCGAAGACGGCAGGCAAAGCAAGGGCGGCGGGCAGGGCGAGGACGGCCGCGGCCGCAAGGACTTGGCGCATGGGGCGCATGGGGCGCATGGGGGGACCTCCTGATTGCTCCCGACCGACGCTAACGCACTTGGGCGCGCGCAAAAACCTCGGAATGCCGCGCGGCGCACCCCGCCAACCCCTTGATTTCGTGTGAGCGCGGGTGAGCCCGGAAGCCCCGGCCCGGGCATCGCAGACCGGATCCCGCAGCCTGGATGCCACAGACTGATAGTGTGGACCGATCTCATGGGCCGTCCTCTCCATTGGCCAAGCCCGG
>JBCCZI010000187.1:0-5457 GCA_039187815.1 Pseudomonadota bacterium | reverse complement strand
CCCGCTGGAGCGCGTCGAAGCCGTCGCCGTCCACCGCCATGCCGCAGCCGGTGCCGTGGACTAAGGCGGTGACGCCGTCGACATTGGGATAGGGGGCGAGGCGTTCCGGCGTGAAGTGACCCGCGATCTGGCTCGCCGCGGTGGCCGAACAGTTGACCGAGGTGATCACCGCGATGAAGTTGCGCGTGCCGACGCGGCCGCTCGGGCGGCGATAGCCGAGGAAGCTGTCCTGGCGGGCGGGTTGAGGCGCCGGCCGGTGGGTCGTTGCAAAGGCATAGTCCGTGTCGACCGCCCGGAAGTCGAGGTTGTGCGTGTGCACATGAGCGCCTGCGGGAATGTCGGCACTGGCATAGCCGATGAGCTGGGCATACTTCCGAACCGGAGCGCTGGCGGGGATCTCTGCGAGCGCCAGCTTGTGGCCGCGGGGGATGCGCTCGGTCGCGCCCTCGTCGCCCGGGGACAGGGTCTCCAAGGCCGTCGCCACATCGTCCTCGGGCGCGAGACGCACGATCCGGCTCACGCGCGGATCCTCTCGAGCCTCTCCCAGTCGAAGGCGACCCCGTGGCCCGGGCGCTCCGGCGCGCGGGCGATCCCCTCGCGGATCTCGAGCGGGTGCTCCACATAGGCATCGAGGCCGAAGCCGTGCGCCTCGAGATAGCTGCGGTTCGGACAGGCCGCGAGCAACTGCACCGTGATGTCGTGTGCGCCGTGGGAGGTCACGGGCAGGTGGTGCGCCTCGGCGAGGTGGGCGATCTTCATGAAGGGTGTGACGCCCCCGCAATTGGTCACATCCGGCTCGGGGTAGCTGACACCGCCCCTGTCGAGCGCGGTCTTGAAATCCCAGAGGCTGCGGAGGTTCTCGCCCGTCGCAACGGGCACGCCGCCGTCGCGCAGCACGCGGGCGTGGCCGGTGGGATCGTCCGGAGGGATCGGCTCCTCGAGCCAGACGAGGTCGAACTCGGCCAGGGCGCGCGCCGCCCGGATCGCTTGATCGACCGTGTACTTCATGTTGGCATCGACCATCAGCGACATGTCGGGCCCGAAGGTGGTGCGCATGGCAGCGACCTTGGCGACGTCCTCGGAGAGGCGCTCGCGCCCGATCTTCATCTTGATGGCGCGGTGACCGGCGGCGCGGTTGGCATGGGTTTGCTCGATCAGCGCCTCGGCCGACAGATCGAGATCGATCCCGCCCGCATAGGCCGGCACCGAGGGATCATAGCCGCCGAGCAGACGCCAGAGCGGCAGATCCGCCCGCTTGGCCTTGAGATCCCAGAGCGCCATGTCGAGGGCGGAGAGCGCCAGCACCGTCGGCCCGCCGCGCCCCCCGTAATGAAAAGCCCACCAGAGATCCTTCCAAATGGCCTCGATCGCATCCGCCTCGCGGGTGGCGACGAGCGGCGCCATCTCGCGGCCCAGGATATCGGCGATGGCTCCGCCGTTCACGCCGCAGGTGAAGGTGTAGCCCACACCCTCCTGGCCATCCTCATCGGTGATGCGGGCGGTGACCACCTCGAAGCGGGCCATGGCGCCGTGCATGCTGTCGGTCAGCACGCGCGGCAGCGGGATCAGATAATGGTCGGCGCGGAGCGCGCGGATCTGCGCCATGGGGCCTCACAGGAACAGCGACACCATCGACGGCCAGACCAGCAGCACCGAGAGCGCCAGGATCTGGATCGCGATGAAGGGCAGGAAGCCGCGGAAGATATCCGTCAGCGTGATATGCGCCGGCGCCACCGATTTCAGATAGAACGCGGCCGGCCCAAAGGGCGGCGAGAGGAAGCTGACCTGCATGTTCATACAGAACACAACGCCGAACCAGATCGCCACATGACGGGGGTTGAGCTCGCCAAAGAACCCGATCTCCTCAACCGGCAGCTTGAGCACGATCGGCAGGAAGACCGGCATGATCAAGAGCACGATGCCGACCCAGTCCATGAACATGCCCATGATCAGGAAGATCAGCATCATGACCAGGATGATCCCCATGGTCGGGAGTTCGGCCCCCACGATCAGGTTGGCCACATAGGTGGGCCCGCCCGCCAGCGTATAGGCCGCGGCCAGCGAGGCCGCCCCGATGGTTACCCAGATGATCGTGCCGGTGGATTTGAGCGTGCGCATCAGGCTGTCCCAGACCACCAGGCCGCTCATCTCGCGGCGCATGAGCCCGATGACGAAGACCGCGATCACGCCCATGCCCGCGGCCTCGGTGATGCCGGTGATCCCGCCATAGATCGAGCCGAGCACCACGCCGATCACGATGATGGGGGCGATCAGGCCCTTGCCCATCTCCCAGCCCTTCTGGGTGCGCTCGCGCCCGACGGGGCCAAAGATCAGGCCCGCCGCGATGACACCGGCCCCGACCAGCCAGGGGATGTCCGAGACCATGCCAAGGAAGATCGGCTCGACGCCCTCGGTCACCGCATTGGCGCCGGTGACGGACAGAAAGCCCACGCGCAGCAGCAGCACACCCGCGACCCAGAGCGCGAGGCGCGAGAGGAAGCCCACGAACATCAGCGCCTTTTCGCGCCCGTCGGGATCGCCGGGCTCGGGCTCGGGCAGCGGCGCCTGTTCCGGATGGAGGCGGGTGCGCACCAGGATGTAGATGATGAAGAATGACGCCAGCATAAAGCCCGGCAGGAAAGACGCCGTGAACAGTGCCTTGATCGAGGTCTCGGTCACTAGGCCATAGAAGATCAGCACGATCGAGGGCGGGATCATGGTGCCGAGCGAGCCGCTGGCACAGATCGTGCCGATCGCGAGGTTCTGGTTGTAGCCGAGCCGCAGCATCTGCGGCAGGGCGATCAGGCCGAGCAGCACCACCTCGCCGCCGATGATCCCGGACATGGCCGCCATGATCACCGCCATGATCGAGGTCACGATGGCGATGCCGCCGCGGGTGCGCGAGAGCCAGACGTTCAGCGAGGAGTACATGTCCCGCGCGATCCCCGATCGCTCGAGCAGCGCCGCCATAAAGATAAACAAGGGTACCGATATTAGGACGTAATTCGTCATCTGTCGGTAGACCGCCTGGGCCAGCACCGAAAGCGGCCCGCGCCCGAAATCGCGGAACAGCAGATCGGGCCCGAACTTGAGCACCAGGGTGGCCACCGCCAGGAAAGCCGAGGCAAAGCCCAGCGGCATCCCCATGGCCAGCAGCACGAACATGGCGATCAGCAGGATCAGGCTGAGGGTGCCGATATCGACCATCAGTCCTTCTCCCCCAGGGTGCGGCGCATGTTCTCGATATCGGCCTCGTCGATCTCGTCGGCGGGAGAGTGGTGCTCGGGCGCGCGGTTCCAATCGGCGATCAGGTTCGAGAGCGCCTGGATCGCGACCAGGCAGATGATGAAAAGGATTGCCGGTTTCACGGTCGCGGGGATCGGCGGATCCCAGGCGGTGCCAAAGCTCTCCATCCGGCCGAGCTTGGCCTCGGCCTCGTTGAAGCCGCCCCAGACCAGCGCCGTCGTAAAGGCCCAGATCAGCGCAACCGAGAGACAGTCGGCCGTCTTCTGCATCCAGCGCGGCATGATGTCATAGACGATGTAGATCCGGATATGGCTGCGCTGCTGCATGGCGTATTGCCCGGCGAACAGGAACACCATGGCGGCGATCCACAGCGAGAGCTCATTGGCCCACAAGGTGGGGCTGTTGAAGACATAGCGCGCCACCACCTCGTAGAACATCACCAACACGATGAAGGCGACGCCCATCATCGCCAGGCGCGAGACCACCAGCGACAGAATGTCGAAGAAACCGGCCGGTTTGGGCTCGATGGCGCCGATGCTGTCCGAGAGATAGATCGCCGAGGACAAGAGCGCGGCCACCAGCGACCACAGCATCAGGTGCACCATGGGCCGGCCCTCGGGACGCAGCATCTCGTGCATGCCGATCTCGCTCCGCCCCGTCAGGGCGCCGATGACCAGCCAACCATAGACCCCGATCGCCAGCGCTGTGGTGGCCAGCATCACAATTCGCATCGGCCCGCGCAGCGCGCCCAGCCAGACGCTCTCGCCTTGCATCCCGTCTCTCCCTGTCGGCTTGAGGGATAGCCTCAGGGCAGGGCGCGCACCCCCTCAGCGCGCCCTGCCCATCGGGGGCCCGAAAGCCCCATCCGATCAGTCGGCGATCAGGCCAAGCTGGCCGAGATAGGTCTTGTGGCTGTCGACCAGCGCCCGGGCCTCGGGCGTCTTAACGGCCCAGGTCTCCCATGCCGCCTGGGCGCCCTTGCGGAACGCCGCGCGGTCCTCGGCCGACCAGTCATAGAGCGTCACACCCTGCGCGGTCAGCTCGGCGGCCGCCTCGGCGTTCTTCTTCTCGAAGGTCAGCGCGGTCTGTAGCGCCAGCTTCTGCATCGCCGTGTCGATGATCCGGCGGTGCTTCTCCGACATCGAATCCCAAACGTCCTTGTTGCAGGCGAGGTGGTCCGACGGCATCGAGTGGAAGCCCGGATAGGTCGCGTGCTTGACGATGTCATAAAGGCCGAGGCCCACATTGTTCGCCAGGCCCGACGCATCGGCGCCATCGATGATGCCGGTCTCGAGCGCGGTGAAGATCTCGGTGAAGTCCATCACGATCGGCGAGGCGCCAAGCTCGGCGAAGATCTCGGTCTCGAGGCCCGGAGGCGAGCGGAACTTCCAGTCCTTGAGGTCGTCGGGGCCGGCGATCGGGCGCGACGACGACATGGATTCCTGCCCATAGATCCACCAACCGATCAGCTGCATGCCGTATTCGTTGTAGAGCGACTGAGCCGCGTCATAGCCGCCGCCGTAGTACAGCCATGAGAGCTGCTGATAGGGCGTGTCATAGCCGCCCATGATGTCGCCCACGAACTGGAAGGCCGGGTTCTTGCCGGTCTGATAGGCGCCACCGGTCATGTCGCAGTCGAGGATGCCGTTTGCCGCGGCGTCGAAGGTCTCAACCGAAGCGACGACCGATGAGGAGAAGAAGATCTCGATCGAGATCTCGCCGCCCGACATGGTCTGCACATCGTCGACGAACTGCGACGCGAGCTGGCCCGACACCGTCTCGGGCGCATAATGCGTCTGGATCCGCAGGGTGGTCTCGGCCGCCCCGGCGGTGGTGGCGAGAGCGGCGACAATAGCGGCCGCAGCCGCGGTGGATTTCAGGGTCATCGATGTCCTCCCAGTGCGCTCTGCTGGCGCGTATCTCAGTGCAACGACATGGCGACCGTCGTGGCCGTCACAGACTGTGCACAAGGAGGCTAGCGAACCCGTCGCGCGGACGCAATAAATCGATTTAAATTCATCTGGGGCTCGTGGAATGGCCCGTTGAGCCGCCGATCTTGCTCAAACGGCACGGTGCCGGCGACGCCATCGCGGGATTGCGGCCGGGCTTCGGCCCCGCTGCCTGGCGCGCCAAGGCCCGCATCCGTCGGAGGGATCGCCCTGGCGACAACGCCCTGGGCCCCTGATCCAGCGGACAACAGAGCAGGCGATT
>JBCCZI010000186.1:0-5489 GCA_039187815.1 Pseudomonadota bacterium | reverse complement strand
ATGCCGGGGCGCTGCGCCTTTCCTTCCAGAAGCACATGACGAACCCTGAGACCGGGCAGGTCGAGGATCATGCCCACGTCTTCCATGTTGATCCCGCCAGCGGCGAGACGCTTCGGCACCAGGAAGGGTTCTTGCGGGCGTTGCGCGCGGGTGAGGCCGAGGCGGCGCTCGAGCGGTTCCTGATCGATTTGCATGTTCGGCTCTATGTGCCTGAACCCTGGGGGTTGTTTCTAACCGGCGTGCTCGGCCTTGCGATGATGGTGGCGGCGATCTCTGGCGTCCTCATGCATCGGCATCTGCTCCGCGATCTCTACACTGCGCCGCGCGGGCGGGGGTTGCTGTCGGACAAACGCGACCGCCATGTGCTGGCTGCAGCCTGGGGAGTGCCGTTCAGCATCTTGCTGGCGTTTACCGGGGCGTTCTTCAGCTTTGCGTTGTCGCTCGGGCTGCCGGTGGTCGCGATGGTGGCCTTTGGCGGAGACCAGCAGGCGCTGATCGAAACCGTCATCGGCAATCCAGAGGCGGTCGACCCGAGGCCCGCGCCGCTGGCAAGCCTAGACTATGTTCTGCGCGAGAGTGCAGAGCGCGCGGGGTCGCCGCCGCGCACCGTGCTTATCGAGAATGCAGGCACGGCGAGCAGCCGGCTCACGGTGTTCCACGGCGCATCGAGCGGCGCGCTGACGGGCACGACGCATATGTTCGACGGAGTCACCCGTGCTTTCCTCGGTGAGAAGCCCACCGTCGGCATCCAACCGTCGACCGGATCGGCGGCGGTGTCGCTAATGGCGCCGCTACATTTCGGCAATTTCGCGGGACTTGCCTCAAAAACGGCCTGGTTCGCGCTCGGCCTCGCCATGGCCTATGTGATTGCGACTGGCATGCAGCTATGGGTGCGACGGCGGCAGGAGAGCCCGCTGTGGCAGCGCTTTGACCGAGCCGTGGTGATCACGCTCTGGGGGCTGCCCATTGCACTCTTTGGCTCTGCGGTCGCGTTCTTTCTCGCGCGCCCAGCAGGGGATCCGCTGTGGTGGACACCGGTTGGGTTCCTGGTGGCCGCCTGCGGGGCGATCGCGCTTGGGCTGGGCCCGCGCGACCCTGCGGCACGCTATCGCCGCATCATTGCGCTGCTGTGCATCGGCCTGCCGGTCTTGCGTCATCTGACCGGGGGGGCGAGCTGGAGCGAGGTGCTCTTGCTCGGGCAGCTTGAGGTGCTCACCATCGACCTCCTGCTGCTGATCTCAGGAGCGCTCCTCTATCATGCAGATGCGCCGCGTCTGGTCCTTCGCGCGCGGGTATTGGAGCCTGCGGAGTGACGGCGCTGGCATCCATCCTCGCGCTGTCGGTCACCGTGGCGGGACAAGCCGTCCTGAGGGCGACAGACCCGAAGCGCCGGCGGATGTTCGGGCTGCCCGCGCGGCGCTGGGGATCGTTGCGCTGGGTGGCACGGGTCGCGGTTTGGGCCCCGTCGCTGTGTTTGATCTGGATGGGCGATCTCGCTGCGTTGGTCATATGGATGGGCGCCGCCACCGTCAGCGGTTGGGGCATCGCATGCGTGACACCCGCGCGCTTGGACCGTGCCAAGAACGGGGTTGCAGCACGGCTCTCGCGGGCTGTGCCGCCCAGGCGCCACGTTGAGGATATCGACGCCCGCCTTGCAGCCGTCGAAGCGCGTTTGGCCGCCCTCGAAGAGATCGCGCAGCCCAAACCGGACCGTGCCGAATTGGCCACAGCAGGATCGTGAATGTAATGACCTTACCGAGGCTTTTCGTGTGTGCCGTGCTGCTGGCCTTGAGCGGCATTGGGGCGCTTGAGGCACGGGCGCAAGAGGCGGGGCTTTCGATTGAGCTCAACCGCCTCGACACCCAGGCCGAGGCTTGCCAGGCCTTCTTGGTGATGGAGAACGGTACCGAGATTGCGTTCGAAGAGTTGGTGCTGGATCTCGTGATGTTTGGGGACGATGGGATCATCGCGCGCCGCCTAGCGGTCGACATCGCGCCGTTGCGGGCCGGTCGCATAAGCGTGAAGGTCTTCGCGGTCGAGGGAACCGCCTGCGAGGCCATCGGTCGGGTTTTGCTGAACGATGTGCTGTCCTGTGCAGGGGCCGAAGGGCCGGTGGCGGGTTGCTTCGATCTGATAGACACCCGCTCCCGCGTTTCGGCCGAGTTCCTGAACTGACGTCTTGATCATAGGAGGCCGACATGACCGATGTCGTTGCTGAGACCCCGGCTGACGGCCTGGCAAGTCCCGCGGTCGAGACACTGGCGGAAACCGGAGATGCCGCACAGGCAGCCCTCGACCCGGCAGCGGGTGCTGTGACGGTCCAAGCGGCCTCGGCCCTCACCCGCGGATTGGAGATGGCGCAGGCCGGCGGGCCGGTGGTGCTGATCCTCGCGGTGATGTCGATTTTCGCGCTTGCGATCGTGCTCGCCAAGGCGCTGCAGTTCGCAGCCGCGCGGGTCGGGGACCGGCGGAGCGCCCGGGACGCGCTGACGCTCCTGCGCGCGGGTCGTGCGGCGGAGGCCTATGCCAAGCTGAGTGCCAGCCGGACGCCATACGCTGCGATCCTCGCCGGCGCGCTCGAAAGCCAAGCCCGCGGCGTGCCGGAGCATCGGGTCCGCGAGGACTGCTATGCCCAGGCACAGATCCGCATCGAGGCGTTGCGGGGCTGGATGCGTCCGCTCGAGGTGATCGCGACGCTTGCGCCTCTGCTCGGGCTGTTCGGAACCGTGCTCGGGATGATCGAGGCCTTTGCACAGCTCGAGGCGGCGGGCTCTCAGGTGGACCCAGCGATCCTCTCGGGTGGCATTTGGGAGGCGCTCTTGACCACCGCAGTGGGCCTTGCCGTCGCGATCCCGACGGTTGCAGCGGTGAATTGGTTCGAGCGGCGGATCGAACGGGTGGAGCACGACATCGACACCGGCCTTGCTCGGCTCTTCGCCACCGACTGGGACGGCGCACAGCCCCTCCGCGGGCCGCGTGAGCATGGGAGCACTGGCGATGGAGGCCCACACCTCCGCCCCGCCGCGGCTGGGCAATAGGCCGCGCCGACGGCTGCGGATCTCCCTGACACCGCTGATCGATGTGGTCTTCATCCTGCTCGTGTTCTTCATGCTGGCCTCCAGTTTTCTCGATTGGCGCTCGATCCGGCTGAGCGCGGCATCGAGCGGCGGGCCGGCTGCTGGGGTCGAGGGTGCGCTGCTGGTCGAGCTAACGGCAGGCGGTGTGCGGCTCTCTGGCGAGCGGATGGATCTTGTCACCCTCAGCGCTCGGCTCGAAGGGCATCTTGAGCGCACACCCGAGCAGCGGGTGCTGGTGCGCCCTGCACCGGCGGTCGATATGCAGCGGATGGTGCAGTTGCTGGACACCGTGGCAGCAGCCGGTGTGCAGGACATCGCCCTCCTTCCGGGCCGAGTGTGAGGGGACGGAACATGCGGCACAAACAGCCTGGCATCGCCCGCCGCCACCGGCCGCGAATCCATGACGAGGACCGGATCTTACCGCTGATCAACATCGTCTTTTTGCTGCTGATCTTCTTCATGGCGGTGGGACGGCTCTCCGCGGCGGATCCGTTCCGGATCGACCCACCCAAATCCCAAAGCGCGGGCGCGCCCGCGAATGAACCCGTGCTGATCGCAGTCGGGGCGGAGGGGCAACTGGCCTTGGACGGCGAGGTGATGGACGAGACCGCGTTGTTGGCACAGCTGGCGCCGGCCAATGGGTCTGTGCCACCAGAGATCCGGATCAAGAGCGACGGTGCTGCCGAGGCCGCCCGGGTCGTGGCCCTGATCGAGAAGCTCCGCCAGCGCGGCGTGGCCACTGTCCGGCTGATGACAGTACCCGTGCGCGTTCCTGGCGGCGGCGGAGGCGGCTGATGGAGCGTGACGGCGAGATCGGGCTGCGCCATATTGTTTCGGTGGGCATCGTGGCCGTGCTTCTACACGGTGCGGTTGCCATGGCCGTTTTCTGGGCGCCGCCGCAGAGCGGAGCGATCGGCGCAGGGAGAGGCGGGCTCGACATTGCGCTCGGGGCCGCTGGCGGTGCCCCTGGTTTGGCGGCGCCGGTGACCCCGGAGGCAACCGAAACGCAGACGACCGAAACAAAACCAACCGTGACCCCGGAGATGACGGAAACTCTGGATACGGAGACGGAGGCCGCCGCGTCTCCCGACCGGGCCGAGACCTTCTCTGCAGAGCCAGAGACGTCGCTGGAGGTCCCGGACGTTCGTCCGGTGGAGCCGACAGTCGCCGCTGATGCGCCTCAAGCCACGCAACGCGCGCGTGATGCAATGCCCGACACGCCGTTGGAAACGCCCCCCGATGCCGCCGTGTTGCCAAGAGTGCCGAAGACCGTCCGTCCCGAGACGGCACGTCCTGCTGCGGTTCCGGTCGCCCTGCAGAGCTCACTGGCGAGATCCGTGCTGGCCGATCCGCAGCCTGCGGCGCCCGTGCCAACGACGCCCGAACGCGCAGTCGCCATCGCCGAAGCGGTCCCGGCGCAAGCGGAGGCCACGCCGACACCGCTTGCTGACAGGGTGGTGCCCGCACCCGTCGAGACCGTGACAGCAAAGCCCCTTCTGCCAGAAACTGGCTTGTCGGCGCCGCCCACTCCGCTCGCGCCGCAGGCGGTCGATTTGGCTCGGGCTGATCCAGTAACGCCTGCGGCGAACCCAGAGAGCGAACCAGCAGCCAAGGCGTCTCCACCTGTGGTGGCAGCGGAGATTTCCGATCCCGAACGCCGTCCAGTCCCTATGCCCAAAGCCCGACCAAAGGGCATCCCACCCGCTCCAAAGCGCCGCACCGCGCGAAAACCGGCGCCCATCCAGCCCAAACCGGCTCGCCCCACACCGGCGCCTCAAAAGCAAAAGCCAGAGCCCGTGCGCGAGGCGGCTCGGCCGACAGGCGATGCGGCCGACGCACCCTCGGACACCAGCGGTCAGGGAAAGGCCGGCGCCTCCGGCAATGCAGCCGCCACAGGGCAGAGCAATCAGGCCCGCGCAGGCGGAAATCCTGGGGCCAAACGCGACTACATGAGCCGGCTTGCGGCGATCCTCTCGCGGCACAAGCGCTACCCGAGCCGGGCGCAGTCTCGGCGCCAGGAAGGCACAGGACGGCTCTATTTCGTGGTTGAGCAGAACGGACGCGTTTCGGCCATGCGCCTGCAGAAGAGCTCTGGCCACCGGCTGCTGGATGACGAGATCCTCGCCATTCTCGGGCGCGTCGGCACGTTCCCGCCAATCCCCGAAGATGTGGGCGTTGCGCGGCTTGAGGTGGTCGTGCCGATCAACTTCAATCTGCGTTGAGGCCGCGGTCCCCCGCCACAGCCGCTGCGCGCCGTCTGCGATGCCTATACCATCTGAGGGCCTCTAGAAACCTCGCCACCCGAGTGATTTGCTGATTCAATTGCGGTGCTGGAGCAGCGCGGGAGATTGGCATGGCGAAGCAGCCGGGGTTCTTTGACTTCGACGACCGGATGCGGCGGCTGAGCGATCT
>JBCCZI010000185.1:0-5590 GCA_039187815.1 Pseudomonadota bacterium | reverse complement strand
CTGTTTGGTGGCTCGGGCAACGACACCATTTACGGCGGTGACAACAACGACGCCACCGACGAGACCGATGGTGAGGACGAGAGCGACGACGACGAAATCTCTGGCGGCTCCGGCGACGACAGCCTCTTCGGTGAGCAGGGCTCCGACGACATTGATGGTGGGTCGGGCAATGACACCCTGGACGGTGGCACGGAAAGCGACGAGCTAAACGGCGGCTCGGGCGATGACAGCCTGGTCGGCGGCGACGGGGATGACACACTCGACGGCGAATCTGGCAATGACAGCCTGGTTGGCGGCGATGGTGAGGACGACCTCGACGGCGGCTCTGGCAACGACAGCGTGGTCGGCGGCGACGAGGATGACGATCTCGACGGCAACGCGGGTTCGGATACGCTCGAAGGTGGCGACGGAGACGACACGCTCGAAGACGTCGTGGGCGAGGGCGCAGACGTGCTTACCGGTGGTGCCGGCGACGATACCTTCGTCTTCTCGGGCAGCGGCAACGATGCGTCGCGTCCAACGGAACCGGGCGAGGATGTCATCACCGACTTCAACGGCTCGGGTGAGACGGATCCGGATGATGAGGACGATCTCATCGATCTGACCGACTTTACCCTTACCGGTCTGTTCGTCAGCGATGAAAGCGGTGCTCTGGTGGTCGATACGGCCTTCACGACCGCTGATGCCGATTTCGCTGGCGAGGATGTGTTCGCGATCCAGGTCGGCGACGATGTTCAGGTGATTGCGGATCTCGACGATGACGGAGAGTTCGGTCAGGACGATCTGGTCTTCTTCCTGGAAGACTTCGATGCTGACGATCTGGTTATCGGCGACTTCCTGCTCTGATCAGGAGGGGCCGCTGCGCGCGGCCCCAACAAAAGAAGTCTGGGCGCTCGGGAAACCGAGCGCCCTTTTTGCTTACATGCCGGGTGACACGACTGATCATCTAATGACAGTGATGGATTGGCTGGGGCGGCAGGATTCGAACCTGCGCATGGCGGTACCAAAAACCGCTGCCTTACCGCTTGGCTACGCCCCAAGGCGCGCAGACTGTAGACCTAACGCCCACGCTGCTGCAAGAGCGCGAAAACCGAGCCTACCCCTTGCGTGGAGCGCCGCCCGGAACTATAGCGCTCTCAGTCGGAGTGTAGCTCAGCTTGGTAGAGCACTGTCTTCGGGAGGCAGGGGCCGGAGGTTCGAATCCTCTCACTCCGACCAAAAAATGCCTATTCGCAGTCTGGTTTTCGGAAGGGTCTTGGCTTGTCCGAAACGTCGACTTGCGCGATTTCTAGCGTTGAGATCTAAAGCCCATGCGCCTGCCATGGGTTTCCGCCAAGGAGATGACAATGACCGACCCGATGCCGATTGCCGTGACCGGCGTCGCCGGGCGAATGGGCCAGATGCTAGTCGCCGCCATCCAGCAGACGCCAGACGTTATGGTTTCGGGCGTAACTGAACGGGCAGGCCATCCCTGGATTGGGCGAGATCTCGGCGAGGTACTCGGCGGTCAGTCAAACGGTGTGATTGTTGAGGACGATCCGTTGGCCGTGTTTTCCCGGTCTCGGGCCGTTCTGGACTTTACCGTACCGGTTGCCACTGTGGCCCATGCGGAGTTAGCCGCGCAGGCGCGGTTGATCCACGTTATCGGCACGACGGGTCTGGTCGTTGAGGATATCGCGAAAATCAACGCAGCCGCCCGCCACGCGGTGGTTGTCCGAGCAGGCAACATGTCGCTCGGTGTCAATCTGCTGACCGAGCTCACCAAGCGCGTCGCTGCTGCGCTCGACGTCTCTTTCGACATCGAAATCGTCGAGATGCACCATCGCAAAAAAGTGGATGCGCCGTCCGGGACAGCGCTTATGTTGGCCGAGGCTGCCGCGCATGGACGCGGGGTCGCCCTTGACGATGTGGCCGATCGTGCCCGCGACGGGATCACGGGTGAGCGGGCGCCCGGCGCCATCGGGATGGCTGCACTGCGGGGCGGTGATGTTGTGGGCGAGCATGATGTGGTGTTTGCAGGCCCAGGAGAACGCATTATCTTGAAGCATGTCGCGGATGATCGCATGCTCTTTGCACGCGGTGCCGTGAAGGCGGCTCTCTGGGGCCGCGACAAGGCGCCCGGGGCCTATGCGATGTTGGATGTCTTGGGCCTGGCATAGATCGAGAAAGAGAGGCGCGGGTATGGCAGATGGCGGAGGCAGCAGTCGCGACGATCTCAACCTCCTCAAACTCTGTGTCGGTGCCGGGTCGATTGCAGATCTCGATGCTTGGCAGCAGAGCAGGGCCGCGGAGCGCCGAAAGGCCGGGAGCACAGCTTATCCCATCCATGTCACCCGCATGTGGCCGCGCCGCTGCACCGAGTTGTTGTCAGGCGGGTCGCTCTACTGGGTCATCAAGGGAACGATCTCGGTGCGCCAGCGTATCCTCGATCTGGAGGAACGTCGGGACGGCAAGGGCATACGTCGTTGCGCCATTGTTCTTGATCCCGCGCTCGTGCGCGTGGCACCGCGCCAATGCCGGCCCTTTCAGGGCTGGCGCTACCTCACCAGCGCGGACGCGCCGGTCGATATTTCTCAAATGGCGGGCCGGGGCCAAGATATCCCACCAGATCTTGAGGCAGCTCTTACTGAGATGGGGCTTCTGGCCAAACCGGTGGCTGGGCTGGTTGGGTGACCGATCTCGAAACCCGTTTGGCTGAGTTGTTCGAGCCGGCCCGTGGTGCCGCAGTCGAAGCTTTGCTGAAAGCGATGGCTGGGGCGATCGGTTCAGATGCCGAGGTCGATGCCGAGCCGGTTCGCCAATCCCCCGATGGCCAGATCGAACGCTTTGGACCGCTGTCTCTGCCTGAGCGTGGCGACCTCTCGGTCTCGAGGGCAGGGCGTCGCTTGGTTCGGCGTATCGAGGAGCCTGGGCTGCCCGAATTCGAACCAGTTTCTGTGGTCTTTGATGGCGGGTTCACGTGTGTCGTCTCGCCCTTTCGGTGGTCAAATTGCGAGGTGATCATCGATGCTATGCAGCCCAAGCCCGATTGGGGGCCTTTGCGACGCTGGTTTATCGAGTGGTTTCAGCCACGAGTGTCTGATGTTGCTCCGGATTTGGCCGGTGTTGTGCACCGTCTCGAGGGCCCTGAGCCCGTCGGCCCCGCTTGGCGCGCTGCGCTCGATCTCGGGAGCGCGCCGGTGCGGGCGGCAACCGATCTGATCCCCGCGGTCATGCAAAGCGGGGCGCTGAGGATGCGCTTCGCGACTTTGGAGTGAGCACCCGCCCGCTGGACGAGCAGATCTTGCCCATGATCACGCAGTCGCTGAACGGTTTGCTGCCAAGTCTCTGCCGAGGCGTGGGCCGAACTCCGAAAGCGGCCCCGGGAACGGCCCACACCGATTGAGCGGGCTCAGGCGGTCAGGCCAGCCTCGTCCGCCTCGGCCCAGATCTCAGCCCAGACCTTCTTGGATCGACCGCGGTGTTTGACACCCTTCGCCGCTTCGAGATTGGCCAGCTTGCCGTCGCCTTCGACGATGATCAGGCCGACCATGCCAACGGTCTCATGCGGCGTGCACTTGTAGCCATAAAAGCCCGGCGCGCTGAACTCCACGGTGATCTCTTTGTTGATCTTACCGTTCCAGGCCTCGGCGCCGTCGGGGAGCATGCCCTTTATACTGGCGCTGTTATGGCCGCGGTCGGTCGCCAGGAAGGTCACGCTGTCACCCGGCTGGACCGTAAGGATGCGGGGATAGAACACCATCCGCTGTTTCGGGTCGTCGGGGTTCTTGTTCAGCATCTGCACTTCGGAGGTCGCCGCAAGGGCGAACGTGGAAGGCAGGACCGCCAGAGCAGCGGTCGAAACGATCAGGGTTCGTCTGTTCAGGCGAGGCATCAGCCAGCTCCGTTTTTTCATTCACTTGTCACTGGCAATACCATCCGCGCCCTTTGGAAGCCTGTTCCGGCTAAGATCAAGTTCGCGCCATCGGTAAAGCTAGCTGGCCGAAAGGTATTGCGCAGGGGTAGGGCTGTCCAGCGCACAGGTGCCCCAGATGAGGCAGATATCGTTCAAACTCGCGCGCGCGTATTGCCGCGGCTGCGGCATTTGGTGTTTTGAATGGACAAAGCCCGCCATCGCCCACGCGCGTTGGTCAACGAACTTTCAACGCGAGCTGGATCTTTTGTAGTAGCTCTTCACGGCTGAAGGGCTTGGTCAGCACCGCGGCTTCGGCCAGACCCGCGACTTCTGGGATCTCGGCCTTTGTCGGTCGGCCAGAGATGAAGATGACCTGCGTCTCCGGTAAACGCGCGACCAGATCAGCGGCGAATTCCGGTCCTCGGACACCGCCGGGCAGCATGATGTCCGAGATCAGCAGATCGATTGGCTGTCCGCTGTCGAGGATCCGCTTCGCCGCCCGCACGTCCTCTGCCGGTATGCCACGATAGCCAAACGAGCTCAGAAGCTTGAGCAGATAGCACCGCACATCCGGGTCGTCCTCGAGCACCAGGATGGCCTGGCCTTCACCCAGAAACCGCACAGAGCCGCGCTTTTGCGGTTTGGCCATGGTCTGCACATCCATGGTTCTCGGAAGGTACAGCGACATGGCCGTGCCGCGCCCCGTGGCGCTGTCGATCAGGACATCGCCGTTTGATTGCTTGGCGAAACCATAGACCATCGAGAGCCCGAGACCGCTGCCCTTTCCCACCTCCTTGGTGGTGAAGAAGGGCTCAAAGGCTCGTGAGGCCACGTCTTCGGGCATGCCCGTCCCGGTATCCGAGACGATAAGCATCACATAGTCGCCAGGTGGGACATCGGGCGCATCATCTGGGCCCACGACGACGTTTCGGCTGGACAGTGTTAGAACGCCCCCATCGGGCATCGCGTCTCGCGAGTTGAGAGCCATGTTGAGCAAAGCAGCCTCGACTTGCCCCGGATCGGCAAGTGCCAGCCACAAACTCGCTTCGCTGGCGATCTCGATGGCGATCTCTTCTCCCAGTGAACGCCGGAGAAGGCCGGTCATCCCGACGACCAAATCGTTGAGATTGATGGGTTGGGGCATCAATGGCTGTTTGCGGGAGAATGCCAGCAGGCGTTGCGTCAGCTCTGCGCCCCGCTCGACGGCCTTTTGGATCGGATCGACAAGGTCGGTGTCCAGCGTCTCTTTCGAGTCCAACAGATCGAGATTGCCACCGATCACCGTGAGAAGATTGTTGAAGTCATGCGCCACGCCCCCGGTCAGCTGCCCGACGGCCTCCATCTTCTGTGCCTGACGCAAAGCGGCCTCGGACCGCAACCGCTCGGTCAAATCCACAGAAGACAGAAGAATCCTGGCATAGGTGTCCTCGTGCCCCGGAATGACACTCCACGTGGCCGCGACGGTCCTCACGGTGCCGTCCTTCCGGCGAATGTTTGTCTCGTAGGACCGACCGCGCGCACCGCTAAAGAGAGCCCGGGCCGTCATCTGTACGATCTTCATCGCAGCGGGAGAGAGCGTGTGCACGACTCGAGCCAGCATCTGCTCTTTAGTGTCATAGCCATGCAGCGCGATCGATGCGCGGTTCGCGTCGACGACGACAATCTCACGCCCGCAGGCCTGAAGGAACTCTGGGT
>JBCCZI010000184.1:0-5768 GCA_039187815.1 Pseudomonadota bacterium | reverse complement strand
CGGCGCCCCCCCCGCGCCCCGGCGCTCCGACATCTGAGGTCCCCGCGCCCGGACCGCCTCCGCGCTCCGCGCCCGCCATTCAACACCCCCTCGGCTCTCAACAAGCCATCTCCAAGGTCTCCCCAAACCCCGCGGCGGGGGCGGGCCCAGGATGTCGCCGTCCTCGCCGATCTCGAGTTGGTTGGAGGAGACAAAGGGCGCGAAACGCAACGCGTTCTGGGCTGCGGTGAGAAGTTCGGGCTCGCAGACATGGTCATCCTCCAGCAGGGCCACATGCGGGCTCTCGACGCGCCGGAGACAGGCGTTGAGAGCCTTGGCCTGTGAGTGCCCCTCGCTCTCGACGATCTCAACCGGGAGGCTGCCGTCCTGCCGCGGCGGCCTGGCTCCCCGATCGATCCCGAGCACAAGACCCGCAGATCCAATTCGGCGCGGATCGACTGCTCTGCAACCGCGCGCAAGGCCCTGCGCAGGAACCGCCCCTGGCGTTCCCGCTCGCGCGACCGAAGAACGATCGTGAGCGCAGGCATGGGACCATACCCCGTGACAAGTGCCGCGCCGACCCGGCCGCATCACGCGGCGCGGCAAAAGCAACTGGACCGTATGACGATATCTGCGCGGGCAAGCGCTTGGGCGAGGAGCCCGTCGATATGGGGGCGCTCAACCGTCTCACCGCGGCGCTCCAAACACTCACGCAACCCGTGCAAGGCCCAGACATTGCGCGGATGCTGGCTTGGGCGCGGCAGCTTGCCGTCGAGTCCGAGATCGGCGCGATAGACCGCTTCCGCCTCGGCCTCATGGCCCGCCTGCATCAAAAGCGCCCCCAACGCATGCCGGGTCGGTTGTGGCCAGGACCAGGGCTCTTCATACATCAGATTGTCGTCGAGCGAGACCGCCTCGCGGAGATGCGCCAGGCCTTCGTCTTGGCGCCCTGCCTTAAACGCGATCTCGCCCAGCATCATTTGCTCGGCAATGGCCAGCACGTCCCGGGCTTTGTTCTGGAACAGCATCCGCTCCTCGGGCACGACCGCATAGGCAGCCTGGAACGCCACCTTGGCCGTCTCGGCCTCGGCATGCCGTCCGAGATTGGCGAGCGCGATCGCGCGGGCATAGAGGATGAGCGCATTGGTGGTGGTGTAGAGGTCCTTGTCCTCCGGCAGCGCTAGATCGAGGATCTCGCTCCAAAGGCCAAAGCGCACGTAGACATGGGGCAGGGCGGCCACGAAGGTCTCGAACAGGTCCGGATAGACGCGAACCACCTCGTCGGGCACCTCGCCGCGCAAGCGCATGGCGGCCTCGATGGCCACGGATTTTTGCCCAAGGAACATCGCGCCATAGAGCGCAAAATGCAGATTGTGGATCCGGTAGAGCGCGTAGAAATTGGCCGCGCCCGCATGGGCTTTGAACCGGTCGTCGACCTCGGCCGCGGCCAGATTACGCGTGAGCACGTTCTGGTAGTCACCGCAAAGCACGTCGATATGCGTCGCCATATGCACGAGGTGCCCGGCATCCGGAACCAGGCCCGTCAGCCGATCGCCGTGGCGCAGCGCCCGCTCGGGATGCGGCGACATCTCCATCAAGTGGATGTACATGTGCAACAGGCCCGGATGGTCCCAGGCGCCGGGCGTCTGGTCAAAGGCGCGCTCGAGCACTGCCATCGCGGTCTCGGTCGAGGCCTCGGGGTTTGGCACGCCGCTCTTGAAATCCCAAAGCTGCCATGGCGTGCGGTTCATCATCGCCTCGGAATAAACGAACGCGATGTCGAGATCGTCGGGATGCGCCTCGTAGACCGGCTTCATAGCCACGGCAAAGCCGTCGTTGAAGGGCTGGTAGTCCTCGATCTCCGGGCCTTCGGGATAGCGAGAGGCCAGCGCCTCCAACAAGGCGCGCTCGGACGGTGCGGCGGTCTCCAGCGCCAGGCCGGCCGCGAGGGCCGCATGGGCGCGCGCCAGGGCAGGGGCCTTCTCTTCGGGCGAGAACACCTCCCATGGTTTGTTGTAGTTCGGCCCGATCGCATAAGCGATACCCCAATGGGCCAGCGCACAGTCTGGATCCGCCTCGAGCGTTTTCTCAAAACAAACGATGGCCTCTTCGTGGTTGTAGGCAAAGAGCCAAACCAGGCCGCGGTCAAACCAGGTCTGCGCCGCGGCATGACCACTCACAGGGCGACCATAGCTGCCAAGATCAAAGTAATCGCTCATCGAAACCTCCGTCAAAAATTGCCGGCCCGCTCACCCTTGAGGAGCGTAGCCGAAGCGGACGCCGGTATCGTGGCAAAAGCAGCGGTTAAGGGGCCGGTTAGCCCGGCCCCTTTCGGGCGAGACCCTCGTCTCAGATCTCGCCGCGGGTCATCATCTCGGTGATCGCCTCGGCCTGACGGATCGCCAGCGCCACGATCGTGAGCGTCGGGTTGGCAGCAGCCCCCGTCGTCATCACTGAACCGTCAGAGATAAAGAGGTTCGGCACATCATGGGCTTGGCCCCATTTATTGACGACACCGTCTTCCGCATTTGCGCTCATACGGCAGGTGCCGAGATTGTGGGTCGAGGGGTAGGGCGGGGTCCTGTGCGTGCCGATCGCGCCCACGGATTTGTAGAGCGCCTCGGCCTTCTCATAGGCATAGGTCCGCATCGCCACATCATTCGGGTGATCGTCGAAATGGACATTGGGTGCTGGCAGCCCCCACTGATCCGTGACGCTGTTCGACAGGGTGATGCGGTTCGTGGCCTGGGGCATGTCCTCACCGACGATCCACATGCCCGCCATCTTGGAGTAGTGGTCCATCATGTTGGTGAAGTCGGGACCCCACATGCCCGGCTCGATAAAGGCCGCCAGGAAGGCCGGCCCGAGCGCCAGCGTCTCCATGTAGTAGCCGCCGACAAAGCCGCGAGAGGGGTCGTTGACGACCTCGTCCTTGATGATCCCGGCCATGGTCTCGCCGCGATACATGCGCACCGGCTTGTCGAACCATGCATACATCGAGCCTGTAAGGTGGCGCATATAGTTTCGGCCGACCTGGTCAGAGCTGTTCGCCAAACCGTTCGGGAACCGGTTCGAGTCGCTCATCAGCAGGAGCCGCGGCGTCTCGATCGAGTTGCCTGCGACACAGACGATGCGCGCCGCCTGGCGGTGCAGATTGCCGTCCTCGTCCACATAGAGGACCGCATCGACCTTGCCCGATGCGTCATGGGTGATCTTCACCGCCTGACTCTCGGGTCGCAGATCGCATTTGCCCGTGGCGATGGCACGCGGGATCTCACGCACCGCCGTCGACCATTTCGAGGTGTGCTTATCGCCCTGGAAGTTGAAGCCGTCCTGGATCGAGCCGGGGCGTCCGTCATAGGGCTCGGCGTTTGTGCCGTAGGGCCCGGTCGCGTAGCGCGTGTAGCCCACTCGATCGGCGCCGTTGGCAAAGACCTTGTAGTTGTTGTTGGCCGGCAGTGGCGAGCGCCCATTGGTGTGGGTCGATCCGATCGCGTCTTCGGCCCGGGCGTAGTAGGGCTCCATCTCGGCCAGATCGATCGGCCAATCGAGCAGCGTTGCGCCCTCGATCTCGCCATAGGTGGTGCGTGCTTTAAACTCATAATCCAGGAAGCGCGGCGTCGCGCCCGCCCAATGGGTCGTGGTGCCGCCGACCGCCTTGACCAGCCAGGCCGGCAGGCCCGAGAAGTCCTTGGCCACCCGCCAGGATCCGCTGGTGGTCCGCGCATCGAGCCAGGCCATCTGGCCAAAGGCCGCCCACTCGTCGTTCTCATAATCTTCGGGCTTCAGGAACGGGCCCGCCTCGAGAACCACGCATGGGATCCCGGCCTTGGTCAGCTCATAGGCCATGGTGCCGCCGCCGGCGCCCGAGCCGATGATGACAACGGCCGCTTCGTCGTTTGCAATCGTGCTCATGCTCGCCCCCTCAAAGCTCGGTGATGCGCGGATCGGGCAGCCAATCGAGATCGTTGAACCCGCGATTGAGATAGCCGCCTTGGTCAAAGCTCGGGCCCTCGTAACCGAGGGTCTCCCAGACCTCCGCATCGTTGTAGAGCGAGACGATCACGGTGCCGCGGGCCAACTGGAAGAAGTCGGTGCCTTCGATCGATTTCAGATGCGCGAGCGCGCCGGCATCGTCCATCTCCGCGAACCCTGCGGCTTTCAGTTCGGCCATGCCCTGGCCGAACATCACCGCCTGGCCGATCGACTTGTTCGCAGCACCCAGAATGGCCTCGCAGGATCGCTGATAGGGCGCGTCGCTGAAATTCGCGTGCGGATACATCACCCGCACCATGCGCAGCAACAGCGCCTTGCTCTCGGCGTCCGATCCGACAGCGCTCCCGGCCAAGACCGGGGTCGTTGTCATGACCGCGCCGACGACCGCTGCACAGGCTGTGCCTAGCAACACGAAACGTCGAGATACGTTCATTGTCTTCCTCCCATTTGTTTTTGTGGTTCGGCCCGTCTTGTTCCCTCTATTGGTAGCGCCCGGCGCGCTGCAGAACCTCGATCTGGTAGCCGTCCGGATCTGCAACGAAGAAGAAGCGGGCGATGACCGGCGTTCCCTCACCCCCGGGCGCAAAGGCGATGAGCTTGCGGGGCGCAAGGCCCTCGGCCACAAACCGCGCGTGTTCGGCATCGAGATCGTCGACGACAAAGGCAATGTGGCCATAGCCATTGCCCAAGTCATAACCCTCGGTCTGACCCTTGTTGACCGTGAGCTCGAGTTCGAAGTCATTCTCGGGATTGCGGAGATAGACCAGCGTGAAGTTGGGGAAATCCATGCGCTCGGCCACGGTCAGACCGAAAGCCTTTTCGTAGAAGCTGACCGAGCGCGCCTCGTCGAGCACGCGGATCATGGAATGAATGGCCTTGGCCACGCAGCACCTCCGCTTTGATCATGAAAGACGGTCAGAGTACCAGCGCAGCCGCGGACTGGGTGGTATTGGAATACTACATGGTTGTGGCCGGGGCCCGGGTCTCCTGGCCCTCGACCCGGCGCATGTGGATCAGGCAGGCACAGCGCAACAGCGAGGTGAAATTCCGTGTCTCGCCGCGCAACTCATAGACCTCGTCATGCAGCTTGCAGACGAATTGTGGGACCGTTAGGCCCTCGCGCCCCGCGATGTCATCCAGCACGCGCCAGAATGAGGTTTCGAGTCGAATGGACGTGCTGTGCCCGTTCAGGCGCATCGACCGGGTCTCGCTGTCATAGTCCGCCGGGTCTTGTCCGGCAAAAATTTGGCACATGGAATTTTCCTTCCCTGGTCCCGCTCGGGCAAAGAAGACGGCAAAGGGCCACCAAGCGCCTGCCACGGCGGGTTGTTTTTCATAGGATAGGGTCGCGAACGCCTACGCGGCAAGGGAGGAGACGCCCACGGTCTAGATTGGGTGTGCATTCCGGGACATCGGGTTGCTCATTCCAGCGACGTCCGGTGAGGCGTTCCGGAGCATCCGGTCGTTCTGAGCGCGCGCGTCTGAGCGTGTTTTCCTGTTCCCATCGGATGCCGGGGTCGTCAAGCGCGACGGGAGCCATGCGCGGCGTTGCGTGCGCCCCATCACGCTGACGCTGCGCCGCTGTAAGACGACGTGCGAGTGACGAGCTAAGGCGACACCCAGTTTTACGGGCTGCCGCCTCCGGCCAAGAAGGCCCCGAGCAGAAGAACTCAGGGGCAGTGCATGGCCGGCTCAGCGAAGAGGCTCGTATGACAATCAAGGTTCTGGAAGAACGTGGCGCGACGGGCGCAGAGATCGCCCGTCTGCTCGGGGTGAGCGAGGGCGCGGTTCGG
>JBCCZI010000183.1:0-5789 GCA_039187815.1 Pseudomonadota bacterium | reverse complement strand
CTATGATCAGAGCGATCCGGTGATCATAGCCGCCATGCAGACCGCCGATGGGGGCGACACCGCCACGCTCCGCATCGACGACCACAGCCCCAACACGACCCAGATCTATGTCAGCGAAGAAACATCAAAGGACCAGGAAACGAGCCATCCCACAACAAGCACAACTGTGCTCGTTTCCGATGCCGACAGTTTTCACTTGTATTCGATATAGCGCCAACGCGGATTGACCCGCGTGGCCGCTCCGAGCGGCCCGCCTGAACGCCGACCCGTCGGGACCCATCGCAGAGCGCTCATCAGACCTCGAAGAACAGGCCCGTCTCAAGGATCTCGGCGCTGAGGGCAACGGTTTCCGGCGCATCGGCGAAGGCGAGCAGCAGCGCCGCACGCTCAGTCCCGGAAGCCAGGGCCATCTCCCAAAACGCGCTGCCCGCGGCATCCCCCGGGCGGCCAAGGATGTTGGTGTAGAGCGCGGCCACAAACCCTGCATCGTCCGGCGTGCCGAAGCGGACCTCGAACTCGATGCTGTCGGTGAACGCCCGCGCGACCGCGAGCGATGTCGCGCCGTCGAAGAGCCGCTCCTGCCAAAAGAGCACACCGGCATCCGCCTCGCGCCCAAAGGCCGCCTGATAGAGCCGCACAAGCGCGCCGAACCCGGCGAGATCGGGCACCAAGAGACCGTTCTCAAAGGCAATCCGCTCCACGCCCGTCAGCGTCTCGCCATCGACCACGACGCCGGCCGTCAGAGCCACGCGGCCGGACGCATAGGCGTCGCCATAGGACGCGGTGTCGAGCCCAGCACCGCCCATAAGCCGGTCGAGGCCAGCGCCCCCGACGAGACTGTCATGGCCAGCCCCGCCCTCAAGCGTGTCTGGCCCCGCACCGCCGGTCAGGGTGTCGTCGCCGGCCCCACCTTGCAGCCGCTCTGCCGCATCGCTTCCGGCCAGGCTGTTGGCGCGAGCATTGCCGAGCACCTCCGTGCCTTCGGGGGCGTGCAGCATCTCGAAATCGATCCGGTCGGGCGCAAGGACATACCGTGCCGGGGCATCGGTGGGCGGCCCATAGATGCCCACGACCGCGGCGATATCCGCCGGTTGCAGCGTCGCGCCCGCAGTGCCGTCCTCGTTCAGCACTGCCCCCTCGACCGGCAAATGCGTCAGGCCGATGGTGTGTCCGATTTCGTGGGTCGCGAGGCCTTCGAACACGATGCTCGGCTCGCCCGTGAGCGGATCGAAATGGTCCGCCAAGATCTTGAGCACCGTGTTCCCGGCCGCCGGCGCCGACCCGCCCGGAAACTCTGCAAGGCCGATGGTCGGTCCGCCCCAATTGGCAAAGAACACCCGGATGTCGCCGTCGCGTCCCTCGAGCGTGCCGCCGCCGCCGTCGGGCACCTGCACAAAGTCGATGTCCGCCACCTCTGACCACCGCGCAAACGCCGCGGCAAGGGCGGGCACTGGGTCGGCTCCGAGAACCGCGGGATCGACCGAGACAAGAGGTCCACCGGACAGGGTGCTGAAATTCGACACATCCCAGCCGCCGCCGGCGACGCTCCATGTGACCACACCGCCAGCCGTACCGAGAGCCTGACCACCCCACTTGTTAACCATTCTTCACTCTCCTGGGATGCGCCTCGCGTGCCGGGTGACCCGAGGTCTCCCTGCCCGCCATGGCGGGCAGGGAACAGGTTTCTGTGATGGCACCGCTCTGTCAACCAATCCGGGTGCAGGCTATGGTGTCGGAGCGAGGCTGGACGGAGCGACGCCACTGTGAGCATTGAGTTCGACGACGACAGCTATCCTGGGAGCGCGGTCGTCTATATCGAGGCGACTTGGGGGCGACAGACCTTCTCCGGCAGCGGTGTCATCGTCGGACAGAACGATGTGCTGACCGCATCGCATGTGGTCTTTGACCAGAACCGCGGCGGGTTCGCCGACGAAGTGTTGATCTATCCCTCCTATGATCCCGACGCGACGGACAATGTCGCCTACTCCTATCGGTATGGTCAGTACTTCCCGGGCTTTGATCCCGATGGCGATGGGCTGCTCTATCCTGGCGACTTCAACAGCACGACACTGGGGGAGTCAGAGCTCGACATCGCGCTGCTTGCGACCTCGGAGCCCATCGGCGACATCTATGGCACCTTTGGGATCGACTACGATTTCGCGGCCGGACAGGCCTCTGTTGCGGGGTATCCGGGGGCGTTCGGGCTCCAGCCGACGCTCGATACCGGCTTTGTCGGATCGGCCGGTGTCGACTCGGCCATCCGCATCGACCGGCTCGAGGTGAACCCCGGCAATTCCGGCGGACCGATCTTCACCGATACGCCCGACAGGCCCGAGGTGGTTGGCGTCGTCTCCACCGGAATTGCCGCGGCCAATGTGGGTGCGCACGAGTTCTGGTTGCCGAATGCGATCGAAGAGAACGACAGCTTCCTCGACACCGCGGGCGGGGCGGATGACCAGCTCCCGAGCTGGTTCACCACCGGGTCGGCCGATATCCTGGGCGGCGAGACCAACGACGCGCTGACCGGCAGCGCCGCGGACAACATCCTCTACGGCTTCGACGGGGCGGATGTGATCAACGGGGCTGGAGGCGACGATGTGGCCGTTGGCGGGCCCGGCGACGACCGTCTGATCGGCGGCGGCGGCGACGATGTGCTGGTGGGCGGCGCGGGCTTTGACACGCTCGAAGGCGGCGCCGGGCTCGACAGCGCGGTCTACTGGTTCAACCGGGCCGATTACGGCGTCAGCGGCGCGGGCGCGGCCTGGGAGATCGCCTTCTCGGGCGGCGGCAGCGAAGGGCTCTCGGATGTTGAACGCGTGATGTTTGCCGATGGCACCCTGGCGCTCGATCTCGATGGCGCGGCCGGGCAGGCCTATAGGCTCTACAGCGCGGTGTTGGGGCGCAGTCCAGACACCGAAGGGCTCGGCTTTTGGACCGGGCAGCTAGACGATGGCCTCACGCTCACCGAGGCGGCTGGGCTCTTTCTCGAGAGTGCAGAATTCATGGAAACCTTCGGCTCGGATCTCGACGATGCGGCCTATCTGGACACGCTTTATCGCAATGTGCTCGGCCGGCCCGGAGACGCGGCCGGCACGGCGTATTGGGAAGACCGGCTCGACGCGGGCCTTGGGCGCGACGCGGCGCTGGCGCTCTTCTCCGAAAGCGCCGAGAACCAGCTGGCCGTGGCAGACGAGATCGCGGACGGCATCTGGCTCGGCTGAGCAGAGCGCGGTCCGAGGCCCGGATGCCCTGCCCCGCCGGCCGCCCTCAGCGCAACCAGCCATCGCAGAAGTCGACGCAGCGCGCTCCCGCGATCGCTTTGGCCCGCTCGAGCTCGGATATCAGCCCTGACATCCGCGCCTTTCCCATCCGGATGCCGGGTTCGGGCCAGAACGCACGGACCATGAGCGCGTCTGCCGCGCGCTTGGCGTCCAATCGGCCGATCAACCGATCCCCCTGGAGCACGGGAAAGACATAATACCCATAGGTCCGCTTTG
The DNA here is from genome assembly GCA_039187815.1 of Pseudomonadota bacterium. Lineage (GTDB taxonomy): Bacteria > Pseudomonadota > Alphaproteobacteria > Rhodobacterales > Rhodobacteraceae > Thermohalobaculum. Next base: position 2,292 of record JBCCZI010000183.1, on the reverse strand, counting down.
CTTCCGGGACAAAGATCTCGATCCGGTAGCGGAACCCGAACAGCCGCTCGGCGCGCGCACGGTCGCGCAAGGCCGGATCGAAGGGCGAGAGCAGGCGCACGCGAGAGATCGGCTCGGGCAGCGACGCCGCCCGATCCAGAGCTTCCACGGTCGTGAAACTGGCGCGTCGCGAGCCATCGGCCATCTCGATATCCGCTTCGAGTATGCGCCCGGCACGCAGGGCCTCGGCGCACCAGGTCTTGGCCTCGTCGCGCGTTGCGATCTCGAAGAAGGCGGCCAGCTCACCGCTGGTGCCAAAGCCCAGGCGCGACAGCGCCTCCGCCATGGCCCAGTCCACGATCTCATCGTCGCGCAGCCGGCGATTGAGATGCTCAGCCGGGATCACGCTCTCGGCCAAGGCATAGTATTTGCGAAACCCGCGACGGTGGCAGATCGCCAAACGACCGGACCGCCAGAGGAACTCGAGCGCGGTCTTGGACGGATGCCAGTCCCACCAGCCCGAGGAGCCCTTCTTCTCCTCGCCGCCCACATCCAGGGAGCAAGTGGGGCCATGATCGGCCACATGGCGAAGCACCCTGTCCACATCCGCCATCCACCCTTCGCGGCGATCGCTCGGCCAGCGGGCCCGCAAGCGCGCCTCGTCCCGCGCGAATTTGAGGCGCCACATGGGGTAGACCGGCATCGGCACGACGGCGGCATCATGGGTCCAATGCTCAAACGCTGTGCGATGGCGGGCGACCAGATGCTCCAGGGCCTTTGGCCGGTATTGCCCCCGGCGGGACCACAAGATCAGATCATGGGCCCGGGCCAGCGTGTCGACGCTGTCGACCTGAACAAAGCCCAGATCCAGCAACACGCCGTCCAAATCTTGCCCCCTCCCCGGGCCCGATCCCGGACGCAGCAGCAAATGCTTGTCCAGAAACAGGCGGCGGGCGCGCTGATTGTCGAGGCGTGGCCGTGTCATTGCGCGACTGTATCGCCGATCCAGCGCCCGTGGTGGGCTTTCTGCCGTGCCTCCTCAGACCTGTGGCTCCGCTGTCAACGATCCCACGATGCCTCTCGGGGTTCGAGCCATCCGGCAGACTTCGACCAAGGTGCAGCGGACCTCGCCTTCGATGACCAGGCGCGTGATGCCGCTGCCCTCGACACGCAGCCCGCGCAGACCCTCGCCATTGCTCTCGTCGCTCGCCAGGATGGCGCCTGCCTCATCGAACGCGGTGAGGGCAATGCGCCTCGGCCCAGGGGCAAAGGCCATCACCTCGACCCGGCTTGTCGGCTCGGCGAAGGCAAGCTCGAGCGCATCGCCCTCGCTCTGGTTCGGGATCAGGAGCTTGTCGCTGTTGGGGGGGCAAGCCGAACCGGACGATGCGCAGCGTTTGGCCAGACAGACATTGGATGCTCACGCCATCGACGCTGGTCGTGGGCCCGAGATCCTCGGCAGGCCGCGCGAAACAGTCGATGCCGAGCCGGCGCGGCGAATCAGGATCAGGATCGGGCCGAGCCGGCTCCGGCGGGCGGGAATAGGCCTGCATCTCGATGCAATCGAGATAGATCGGCGCGGATCCAGGGTCTCGCAGGGCCACATAAAAGGTCACGGCGTCCGATTGTGCGACCACGCGGTGCGACAGCGCCTGCCATCCGAGCCACGCACCGATGCAGCGCCAGTCCACCGAGCCGGCTGCGCGGTCTAGGCCACCCTTGGGGTCGAACCCAAGGCAGGCCCGCGCCCCGGTTCCCGTCAGATCGACGCGGGCAGAGATCTGGTACTCCCACCCCGGGTTGGCAGCAAAGCGCTGGTGAACCCCCGCCTCGCGGAAACCCGCCCCGCGCACGGCCTGCGCCGCGGTGCCATCACAGACCACGCAGGTCTCTCAGTCGAAGATGTCTTCGGATCGCACCGCCGATGTCGCCGCCGTGGCAAAACTGTGCCAGCCCCGTCCGACCCGGCCCAGCCCCTGCCGCTCGAAACCATCCTCGAAGTCACCGTTTTGCAGACCGCTCCACCGTTCCGTCAGGCTGTCGGAGCCAGAGGCCCCCTCGTCGCCCGTGATCGTGAGCGTTGCCCGATACGTGCCACAGAGCGTGTAGCAATGGGTGACGGTCGTCGTCCCGCGGGCCTCTGGCGGAAGGTCGATCTCATCGATCGTGGCTGTGGCCTCAGGCGCGAACCGGAATGTGGTCGTGGGAGTGGATATGGATCTGCTTGCCCGGTTTTCCGAGGGACGCCTCGAGGGGCGATCGGACGCCGAGGCCTTTGCGGAGCGCGAGGGTGAGGGTCATGGCGATCTCCTG
>JBCCZI010000182.1:0-5865 GCA_039187815.1 Pseudomonadota bacterium | reverse complement strand
ATGTTTCTTCGCTGACATAGATCTGGGTCGTGTTGGGGCTGTGGTCGTCGATGCGGAGCGTGGCGGTGTCGCCCCCATCGGCGGTCTGCATGGCGGCTATGATCACCGGATCGCTCTGATCATAGGCGAAGGCGATGGGGGTGTCGCTGACCTCGAGGGTGCGGATCTCCCAAGCCTCGGACAGGCCGGGCGCAACCGCGATCCAGTCGACCCGCTCGGACGAATGGGGCGCGTGGTTTGTTGCCTCCTCCTCCTGCATAAAGACATCGGCGCCGTTCTCGGTGACATCGTCCGTGCGGATGGTGACGGCCTGTCTGCCATGGGCGCTGGCGACCTGGGCAAAGAAGGCCGGCTCGTCGGCAAAAGTCGTGCCGAAGTCGACGCTCTGACGCGTGTCGTCACGGGCGGTGACCGAGCCTGCCGCGATGGTGGTGCCGTCCGCGAGGGTGTGTACGCCGGCGGTCGCGGCCATCCAGCTCACCGTCTCGGTGCCGTGGACGCCGTCGAGATACATCCACTCGTCGATCTGAACTTCGAAACCGGTCTCGTCGATGTTGCGCACGCGCACGGTGGCCGGATCGCCGTCCCGGGTGCTGAGCGGGCCCATCACGACCACGGCGTCGGGGATGGTCTCGTCAAAGTCGATGCGGGTCCAGCCATCGGGATCGGCCTGGGTGATCGCGGTGGTGCCAAGCTCCAGGCGGCCGTCGGGCGCGGGCGCGGCGCTTCCCTCGACCACGAAGCCGACCTCCAGACGGGTGGAGGCGCCGGTGCCGCCGGCTCCGTCAAAAACCTCGATGGAGAGATGCTTCGCGCCATTCGTGAGCGTGCCGGTGCCAAAGAAATCGCCCTCATCGTCGCCGAACAGGGCATACGGCGCCAGGTTCTCGATGCGTGGCGTGGCGCCGTTGAGGCTGAGCGCGACCGAGCCGATGGCCATGTCCTCTGCCGGCACCACTTCGATCGAGAAGCGCCCGCTCTCGACCAGGCCCGCGTCGAGCGTGGCGCCCTCGGTGATCTCGGCCACCCGCGCATCGCTCACGACGTCGATCAGATACACCTTTGTCTCCTGAGGCTCAGGCTCAGGCTCAGGCTCGGGTTCAGGCTCGGGCTCAGGTTCAGATGTGGGCTCAGGCGCGGGCGGCGTCCCTGGATCAGGGCCGGGTTCCTCGGGCGGCGTGTCTTCAACCGGGTCGGGGTCCGGCGTGGTGTCATCCGCATCGGGATCGACGAAGGCGAACGCGAAGGCGAATTCGGCCGTCTCTCCAGTGCCATCGGCGCCCGTGTGAACCGTGACCGCCAGCGTCCTCGGGCCCGGCGAGAGCGCCGCTCCGCCGAAGAAATCGCCCTCGTCATCGCCAAAGAGCGCGTAGGGGGCGAGGTTCTCTGTGCGCGCCGGCGCGCCGTCGAGGCTGAGCGTCACCGACCCGACCGCTGCCGCCGCCTCGTCCGGGACCGCCACCTCGAGCGAAAACAGGCCGCTCTCGATCAACCCGACATCCAGCGATGCCCCTTCGGTGATTTTGGCGACCCTGCGATCGCTGACCGGGTCGATGAGATAGAGCGCAACCGTCTCGGGCAGCGTTGGGAGGATGTCGGGTTGCGGCTCCGGGTCCTTCGGCTCTGCCTGCACAGGCGCGGGCACAACAGGCGGATCCTCGGCCTCGACCTCGGGCGTCCCCTCGAGTTGGAAGGACACAGCAAACCGTGTGCCGCCACCCGCCCCATCCGCCTCCGGGTGTACGATGACCGACACCGCCATTTCTCCCGGCACAACCTGCGGCCCGCCAAAATCGCCCTCCAGATCGCCGAACAAGGCGTAAGGCGCGGTGTTCTCGATCCGCGGAGAAGAACCGTTCAGGCTGAGCGAGACCGAGCCGACGCTTTGCGCGCCTTGGAGAAGGGCCACCTCGATCGAGTAGAGCCCATGGTCGAGCAGGTCGATCGAGAACACCGCACCTTCGGTGATCTCGGCCACTCGCCGGTCGGACACGGGGTCGATCAGATAGTAGGCGACTGCAGGCTCCTCCACAGTCGGGGCAGGAGGATCTTGGGTCACGGGCGGGTTGGGATCGGGTTCCGGGAGAGGCGGATCGAGCACCGGCGGTTCGTCAAAGACCTCGTCCTGAGGATCGGGCGCCACTTGGAGCGGCGGCTCCTCAGCCTCGATGAGGGCAGGGGGGTCCCGAGGCTTCCGAGCGAAATCCGCAATCGGCTCGGGGACGTCCGGCAGGGTCAGATCACCTGTGACTGTGGTCTCGGTGTCGGTGTCGGTGACGGGCATCGGCGTTGGGGGTTTGGAAACGCTCGGCGTTGGCTTAAGAGCGGGCTCGATTTCCATTGGCTCGGGCGCTGCGTCAACAAATGTGGCGTCCTCCCGCGGGTCGCAATGGGATCCGTTGCCGGACCACCCAGCGTCGATTTGCGCGACCTCTCCGATCGAGTCGAGATCGCAGACAGCGTCATAGGTGCCCTCAGCCACGGCATCAAAGACACCCATGGCGCCGAGCGTATCAGCCAACGGGCTGGTCACGTCACCGGACGAGGCTTGCGGCCCATCGGAGCGATAAGGCCCGTTTCGCGCGGCCAGCGACTGGACCAAGGTCGCCATGCCAAATTCGTGGCTGTAGGCCAGAGCGAGCGGCGCCTCCGCCCAATCCTCCGCCTCGGTTGCCAGGGTCAAATGCTCTTGGGCACGGGGTTGCGGGCCGGTCTCCTCCGCCTGGGCATCGCCTCGGGCCGGCAGGTCCTCGGAATCGGCGGTGGTAAGGAGCGTGTCGTCGACCACCTGCGCGTCGGCGGTCTCGACCGCCGCAACGACGAACTCGATGACGGTGACGGTCAGAGCGGTTCGCAGCAGCGCCGCCGTGATCAGAGGATCGGTCGCTTGCAGACGTGCCTCGGCTTGCGCCAGAGCCGGGCCGGGCCGGAGCGCGCGCACGCCGCGATCCACGGCCTGCGCCTCGATCTGTTCCGAGGACTGGTTTGCCGTTCGGCGCATCTCCGCCTCGGCACTCAGCCGATCTGTCTTGGACTGTTTGGTTGGTCCTTGGGCCGATTGGCCGGGCTGGTTGCGCTCCGCTTCGGTGCGCAGCATCTCGGCCAGAAGCCCCGCCCAGAGGGCGATCCCATTTCGGAAAGAGGCCATGGGCACGACGCTGGCCGACACGGTTTCGCGCGGCGCGCGCACATGGGCGATGCACGCGTCGACAAAGGCCCGCAGATCTGCATTCTCGGCCGTCTTTGTAAGGTTTTCGTCGAGGGCGACGTAGAACCCGTCGATCCGGGCGATGTGCAGAACGAGCGTGTCGTCGATAATCCGCAGCGCGACCGAGAAGGGCTCTGCATAGTCCGTCACGCCCTCGATCCAGTACAAATCGTACAGATCTTGCCCAAAGGCATTCTTCAGACGGTTGAGTTCTGCGCGCTCACCGGAGGTCCACATGGCTGGTCCTGTCAGGCCCTTCCGCTGGAAGCCGCGGGCTGAGGAGCATCACGTCTCCGCAGCCAGCGCCTCGTCGTCTTGCAGAAGCCGAGGACGCGATGCCTCGTTCTGATCATGATGCGCCAAGCCATCATACAGCCGCGGCTCGATCGCCGCTAGGACCGTCCAACAAAATTCTTCTCGATCAACGCCCAGCGCATCGGCCCAAGGGCCATAAAGCGATTGTGGAATGCGCCCGATCCCATTCTCGACCTGTGAGACGAAGGAATAGTACTTCAGCTCGAGAATTTCGGCGAGATCTGCTTGCGTATAACCCTTTTCGTCGCGCCAACGTCGCATGATCTTTCCAAGATCCCGGCGCCGATCGCGCAGGATCTCGCTTTCACCAGGCACTTGAGACGCTTTCGATTTCCGAACAGCCACCGCGCACGAGTCTCCCTCATTGCCAAACTGTAGCATGCATGAGGCCAGCCGTCACGTCAAGCATGACGCGAGTTACAAAATCTGCTACGCAAGTGCTGCGATTCGTTATGTGCGAGTCGCGTTCGGGGAGGATCCCGAGGCCAGTTGGGTGTGATTTGGGTTTGCGCCGTTGGCTGCGAGTGCGTCGCGGCGCGTGTTGAGCTTGTGAGACCTAGGGGGTTGGCTAAAGGGGAGCCCAGCAATGTTCGTGGAGCAAAACGGCATTCTTGTCATCGAAGCGGAGTCCATCGGCACGCTTCCGGAGAACTGGAGGGATCGATCGAGCTCGGTCACATCCGAGGACATCGACAATCCCGGCCAGGCGAGCGGCGGAGATTTCATCGTCTGGGAAGGGGACAACCACTTCAGCGATCCAAGCAATGGCGTGCTGACCTACGAGATCGAGATCACCACACCTGGTCTCTATCAGTTCGAATGGCGCAGCCAAGTCGGCCAGGGCACGAACACCACCGAGCACAACGACACCTGGCTCAAGATCAATTCGGACATGTTCTATGGCTACGAGGCCTCGAGCGACACCTATGTCCATCCTTGGTTTGCGGATGAGGGCACCTATCCGGACGGGGCTGAGGTCGTCCATGGCGGGTTCAACCGCGACGGCTTCATCAAGGTCTTCTCCTCGAAGGTGGACTGGACCTGGTCGAGCAAGACCAATGACGGCACCTTCCACGACATCTTCGCCGAGTTCGACGAGGCTGGCGTCTATGAGATCCAGATCGCGGCGCGGTCGTCGCACCATGCAATCGACCGGCTTGTGCTGCACCACGTCGACTATGGCGGGGATCCCTATGACCTGTCCCTTCCGCAATCGGAATGGGTCGACGACAGCGTGCCGCCGTTGCCGTCCCCTGAGCCTGAGCCTGAGCCTAAGGGGACGACGGTGTATCTGGTCGATGTGGTGAGCGATGCCCGGGTGGCTGAGATCACCGAAGGCGCCACACTCGATGCGGGCCTGGTCGAGAGCGGACGCTTCTCGATCGAAGTGGTGCCTGGGGAGGACATGACCGTCGGCTCGGTCGCGCTCAGCCTCAACGGGGCGCCGCCGCGCATCGAGAATGTCGAGCCCTATGCCCTGTTTGGTGACCATGAAGGGGATTTCTTCGGCTCCAGCGCGCTCACGGCCGGCTCCAAGCAACTCTCGATTGAGGTCTTCGAAGGGGAACGCGGCACCGGCGCCTCCACCCGTCTGGAGGTCAGCTTTGCGGTCGAGGAGAGCCCTGCGCCCGAGCCCGACGGCCGCCTAGAGCTCGGCACCACCACGATCACCCAGGCCGATCCCGATGGCTGGACCCGTGTCGAGTTTGACGAGGCGATCCCCGATGCCGTCGTGGTGATGGGCCCGCTCAGCACCCGGGACGGCGATCCGGCCACCCTGCGCGTGCGCAACATCGACGAGACCGGTTTCGAGGTGAAAATCGAGGAATGGGAGTATCTCGACGGCATCCATGGCACCGAGACGGTGAGCTGGATGGCGGCCACCGCTGGCGTGCACACGCTGTCAGACGGCACGACCATCGCGGCCGGCTCGGTCACCGCTCGTGACAACGCGCGCGAGGGCGTCGATTTCGGCACGACCTTCTCCGGTGAGCCGGCCTTCTTTGCCCAGGTCGCCAGCGCCAATGGCAGACAGGCCGTCACCATCCGCACAGACGATGTCACCGAGAACGGCGCCGACGTCTTTATGCAAGAGCAGGAGTCGGCGAACCAAAGCCACGCCCCGGAGCGGGTTGACTGGATCGCGGTTGCGCCGGGCCTGTCCGAGGCTTGGGAGATCCGCACCCTCGAGGTCAGCGACGCCCCCATCGCCTTCGCCTATGATCAGAGCGATCCGGTGATCATAGCCGCCATGCAGACCGCCGATGGGGGCGACACCGCCACGCTCCGCATCGACGACCACAGCCCCAACACGACCCAGATCTATGTCAGCGAAGAAACAT
>JBCCZI010000181.1:0-5893 GCA_039187815.1 Pseudomonadota bacterium | reverse complement strand
GGCACCCCCCACCCCACACATCCATGGCCACCCCGCCAAAACCGCCAACACCACCAAAACCCCCACCACCTCAAAAGACGCCTATTGGATCGAGGCGCCACCCGGTTTGCTCGACAACAGCACGCGCGTCTGGCGCGCGCCCGTCGCAAAGAGCACACCGATCTCAAGCCCGATCAACCGATGGAACAAGGCCGCCTGCTTCTCGGCGGTCAGCATATCCGCTCAGGTCTGAACGGCATAACCATGCGGGTCCTCATGGAGCTGGAACGCGACCTCGGCATAGCCCTCTCACCGGCGCTCATCATCCCCATCGGTCGGAATGGCCTTGTGAGCCATCACCCGGCGGATCGGCTGGCCGTCGCGATACAGGTGATAGTCGTGCTGAGTCTTGAGCGTCTGCGTGTACGTGCGGCGGAAGTAGTACACATCGGTGCCCGGCAACGGCTCGGACAGCAGCGCCGCGGTTAAGCTGAGCCCGCTCATCATGTTGATGAATTCCACCAGGATCCAATCCGGCCGATCTGCCAGGGTGGAGACACGCTGCTCGATCAGAAAGGCGGGGTCGTCGGTCTCCCTGGTCAGCAGGCGCTCGGGCTCGGCATTGGCATCGAAATGCAGGCCAAAGGGCTCGATCGGCTCCGGCGGCCGGTACGCCTCGCCCCGCTTTTTGCGGAGCGCATCGGCCATCTCTCGTCCCGAGATCACCCGCATGATCGCGGCAATGACCGTCATCGACAGCCAGATCCGCGCGCGCGCAAACAGGCCGGGCCGCTTGGGCAGAGGCTGCGCCTCCTCGACCGCGTGGTATGGCGCAAGCGCGGTCATGGCCGAGGCTTGGGGCGCCTGGATCAAGCGCAAAGTCTCGTATGGCAAAGGCCGGGGACACCCCTTCAGGCCTTTGCGTCTCCAGCGAGGCTTTCCTTTGCCTGGGTCAGGAATTCGCGCATCTGGGCGCGCAGTTCGGCCTCAGGCACCGCCACACCTTTGTCCGCAAAGTCTTTGGCGACCTTGCGATACACGTCCTCGTCGCCCGCCTCTTCGAAATCGGCGGCGATCACCTGCTTGGCATAGGCTTCGGCATCGGCCTCGCCCATGCCCATCTTGTCGGCAGCCCACAGGCCCAGCAGCTTGTTGCGGCGCGCCTCGGCCTTGAACTGCATCTCGGCGTCATGGGCGAATTTCGACTCAAAGGCCTTCTCGCGATCGTCGAACTGGGCCATGGCTGCTCTCCTCTTGCGGCTGGCGCGGAACCTCGCGCGCTATATAAGCCGCGCGGCGCGCCAGTGCCAGAGAATGCCGCAGTGCAACCGTGGCGCTTCCGTTCCTTGGCGGGCATGACCGGCGCTTGGCAAAACCGTTGCTCGGCCCTATAGACGGGCCACCGCTCGGCGCGCGCGCCGGGCGCTCTATTTCCGTTCTCCCAAGGAGGAGACCTATGGCCCGCCGCAGGATGGTCTACGAAGGCAAGGCGAAAATCCTCTATGAGGGGCCCGAGCCCGGCACGTTCATCCAGTACTTCAAGGATGACGCGACGGCCTACAATGCCGAGAAGCACGATGTGATCGACGGCAAGGGGGTGCTGAACAACCGCATCTCCGAGCATGTGATGACAGCGCTGAGCGCAATCGGTGTGCCGAACCACTTTATACGGCGCATCAATATGCGCGAGCAGCTGATCCGGGCCTGCGAGATCATCCCACTCGAAGTGGTGGTGCGCAATGTGGCGGCCGGCAGCCTCTCAAAGCGCCTCGGCATCGAGGAGGGCACCCCGCTGCCCCGCCCGATCATCGAGCTTTACTACAAGGACGATGCGCTCGGCGATCCGATCGTGACCGAGGAGCACGTGATCGCCTTCAACTGGGCGAACCAGCAGGACATCGACGACATGATCTCGCTGGCGCTGCGGGTGAACGACTTTTTGTCGGGCTTGTTCCTGGGTGTCGGCATTCGCTTGATCGACTTCAAGATCGAATGCGGGCGGATTTGGGAGGGCGACTTTCAGCGGGTCATCGTCGCCGATGAGATCTCGCCCGACAGCTGCAGGCTGTGGGACGTGAAGACCGGCGAGAAGCTGGACAAGGACGTGTTCCGCCGGGATCTCGGCTCGCTGTCCGACGCCTATACCGAGGTCGCGCGGCGGCTGGGCATTCTGCCCGAAGGCGGTGGCGGTCCCAAGAGCGGCCCGAAGCTGGTGCACTGAACCACCGGGACCACGGGGCCAAGGCGTCGCATGGCCTTTCCCTCGGGCGCCGCAGCCCCTATGTCTGCATTTGGCGGGTGCTGTCCTTCACGTGCGAGGCCAGTATCCTGGTGGCCTAATCTTTCTCGCGGGAGCTGGCTCTGTGCAGGGTCGTGGCCTTACGCACCCGGCGCCCACCTGGTTATCCAGGCTCGCGAGGATCTGATCCCTCCACGGTTGCGACGGGCCCGCCGCCCGATCCTTGCCCACGGGTGCCCGACCGAGTAACCGCTACGCATGGACACGACGGCAGACAAGAGCGCGCTGCGCCGCGCGGCCTTCGACCGGCGGAAAATCGCCCATGCCGGCGGCGCTGGCGCGGCCGAGGCAGCCGCGGCGCTGTTTCTCGAGACCCGTTTGGCCGAGGGCGCCGCCATTGTCGCTGGCTATCGCCCGATTCGCACCGAGATAGACCCGACGCCGTTGATGCGCACCCTTGGCGAGCGTGGGATGCGGCTGGCCGTTCCGGTCATCGAAGGGGAGGGCATGCCGCTCGCGTTCCGCGCCTGGGATCCCGATACCCCAATGGTCAAAGGCGCCTTCGGTGCCGCGGTCCCAGCCACGGGGGACTGGCTGGAGCCCGATCTTTTGATTGTCCCCCTCGTCGCGTTTGATGCGGATTTATGGCGGCTTGGCTATGGGGGCGGCTTCTACGATCGCACACTTGAGAGGCTTCGCGGGCTGCGGCCCACCCGGGCCATAGGGTTTGCCTATGCAACACAGGAATGTGAAGCCGTTATCCGCGAGCCCACGGACCAGCGCATGGACGCGTTGGTCACGGAGACCCGCGTTTTCCGTCCCTGATCTCCCTTACTGGCCGGGGTCAGCGCGGAATGAACAGCCGCTGGCCTTCGACAATCAGGTTCGGGTTTCGCAGCAGGTTCCGGTTGGCATCGAAGATCTCTTCGAACCGGAACGGATCGCCATAGAGCTGCGCTGCAATCGTGGACAAACTGTCGCCACGACGAACCGTGTAAAACTCACGCTCGGCCTCAGGCTCCGGATCGGCTGCGTCCTCGGGGTCCGCCAGCGCGACCTCCTCCGGATCTGCCGCCTCCGCATCGCCATCGCTGGCTTCCGTATTGGCATCCGCCTCGATCGCCGCGAGATCGGTGGAGTCCTGCGTGCCGTCCCCACCCTCGGGATCGGGCGCGGGCTGGAACACCTGTCCACCGGACGCGGCTGCCGTGTCCGTATTGGCTTCGGCATCAGCGGACGCGGCGGTCGCAGCCAACGCCACCGCCGAGCCTGCATCGGCCGAGGGTTGCAGCGGCTGTGCGCCCGTGGCCGCGGCCTCAGCGCCTTCGCTTGGCTGAAGCAACTGGGCCGCAGTGACGGTCGCCACATCATCCGTCTCCGGCGTCTCGGGCACCGGCAGCGGCGTATCCACACTCTCGCTGCCGGTCGGTTGCAGCAACTGGGTGCCGGTCACGACCGTCGTCTCGGCCGCCTCCGAGGTGGGTTGCAGGATCTGGCTGCCCGTCACGGCAGTGTCCGACGCGCCCGGCTGTAAGAGCTGCGAACCGGTGGCCACCTCGTCCGCAGGCGCGACGTCGGCCACTACATCCCCGGCTCCGGCGTCCTCTGAACCCGGCTGTAGGAGCTGCGTCCCCGTCGCCACGGCTGCGCCCTCGCTTGCGCCCGGTTGAAGCAACTGGGAGCCCGTCGCCGCTTCGCTGGCTGCCGGGGCCTGGCCCAACTGGGCACCTGTGGCGATGGCCTGAGCGCTTTGCGCCCCTTCCCCCGGCTGGAGAAGCTGACTGTCCGGCACCACCTCTGCCGTCACGGTCTCCTCGGCGGGCGCGATCGGAGGCGTTGGCAAGGCGGGCGCCTGCTGTGTCGGTTGGAGAAGCTGCGTGGAGGCCGTATCAACGACCGTATCATCCACGGCCGGCGCCTCCGGTACGCTCTCCTCAAGGAATGCCAACATTTTGGATGTATCGACCCGGCCATCGAGCGTGCGCATGTCCTCAGGGACAAATAGCTTTCCCTCAGCCGCCGCCTCGTTCATCAGCTGATCGATATAGGCGTCAGGCCGCCCCTCATCGATGGCCCATCCGACCACCGAGCGGATCTGTTCGCGCAACGCGTCGTCGGAGGCGGGACGCGCCAGATCGCTGGTTTGCGCCAAAGCCGGAGGACCACCTTGCGCAAGAACCAATCCCAGTGCCAATCCGCACGCCGCTAGTGCCGGAACTGCGCACGCCATCATCTGCCTCCTCATCCTTCTGCAGTGACGCGGACACTTTGCGCCTCGGAACCCCAAGGTGACAAGTCGAACCGTCCCCGCCGCGCAGCACACCGCCGCAGGAACCGTATACAACTTTGTGCAAGCTTTCGGCAAAATTATTGCGATACGGAATCACGCATTTTGGGTTGCACGCGGTGCGCCGCCCCGACACTGTCGGGTGGCTATGCGGTTGCTGTTTCTCGGCGATGTGGTGGGCCGGGCTGGGCGCGCGGCTGTGATCGGCAGGCTTGCCGACTTGCGCGCGTCCTTGGCGCTCGATTTCGTCGTCGTGAATGCTGAGAACGCCGCCTCGGGCTATGGGCTGACGGCCTCGATCGCCGAGGATCTCCTGAAGGCCGGGGCCGATGTGCTCACCCTAGGCGACCATGCCTTCGACCAGCGCGAGATGCTCGCGGCGATCGATCGGGAGCCTCGCATCCTGCGTCCGCTGAACTTCGCCAAAAAGGCTCCGGGCCGCGGCGCGGCGGTGTTCGATGCGCCCAGGGGTAAGCGGGTCCTGGTGACCGTGGCGCTTGGGCGTGTGTTCATGAACCGTCCCTTTGACGATCCGTTTTCGGCGCTGGATGCTGAGCTGCGTCGCTATGCGCTCGGGTCGGGCTGCGATGCGGCGATTGTCGAAATCCATGCCGAGGCCACATCCGAGAAGATGGCGGTTGGCCATTGGTGCGACGGGCGCGCCTCGTTGGTGGTTGGCACCCACACCCATGTGCCGACCGCCGATACGATGATCCTGGGGCGCGGCACGGCGTACCAGACCGATGCGGGCATGTGCGGCGACTACGACAGCGTGATCGGCATGGACAAGGTCGAGCCGCTGAAGCGCTTTGTCACAGGCATGGGAGCAGGGCGGTTCGAGCCCTCGCTCGGCGAAGCGACGCTGTCCGGTGTTCTGGTGGAAACCGACGAGCGCACCGGCCTCGGCCGGACGATTACGCCATTCCGCCGGGGCGGCAAGCTCTTCGGTTCCGATCTGCCGACCTAGGTGCAAGAAGGGCTCCCCATCCTCGACATGGCCACCATCGCGGGAGGGCGGCGCGCCGGCGTAACGTTTCTATGTTTTCATTCAAGATTAATTTGCATGATTCGAAATATTTCAAGAAGTGCAGATTGCTATTTGCGATATTATTGTGCAGCAATTTCGGCCCGGCGATCTTCAGATCGAGCGCTTACGCTTCTTTAATGACCTATGTCTTGTTGGCGGAAGGGGTTCCGGCGGGCCTAGGGGCTTGGTTCAAGATAGCTTTCGGAAGGGGGCTGGCTTGGCGCGGGAGGTGAGGACCTCTATCAACTCGGTTTGCGCCGTGGCTTTGAACGTCAGACGTCGGTTCCCCGGTGATTGGGGCGCGGCGGAATGCTGGCGGTGATGGTCTTCGGGGTCGTTCTCGGTGTCAGGCCATCTCGGC
>JBCCZI010000180.1:0-5923 GCA_039187815.1 Pseudomonadota bacterium | reverse complement strand
GCGCGCCCCCGGGCACCGCGCCTGCCCGGGGGGGTGGGGCCGGGGGCCGCGCCGCGCGGGCTCAGAGCGCCGCCAGTGTCGTCACGCGCACCCCGGCCTCCGCCATCGCCGCCTCGGCCGTGGCCAAAGACCCATCCAGATCGATCGCCCGGCAGCAATCCGCCAGAACCGCAGCTCCAAACCCCTGGCGCACCGCATCCATCGCCGAATAGAACACGCAGAAATCCAAAGCGAGCCCGACACAGATCACCGACTGCACCCGGCGCTCGCGCAGATAGCCCGCCAAGCCGGTCTCGGTCGTGCGGTCGTTCTCGAAAAAGGCCGAGTAGCTGTCGATCTCGGGCCGAAACCCCTTGCGGATCACCAGATCCGCCCGGTCCACCGCCAGATCCGGATGAAACGCCGCGCCCTCCGAGCCGATCACGCAATGGGTTGGCCACAACACCTGCGGACCGTAGGGCATCTCGGTCATGGAAAACGGCGCCGCACCCGGATGATTGGCCGCGAACGAGCGATGCTCGGGCGGATGCCAGTCCTGGGTCAGCACCCGCACCGCCGCCCTCTCCAACAGCGCATTGACCGGCGCCACCACCGCATCGCCCTCGGCCACCGCCAGCGCGCCGCCTGGGCAGAAATCAATCTGGACGTCGATGGCCAAAAGGGCGGTGTCAGCTGGCAGGCTCATGGGTTGGTCCCCTCGCTGTGGCGCGCCGCGATCATCCGGCGCAAAAGGTCGAGGAACTGCACGCGTTCCTCGGGGCTGAGCGGGGCCAGCGTCTCGGTCGAGATCGCCTCAGCCGCCGCCACATGGTCCGCATAGGCCGCCCGCCCCGCCTCGGTCAGCCCGATCAGGAGCCGGCGCATATCGCTCGGATCGGGCCGGCTCGAGACCAGCCCGCGCCGCGCGAGCCGGTCGATCACGCCCTTCATGGTGGCGCTGTCCATGGCGGTCTGGCGGCCGAGATCGTTCTGGCTGACCGAGCCGAGCTCCGCCAGCTTGGCCAGGGTCGCGAACTGAGTCGGCGTGAAATCCGGGATCCGCCGGCCAAAGATCGCCAAATGGCGCTGGTTCGCCTGGCGCATCAGAAAGCCCACCTGCTCGTCGAGCCGGTAACCCAACGCCTGGTCAGCCGGTTGCGCCATCGGGGTCTCCCCTCGCCCCGGCCCATCGCCGGACCGCGATATTGACAGCAGATCGCCCCTCAGGCAATTTTTGTTTGTATACGAATGACAAAGGCGGTGAGGGCGGTGGGCCGATGGCGCCGGATTACCTGAGACCGGAACGGCTCGAGGACGCGCTGGCCGCCGCGGCGGCGGGACCGGTCCGGATCGCCGCCGGCTGCACCGATCTGTTCCCGGCGACCGAGCGCCCCGCGCTCGAGATGGCGGCCGACACCCCGGTGCTCGACATCACGGCGATCCCGGCCCTGCGCGGCCTGCGATCGGGACCGGACGGTCTTCGTCTCGGCGCCACGACCACCTGGAGCACGATCGTCCAGGCCGAGTTGCCCCCCTCCCTGCGCGGGCTGCAGCAGGCAGCCCGGGAGGTCGGCTCGGAGCAGATCCAGAACGCCGGCACCCTGGCGGGCAATCTGTGCAACGCCTCGCCGGCTGCCGATGGCGTGCCGCCGCTCCTGACCCTCGCGGCCGAGGTGGAGCTTGCCTCCCTGCGCGGCGTGCGCCGCCTGCCCTTGAGGGCGTTCCTGACCGGCCCGCGCCAGACCGCCCGCCAGGCGGATGAGCTCATGACCGCCATCCACATCCCCGCAGCGGCCCTGGCGGGGCGATCGGCCTTTTTGAAACTCGGCGCCCGCACATCCCTCGTGATCTCGATCGCCATGGTTGCCGTGCGGGTTGTCGAAGAGGCGGGCCACGTGGCCGAGGCGGCGGTCTCGGTCGGCTCCTGCAGCGCGGTCGCGGCCCGGCTCGGCGCGCTCGAAGCCGCGCTGCTCGGCGCGCCCATCGCGGACATGCCCGCACGGGCCAGCGACGGCGTGGTGACGCAGGCCCTGGCGCCGATCTCGGACATCCGCGCCGATGCGCCCTATCGCGCGACCGCCGCCGCCGTGCTGGTGCGCCGCGCGCTGGCGACCCTGGCCCCGGCCGGACGGGCTGCCGCATGAACCTGCGCGCACGCTTTGCCGAAGTGCAGGTCAACGGGCGCATGGTCGCCGTCGACAACGTGCCCGGACGGCGGCTCTCAGAGATCTTGCGCGACCAGGCGGGCTGCCGAGACGTCAAGGTCGGCTGCGATGCGGGCGATTGCGGCGCCTGCACCGTGCTGGTCGACGGGGCGCCGCACTGCGCCTGTCTGATGCCGCTGGCCCAGGCCGCGGGACGCACGATCACCACGCTCGCCGGGCTGACGCGCGAGGGCGAGGATCTGCCGGCGCTGCACCAGGCCTTCTTGCGCCACGGGGCCGCCCAATGCGGGATCTGCACGCCGGGCATGCTGGTGACCGCGGCGGCTCTGCTCGCGCGCAATCCTCAGCCAAGCCGTGCCGAGGTCGAGGATGCGCTCGGCGGTGTGCTCTGCCGCTGCACTGGCTATGCCAAGATCGTCGATGCGGTCTGCGACCATGCGGGGCGGGGGGCTCCGGTCGTGGCCGAGACCGGCAGCGCGGTCGGCGCGCGCCTGCCCCGGCTTGACGGGCGCCCCAAGGTGACGGGCACCGAGACCTTCGGCGCCGATCATGTGCCCGAGGCGGCCCTGCTGGTGCGGGCCGTGCGCTCGCCCCACCCCCTGGCGGATTTCGTCTTTGGCGATCTGGTGGCTTGGGTAGCGGCGCATCCCGGCGTCGAGACGGTGCTGACCGCCGCCGATATCCCGGGGCGCAACCGGTTCGGCGTGATCCCGCCGCTGGCGGACCAGCCCGCGCTGGCCGAGGGCACGGCGCGGTTCCGCGGCGAGGCGGTGGCGGTCGTGGCCGGCCAGCCCGATGCCGTCGAAGCGCTGGATCTCACGGAGTTTCCGGTCAGCTGGACCGCGCGCGAGGCCGCAATGTCGCCCAGCGCGGCGCTGGCCCCCGAGGCGGCGCGGCTCCATGCCGAGCGCCCGGACAATATCCTGATCCGCGGCCGAGTCGCCCGGGGCGATCCCGACACGGCGCTCGCAGGCTCGGCCCATACGGTCGCGGGCGGCTTCGAGACGGCCTTTGTCGAGCACGCCTATATCGAGCCCGAAGCGGGGGCCGCCTGGTGGCAGGGTCGCACTTTGGTGATCCAGGCCTGCACCCAGGCGCCAGTGATGGACCGCGATGATGTGGCGGTGATCCTGGGTCTGCCGCCTGAGCGGGTGCGGATCATCCCCGCCGCGGCGGGCGGAGGGTTTGGCGCAAAGCTGGACCTGTCGCTGCAACCGCTGATCGGCCTGGTGACCTTGGTCACCGGGCGCCCCTGCCGCATGGTCTACACGCGCCGCGAGTCCATGGCCTCGACCACCAAGCGCCACCCCGGCGCCATGCAGGCCCGGATCGGCACCGATGCCGAGGGCCGCGTGACCGGCATGGTCTTTGAGGGCGATTTCGACACCGGCGCCTATGCCAGCTGGGGGCCGACGGTCGCGACCCGGGTGCCGGTGCACGCCTCGGGGCCGTATGCGGTGCCGCATTACCGGGCCGAGACGCGGGCCGTGCACACCAATGGGCCGATCGCCGGGGCCTTCCGAGGCTTTGGCGTGCCCCAGGCGGCGATCCTGCAAGAGACGCTGTACGACCGGCTGGCCGAGGCCTGCGGGCTCGACCGCTTGGCCTTCCGCCGGCGCAACGCGCTGCCCGAAGGCGGGCGCACGGTCTGCGGGCAACAGCTTTTTGGCGTCGGCATCGATGACTGTCTGGCGGCGCTGGAAAACTCTTGGGCCGAGGCGCTCTCGACCGCCGCCGCTGCCAATGCGGCCGAACGGGCGGCGGGCGGTGTGCTCCGCCACGGGGTCGGGGTCGCATCCTGCTGGTATGGCTGCGGCAACACCGCCCTGCCCAACCCCTCGACGATCCGCATCGGGCTGACCGCCGACGGCTTCTTTTGCCTGCACCAAGGTGCGACGGATATCGGCCAAGGGGCCAACACCGTCATCGCCCAGATCGCTGCCGACGCGGTGGGCCTGCCGGTGGGCCAGATCTATCTGATCGGGCCGGACACAGCCCTCACCCCCGATTGCGGCAAGACCTCGGCCTCGCGCCAGACCTATGTGACGGGCCGCGCGGCCCAAGCGGCGGGCCGGGCATTGCGCACCGCGATCCTGCGGCTGGCCAATCTCAGCGAGAACGCCACACTCTGTCTCTGTGGGGACGAGCTGCGGCTCTGGGAGGGCGGGCGTTCGCGGCGCATCGCGCTCGGCGATCTGCCGGTGGACAGCCGCGGCTATGTGTTCTCGGCCGAGGAGACCTACAATCCGCCGACCGAGCCGCTCGATGCCGATGGCCAGGGCGTTCCCTATGCGGTCTATGGCTATGGCGCCCAGATCGCCCAGGTGGCGGTGGATACCGAGCTCGGCACCGTGCGGGTCACGCGCATGACGGCGGCCCATGACCTCGGGCGCGTCATCAACCCCCAGCTCGCCGAGGGCCAGATCGAAGGCGGCATCGCCCAGGGCCTCGGCCTCGCGCTGATGGAGGAGTACATCCCCGGGCGCACCGAGAACCTGCACGACTATCTGATCCCGACCTTTGGCGACATGCCCGAGATCCGCTCGATCCTGATCGAGCGCCCGGATCCCGAAGGGCCCATGGGCGCCAAGGGCCTGGGCGAGCATGTGCTGATCCCCACCGCCCCCGCCATCTTCAACGCAATCCGCCACGCGACCGGGGCCGAGATCGACCGCGCCCCCGCCCTGCCGCACCGGGTGCTGGCGGCCATCCGAGCGGCCCATGGCGCGTAGCCGCCGCGCGACGCGCTTGCCCGCGCCGTTCCTCAAGCGCCTGACGCTGATCGAGGAGCGAATGGACCGCAGCGCCTATCCCATGACCCTGCCCTGGCTCGACCCGGAGTTTGCGCTCGGCTTCGAGCAGCCGGTGACCATCATCGTGGGCGAGAACGGGTCCGGCAAATCCACCCTGATCGAGGCGATCGCCGCGCTCGCCGGCTATGACCAGGCGGGCGGGGGCAAGGGCTATCGCACCGTCGATCACAGCACGGCCATCGAGGCGAGCGGCGCGGGGCTGGCCGATGCGCTCCGCGCCGGCTGGCTGCCACGGGTGACCGAGGGCTGGTTCTTCCGCGCCGAGAGCTTCTTTGCCGTGGCCCGTGGCCTCGACCAGGCCGCGCGCGAGGCCGAGGAAACCCCGCCCGATTATCTCTCCTGGTCCCATGGCGAGGGCTTCGTGCGCATCTTCGAAGAGCGCATGACCCGCCAGGGCCTCTATCTCATGGACGAGCCCGAGAGCGCGCTCTCGCCCGACCGCCAGCGCGCGCTGCTGTGCCTGCTCGCCCGCATCCAGGAGAGCGCGGTCTCCCAGGTGATCCTGGCGACCCATTCGCCGATCCTGATGGCGGTGCCCGGGGCGCAGGTGCTCGAGATCACGCGCTTTGGCCTCGCGGAGGTCGACTACCGCGCGACCCGGCATTTTGAGCTCTACCGCGCCTTTGTCACCGATCCGCAGGGCTTTGTGGCCGAGGCCCTGGCCGATCACCGCGCGGAGGCGGGGTGATGTCCGAGAAGATCCGCTGCGATGCCTGCCCCGTCATGTGCTATATCGCCGAGGGCCGCGCCGGCGCCTGCGACCGCTATGCCAACCAAAACGGGCGGATCGTGCGCTGCGATCCGATCACGCTGCTCGACCGGCGCATCGAGGCGGGTGGCGAGATCAAGCCCTTCCTGCGCGCCGATTGGGACGGCCTCGACCCGGGCGATGTCTTTGTGACGGCCATCGGAGCGGGCACCACCTATCCCGACTACAAGCCCGCGCCCTTCATCGTCAGCCGCCAG
>JBCCZI010000179.1:0-6012 GCA_039187815.1 Pseudomonadota bacterium | reverse complement strand
CGGTGCCGGCGACGCCATCGCGGGATTGCGGCCGGGCTTCGGCCCCGCTGCCTGGCGCGCCAAGGCCCGCATCCGTCGGAGGGATCGCCCTGGCGACAACGCCCTGGGCCCCTGATCCAGCGGACAACAGAGCAGGCGATTCGCCGGCAGTTCGCCGGCCGGCCGGTATCATCCGAGGAGCGGTAAGGCTTGGGCGAGGTCCTCGATCAGGCTCTCACTGGTCTCGTTGCCGATGCCAAAGCGCAGGATGCCGCCGGGCTCGGTCCAGGGGGTGGCCGTGCGATGCGGCACGACGGGCAGGACGAGGCTCTCGAATCCGCCCCAGCTGGCGCCAATGCCAAAGAGTGCGAGCGCGTCCACAAAGGCATGGATCTTGGCGGTGTCCTCAGTGCGCAGGATCACGCTGAACAGCCCCGCGGCGCCGGAGAAGTCGCGTTTCCAAAAGACGTGACCTGGACAGTCCGGGAAGGCTGGATGCAGCACACGGCGCACCTGTGGCTGCAGTGCCAGCCAGTTGGCGATCTCCATTCCCGCCGTCTCGGCATGGCGCATGCGCATATCCAGGGTGCGCAGGCCCCTTAAGGACAGCGTGACGTCCAGGCTGCCCGGCCGCTCGCCAAAGGTCAGCGCCATTTTGCGCGCGGCGGCGGCGGAGGTCTCGGAGCAGACGACAAAGCCGATCATCGTATCGGAATGCCCACCGATGTATTTCGAGCCTGAATGGACCACCATGTCGACGCCGAGGGTCAGCGGCTGGCAGAAGATCGGCGTCGCCCAGGTGCCATCCAGGATCGAGAGCGCGCCGCCTGCTCGCGCCGCAGCGGCAATGGCAGGGATGTCGGGCACCTCGAAGGTGCCCGAGCCCGGCGCCTCGAACATCACGACCGAGGTCTCGGGGCGCATCAGCGCGGCCACGCCCTCGCCGATCGATGGATCGAAATAGCGCACCGACACGCCGAATTGCGGCAGCACATGGTCCGCAAAGCCCCGCGTGTTGTGATAGACATTGTCGGCGATCAGCACCTCGCGGCCCGCCGCGGTGCTGGCCATCAGCGCCAGGGCGATCGCCGAGACGCCTGACGATGTCGCCAGACAATCTGCGCCGCCTTCGAGCTCGGCCATCACCGTCTCGACCGCATGGCGCGACGGTGTGCTGAAGCGACCGTAGTATTGGGTGCCCGGCTTATGGCGCTCGGCGCGCGCGGCCTCGAACTCGGCCATGGTGTTGAACAACATGGTCGCGCCCTGCTCGGTCGGCAGGTTGACCAAACGCCCTGGCTCGTCGGGCCCGCGCCCCCGCCGCACCAGCGTGTCCCGCGGCGGCTCGGTCTGTTTCGGCATGCGATGCTCTCCCTCGGGCAAAAGGATGAAAGTCGCGGCGGGCTGTGTCAACGTGCGCCCGAGCAAGCCCGGAGAGAGACCCAAATGCGCCACCCCGATGCCGAGAGACCGACCGCGAGCCATTGGGGGACGGGGCGCGTCCGGGCGCGGGACGGTCGGATCGAGGCGGTGCTGGCGGACCCGGCCGATCCAGATCCCTCGCCGATCAACGACAACATCACGGGCAGCCTGAACGGCCGCGCGCGCGTGCTGCGCCCGGCGATCCGCGAAGGCTATCTGCGGGCCGGCCCTGGCCCTGCGGATGACGCGCGGGGCCGCGAGCCCTTTGTGGAGGTGGACTGGGACCGGGCGCTCGATCTGATCGCGGCCGAGATGCGCCGGGTGCACGCGGCGCACGGGCCCGAGGCGATCTTTGGCGGCAGCTATGGCTGGGCGAGTGCCGGGCGTTTTCACCACGCGCAAAGCCAGCTGAAGCGGTTCTTGGGCGCTGCCGGAGGGTTCGTGCGCTCGGAGGGCAATTACAGCTACAATGCGGCGCTCGTGCTGATGCCGCATATTCTCGGCAATTTCCGCCACCATGTGCGTGAGGCGACGCGGCTCTCGACCGTTGCCGAGGCCGGGCGGCTGGTGGTGATGTTCGGCGGCCTGCCGCTGCGCAATGCGCAGATCTCGGGCGGTGGGGTGGGGCGCCATCGCCTGAGGGGCGAACTCGAGGCGTGCCGGGCGGCGGGCGTGCGCTTTGTCAATCTCAGCCCGCTGCGCAGCGATGCCCCCGACGCGCTCGGGGCCGAATGGCTCGCCCCGCGTCCCGGCACCGACACCGCGGTGATGATGGGTCTGGCGCACAGCCTGATTGAGGAGGGTCTGCACAGCCCGCGCTTCCTCAGGAGCCACACCGTGGGGTTCGAGCGGCTAGCGCGCTATCTGCTCGGTGACATGGACGGCGTCGAGAAATCGGCCGATTGGGCGGCGGCCCTCTCGGGGATCGATGCCGAGCGGCTGCGCCGGCTCGCGCGCGACATGGCGGCGGGGCCCACGCTGATCACCACCGCAGTCGGCCTGCAACGCGCGGATTTCGGTGAGCAGCCGTTGTGGATGACCGTGGCGCTGGCCGCGATGCTGGGCCAGATTGGGTTGCCGGGCGCCGGCTTTGGCATCGGCTATGCCGCGGATGCGAGCATCGGCACTATGGACCGCCCTGTGCGCTGGCCCGCCTTGCCCATGGGCCCCAACCCGGTCGAGACGGTGCTGCCGGTTGCCATGATTGCGGACATGCTGCTCGGCCCGGGCGCGCGCTATCGCTACAACGGGCGCGACTTGCGCTTTCCGGACACGCGGCTGCTCTGGTGGGCGGGGGGCAATCCCTTCCACCACCACCAGGACCTGAACCGGCTCCGCCAGGCCTTCCAGCGCCCGGAGACGGTGATCGTCAATGAGATCAACTGGACCGCCACCGCGCGCCATGCGGACATCGTCTTGCCCGTCGCCGCGCCTCTAGAGCGCACGGACTTCGCCGCCGGCAACCAGGACAATGTGATCGTCCCGATGCCCAAAATGGCCGAACCGCCGGGCGAGGCGCGGACCGAGTATGCGCTCTATTGCGCGCTCGAGCAGCGGCTCGGCCTCGGCACGGCGTTCAGTGCGGGCCGGGACGAGGCCGCCTGGCTTGCGCATCTGTGGTCCGAGATGCAGGGGCGCGCCGCCGAGGCGGGCCATACCCTGCCGGAATGGGAGAGCTTTCTGGCCGGCGAGGCGATCGAGCTGCCCGATCCCGCCCCCCATGCGGTCTTTCTGTCGGCCTTCCGCGCCGATCCAGAGCAGGCGCCGCTGCCGACGCCCAGCGGTCGGATCGAGCTTACCTCGGAGGTGATCGCGGGCTTTGGCGATGCCGATTGTCCGGGCCAGCCCCATTGGTTCCCGCCCCGCGGTTGGAGTTCCGGCGAGGCCGAGCGCTTCCCGCTCCATATGCTGTCGGGCCAGCCCGCGACCCGGCTCCACAGCCAGCACGACAATGGCGCGCTCAGCCGCAGCCAGAAGATCCAAGGCCGTGAGCCGATCCTGATGCATCCGACCGATGCCGCTGCCCGCGGGATCGCCGAGGGCGATGTCGTCACTGTCTTCAACGATCGGGGGCGCTGTCTGGCCGGAGCGCGGCTGACCGAGGATATCCGCCCGGGTGTCGTCTTCCTGTGGACGGGCGCCTGGTATGATCCGGACTTCTCCGATCCCGACCGGCTCGATCGCCATGGCAACCCGAATGTGCTGACCCATGATCTGCGCACCTCGGCGTTGTCTCAGGGGCCTGCCTCGCATTCGGCCTTTGTCGAGATCGCGCCGATCAAGGGCCCGCCGCCGCCCGTCGAGGCGTTTGATCCGCCGCCGTTCTCTCGCGGCGACTGACGCGTGGGCCGGCCAGCCGGTTGACAGGCCCGCAGCGGTGCCGAGAGTGGTCCGAGGCCGGAACGGGAGGCAAGATGCCGGGGATCTCCTTATGGGATGACAGCGCGGTCGAGCGCGACTTCACGGCGCCGCTCGACGGGGATGCGCGCTGTGAGCTTGCGATCATCGGCGGCGGGTTCACGGGGCTCTCCACGGCCTTGCACGCGGCCGAGCGCGGGATCGAGGCCCATGTGCTCGAGGCCGAGCAGATCGGCTTCGGCGGGTCGGGCCGCAATGCCGGGCTGCTGAATGCAGGGCTGTGGCTGCCGCCCCAGGATGTGCGCGCCAAGCTCGGCGAGGCCAAGGGCGGCGCGCTGGTCCGCCTGCTTGGCGAGGCACCCGCCTATGTCATGAGCCTGGTCGAGCGCCACCAGATCCGCTGTGAGCTGACCCGGACCGGCACCATCCACGCGGCCCATGCGCCCGCCGGCTTTGCCGATCTCAAGCGTCGGGCCGAGGAGTGGCAGAGGCTCGGCGCGCCGGTCGCGCTGTTGTCGCGCGAGGACGCGGCCGAGAAGATTGGCAGCCCGGCCTTTCATGGCGGCCTGCTCGACCACCGCGCCGGCACGATCAATCCGATGGGCTATGTGCGCGGCCTGGCGCGGGCAGCCCACGGCGCGGGCGCCCGCATCTCGACCGGGGTCCGGGCCGAGCGCCTGGAGCGCAAAGGCGCCAAATGGGTCGTCGCGACCGATCGCGGGCGGGTCGAGGCGCGCTCGGTCGTGCTGGCCACCAACGCCTATACCGACGCGCTCTGGCCCGGCCTCGGTAAGAGCTTCATGCCGATCCACTACTTCCAGCTCGCGACCTCGCCGCTCGGCGCACGCGCGGCCGGCATCCTGCGCGAGGGCCAGGGGCTGTGGGACACCGGCAAGATCATGTTCTCGCTCCGCCGAGACGCCTTTGGCCGGATCATCATCGGCTCGATGGGCACGGCGATCGGCGGGGTCAGCGGGCTCTCGCGTCGCTGGGCCGCGCGGCAGCTGGGGCGGCTCTTCCCCGATCTCGGGCCCGTGGAGTTCGAGACCGCTTGGCATGGGCGCATCGCCATGACCCCCGACCATGTTCCGCGGATCCATCGCCTCGCCGAGGGGCTCTACACCCCCATCGGGTACAACGGCCGCGGCATCGCGCCGGGCACCGTCTTTGGCCGCGCGATGGCCGAGTTGATCGCCGGGGGCGCGGAGGCCGACCTGCCGCTGCCGATCTCCGAGCCTGAGACGCTGCGCTCGGCGCCGATCAGCGCGCGGCTTTATCAGGCGGCCTTCACGGCCAATCAGCTTTGGAAGAGCCTGTGACGCCCGCAACGGCGCCAGGCCGTCCATCAGACGGGAGAGAAGTATGACCGACCGCCCCATCGCGCTTGTCACGGGTGCCGCCCAAGGCATCGGCTTTGCCTGCGCCGAGGTGCTGGCTGAGGAGGGCGCGCGCGCCGTTCTGGTGGATGTGAACGCCGAAGGCGTCGAGGCCGGGGCTGCCGAGATCGGGCAGGGCGCGGTCGGCATGGCCTGTGATATGGGGAATCCGGCGGCCGTCAGGGCGCTGTTCGACCGTGTCGAGGCAGAGCTTGGCCCGGTCTCGGTCCTGGTGAACAATGCCGGCATCGCGGCGCCGGGGGATTTTCTAGACTACACGCTGGAGACCTTTCAGCGGGTCATGGACGTCAATCTGACCGGCGCGTTCCTGGCGATGCAGCGGGCGGCGCGGGGGATGGTGGCGGCGGGCATCCACGGCTCGATAGTCAACATGTCCTCGATCAACGCCCAGGTGGCGATCCCGGCGATCCCGGCCTATTGCGCCTCGAAGGGCGGGATCATGCAGCTGACCAAAGTGGCGGCCCTGGCGCTCGCGCCACACAACATCCGAGTGAACGCGGTCGGCCCAGGCTCGATTGACACAGCAATGATGGCCGGCGTCAACGCGAACCCCGATGCGATGAAGATGGTGCTGTCGCGCACACCCTTGAAACGCGTCGGCAGCCCAAAGGAGATCGCCCACGTGGTCGCCTTCCTTGCCTCGGACAAGGCGAGTTACATCACCGGCGAGACGATCTATGCCGATGGCGGACGGCTGGGGATGAACTACACCTGCTGAGCGGCTCTAGAGGGGGATCTCCTTGCTGGGGCTTTTGGCCGGTGGCGGTGGCGTGGTGTTGGCAATCGTCCGGGGCGAAGGGGTCGAGGGCTTTGCCGATGGCGTCCCAGAGGGCTTCGCGTGTCCGGGCCGCGAGCT
>JBCCZI010000178.1:0-6088 GCA_039187815.1 Pseudomonadota bacterium | reverse complement strand
TTGACGACCCCGGCCTCCGATGGGAACAGGAAAACACGCTCAGACGCGCGCGCTCAGAACGACCGGATACTCCGGAACGCCTCACCGGACGTCGCTGGAATGAGAAACCCGATGTCCCGGAATGCACAGGTGCCCGGCCCGCTCAGTCTCCTCCGCCGAAGGCTGCTTGCGTGCGCCGGCGGATGTCCTTTACGACCTTCTCGGCCGGAGGCTTGGCTGTCCCGGGCTTCTGTCTCATTTCCATTCCTTGGCGGGTACGATGAGCCAAAACCGAAGGACGCGCCCAGCAACGAAACCCTGCGTTCCAAAATCACATCAGATGGCCCATGCCCGATGACACAGGACACTTGAATTGTCAGGCGTCGCGGCGCGCGCTCGCATAGCGTTCGGACGCTTCGTAGTAGGCGTCGAAGCCGATCCTCTGGCGCAACTCGCGGAAATCCATGAGATGGGCCGTGCGGGGCTGGCCGTCGGCCATCGTCGCGAGGGTCGCGACCATCGCTTTCATTGCCGCTGACATCAGGCTGAGCGGATAGGCCGCAATGCGGTAGCCGATATCCGCAAGCAAGGCAGGCGGCAGGTCCGGCGTCTCGCCTCCCTCGACGATGTTCGCCATGTTGGGTTTGGGCAGGCTCGTGCAGATCTCGCGCATCTCGAGCTCGGTTTTCGGCGCCTCGACAAAGAGGATGTCGGCGCCGAGCTCGGCGAAGCGGTCTGCGCGCGCGATCGCCTCCGCCAAGCCAAGGGTGTGTCGCGCATCGGTGCGGGCCAGAATGAGGATGTCGGCGCCAGCTTCGCGCGCATCCACGGCGGCACGGATCCGATCGAACGCCTCATCACGCCCGACGACATCCTTGCCGGGCGTGTGGCCGCAGCGTTTCGGGGCAAGCTGGTCCTCGATCATGACCGCGGCCGCCCCCGCCTTGGCCATGCCGGCCACGGTCCGACGCACGTTCATCGCGTTGCCATAGCCCGTATCGCCATCGGCGATCAGCGGGATCGAGATGGCATCGGCAATGTTGCCGGCTTGGTTCTGCACCTCCGCATAGCTCATCAGGCCGAGATCGGGCTGGCCGATCCGGCTGGCCGAGGCCGCGAAGCCGGACATGAAGGTGAGGTCGAAGCCTGCCTGCTCGATCAGCTTGGCTGACAGCGCGTCGTAGCAACAGGGCATGGTCAGCAGGCGCTCCTCGGCAAGAAGAGCGCGCAGATGATCGGCTGGGCTCATGGAAGGCTCCGTTGCCGTTACAGTTTAAATGGGATGTAGAGCGCGAGATCGGGCCAAGCGTACAGCAAAATGACCGTCACGAACATCAGCAAAAGGAAGGGGATCACACCGCGTGCCACCTCTCCCATCGATGCCCGTGCCACCGCCTGGATCACATAGAGGTTCAAGCCAACGGGTGGCGTGATCAGCGCGCATTCGACCATGATGACCATAAAGATGCCGAACCAGATCGGATCGAGCCCCAGCCCCACCGCGGCCGGCAACAGCACGGGTGTCATGATCAGCACCATCGAGAGCGCTTCGAAGACCAGCCCCATGATCAGCAGCACGATCGCAACGACCGCCACGAAGGCAAGCGGCGTGTGGATCACCTCGCCGATGAAGGCAGAAATCTCTTGTGGCAAGCGATAGAGCGCGATGGCTTTGCCAAAGACTTTGGCTCCGGCGACGATCAGCAGGATCGCAACCGTGGTCGCCATGGACTCCATTGCGGCCTCGCGAAAACTCTCCCAGTTCAGCGTTCTCAGAATCACCCCGGTGATGACGAGGGCGGCGGCGAAACCGATGGCCGCCGCCTCGGTGGGGGTCGCCGCGCCAGTGTAGATCACTCCGATCACAATGACCGCCAACGCCAGGGATGGCAGGGCGCGGATCGATGCATGGCGCCGCTCGCTCCAGGTTGCGGCCTGCGCCCGGCCCATACCGCGCGCGGCGGCATGGGCCATCGAGAACACGATGAAGAGACCGAGAAGCGCGAGGCCGGGCCCAATGCCCGCAAGGAAGAGGGCGATGACCGACTCCTCGGTCACAAAGCCATAGACGATCATCGGGATCGAGGGCGGGATCAGGATCCCGAGCGTGCCGCCAGCTGCGAGGAGGCCATAGACGAAGCGCTTCTCGTAGCCGCGGGCCAGCATTTCCGGGATCGCGACGGTGCCAATGGTGGCGGCCGTGGCCACAGAAGAGCCCGAGATGGCCGCAAAGATCCCGCAACTGAGGATCGTTGCTACCGCGAGGCCACCCGGCCAGTGACCGACCCAGGCCTGCACCGCCGCGAAGAGGTCGCGCCCGACCCCGCCCTTCAGAAGCACATTTGACATCAGCAAAAACAGCGGAACGGCAAGCAGGATGAAGCCGTCGAGTGTCGAGAGGATCGCCTGGGGCGCCATCAGCGGCGAGAACCCACCGGCGAGCAGCATCCCGAGCCCCATACCGCCGAGCGCGAAGGCCACTGGCACACGCGCCAGAAGCAGCAGGAAGAGAGCGCCGAGGATCAGGACGATGGTCATTCCCTTTGCGCCCCTTCCGCTGGCAGATCGCCGCGCATCACTCGGAGCGCCTCGATCAACGCCTGCACCACCAGCACCGCGAACCCGAACGGGATCGCGAACTCGGCAATCCAGATCGGCAGGTCGAGCATGGATCCCGTGGTGCGGCCGCGCTCGAAGCTGACCCAGAAGATCTCGAACCCCTTCCAGGCCACCAAGGCGGAGAACGCGGCGACCGCCAGCATCGCGCCGGCCTCGGCGACGAGACGTCCGCGCAGCGGCAAGAGGCCCGTGACAGCGGTGATCCGGATATGGCGCCGCTCGCGTAGGCACCACGCCATTGCCAGCAGCGAGCCCCAGATGAGACAGAGCTGGCTGAGCTCGGCCGCCCAGATCGTCGGCGCCGTGAAGAAATAGCGCGCGATGACCTCATAGGTCAGCATCGCGCCCGATGCGACGAAGAGCGCGGCTGCAATCCGGGCGAGGAGCGTGACGAGTTGGGCAAAGGGGGCCATGGGCTCTCGGTCCGGAAGGAAGCCCCTGGCTGTGCCGGGGCCTCCTGTGGCTCAGAGCCCGGCCGCTGCGTCGAGAAGCGTCGACCCCATGTCGCCGGCTTTCTCGCGGTAGCTGTCATAGACCGGCTGCGCGGCGGTCCGCCACGCCTCGATCTCGGCGGCGGTCGGGCGGTAGATGGTCATCCCGTTCTCCTCGGCGGCGGCATACGCCTCGGCCTCGATGGCGGCCATCTTGTCGCGCACATCCGCTTCCGCTTTTGCGCCGGCCGCTGAGATGATCTCGCGTTGCTCATCGGTCAGGCCGTCCCACCACTCGGTGTTGACGACCACGACGAACTCGATATCGGCATGATTGGTGACGGTGATCGTGTCCATCACCTCCCAGAGCTTGCGGCTCTTCACTCCCGAAACGCCGGTCATCCCGATATCGACGGTGCCGCGCTGATAGGCGAGGTACTGCTCCGAGCCGGAGATCAACGTGGGTGCACCGCCCGTCGCGGTGACGAAATCGCCGAGCGTTTTGCCGAACACGCGGGCCTTCTTGCCCTCCATGTCGGCCGGCGTCTTCACCGGGTCGCCGTTCGACAGGAGGATCGCACCGCCATAGGCTTGCCACCAGAGGACGGTTGAGCCGGTGTCCTGGATAGCGGTGTCGATGGGGCCGCGCACGGCTGAGCCCGCGGCAACGGCGCCGCGCACCTTCTCTTCGGTGTTGAAGAGGAAGGGCATATAGAAGACATCGACGGCCGGAACATCGCCGACATATCGTGTGAGCGAGGCGACACCTGCCTCGATCGCGCCGGAACCCACCGCGGAGGGCACTTCTTTGTCCTTGTATAGCTGGGCCGAGTCATAGATCTCGACCGCGATGCTGCCGCCCGAGGCCGTCTCCACCTCGTCTTTGAAGAGCACAAGGTTCTGTCCGAGATGGCTCTTTAGCGGCAACTGTAGCGAGATGCGCATGGTGACGTCCGCCGCGGCGGCTGGCAGTGCGAGCGAAGCAGCCAAAATGGCCCCGGCGATCCAGGTTGCTGGTTTCATGGGTCTCCTCCCAAAGAGCGTGTTTTTGTTCCCACGATCTAGGCGGCCAGCCGAGGCTGCGTCAAGCGCGCCGCCGCCAGGCATCGGTCGCCGTACCACCGGGCCAAAGCACCGGTCTCGACGATGCGGGACACATGGTTGCCTGGACCGGCGGGAGGAACGCAGCCGAACCTGCCACCTGCGCACGCGGAGCGCCCGGCCGCTCTGCCGAGGTCGGGTCAGTCGTCGTAGAGACGATTTTTGTCGTTGTGCTCAAACCATTTGGCGACCTGCTCGAGCGGATAGTCTCGCCCCGTATGGTCGACATTCGCCTCGGCATAGGTGGGCAAGCCATCGGTCGGCGCGGCCCGGTCAGGCGCCCACAGTCCGGAGCGTATGATCGCCTTTCCGCAGTGGTAGAACGCCTCTTCGACGCTGACGAGCACCGCCAGTTCGGGCACGCGGCCCTTGATCGTCATGCTCTCCCGCAGCGCCAAATCGCGAACCACCTGGGCTGTGCCGTTCACGCGCACCGTCTCGTTCCGATTGGGCACGAAAAAGAGCAGACCGATCCGCCCGGTCTCAAAGATGTTGAGAAGCCCGTCGAACCGGCGATTGCCGGGGCGGTCCGGAATGGCGAGGGTCTTGTCGTCGATGATCTTCACGAACCCCGCTGGGTCGCCCTTGGGCGAGCAGTCGAGCCGTCCCTCCGCATCCGATGTGGTCATGACCAAGAAGGGTGAGCGCTCAATCCACACCCGGCAGTGTTTGTCGATGTGATCGATGATCTTGACGTCCTGCGTGCCATTGGGCGGCTTCGGGACGATGTCGCGAAGCAGCTTCTCCGTCGTGATCACGTCGGTAGGTTTGTAGGGCATTGGGCCTCCTGGTGCAGACGGGCATGCTGCCACCACAGCGCCGGCGGTTCAATCTGACCGGCGGCCCTCGGCCCAGGTTCTTCGGCCGCCGCCGTCCCGAAAGCCGCAAGGGCGAGAGCACGGAAAAGTACCCGGCTCCGCCAAGAGCCGGATCATGGCCGCGACGACCGAACCCTACTAAATCATCATATTGATAGATATTTATCCGCGTAAATCAATTCCTAAAATCCAATTTATGATCGAATACATTATTCAAATTCGACCCGATCTCGTCATAAAGATGAGGGAGCCGAGGCGTACCTTTATAGCCGGGTGCTTCGCCTGGAACGCGTAAAGGTGGATCGGAATGAACTGAGAATGATAAAGCCTTTGAATGCAAAACCTCTTTGTCAAAAAATCACCGTGAAATCTCTTGAAAATGCGTTGAAAAAGCTGCGGGTGGATGTTCCAAAGAATGTTAAGCTCACTTTTTAGCGCAAGAAAGAACAGGCCGCATTCAAGAAGGTATGCAATGTCGTTCATGCTGCGGCCGTTGTGCAAGAGATTACCGGAGGTGTTCGAAACAAATTTGTGCTGAACATTCGAGCGTTTCCCGATCAGTCTGGCTCATAGTCGGCTGTGACGAAGTTGACGCTCTTGGTCGGCGTGATGAGGTCAATGAGGTGGCCAATGGCGGTCCACAGCCCCTCGGCGGTCCTTTCGGTCGCCTTTTGGAGAAGGGCCTTGAGCTTTGCAAAGGCCATCTCGATGGGGTTGAAGTCCGGGCTGTACGGCGGGAGAAAGCGCAGCTCAGCGCCCGCCGCCTCGATCAACTCGCGCGCGGCGACGCGCTTGTGGCTGGAAAGGTTGTCCATGATGACGATGTCGCCGGGCCGAAGCGTTGGCACGAGGACGTGGCGGACATAGGCCTCGAACCAGTCTGCGTTGCGTGCGCCCCATCACGCTGACGCTGCGCCGCTGTAAGACGACGTGCGAGTGACGAGCTAAGGCGACACCCAGTTTTACGGGCTGCCGCCTCCGGCCAAGAAGGCCCTGAGCAGAAGAACTCGGGGGCAGTGCATGGCCGGCTCAGCGAAGAGGCTCGTATGACAATCAAGGTTCTGGAAGAACGTGGCGCGACGGGCGCAGAGATCGCCCGTCTGCTCGGGGTGAGCGAGGGCGCGGTTCGGTATCACGTCC
>JBCCZI010000177.1:0-6157 GCA_039187815.1 Pseudomonadota bacterium | reverse complement strand
TCGACACCTCGCCACGCGGCGATCCGGCGCCGGTTGCCCACGTGCTCGACCGCCGCACGCTGGCGCTGCCCGACCGGCTCGGCAACAACCGCATCGACAGCCTGCGCAACATCGTGCGCGATCCCCGGGTGGCGCTGTTGTTTCTGATCCCCGGCGTGGGTGAGACGATGCGGGTGAACGGGCGCGCGGTGATCTCGACCGAGCCCGGGTTGCTCGCGCGCTATGCCATGCAGGGCAAGGCGCCGCGCTCGGTGATCCTGATCACCGCCGAGCGGGTGTATTTCCAGTGCCAGAAGGCGCTCCGCCGCTCAAAGCTCTGGGAGGCCGAGAGCCAAATCGAGCGCGCGGCGCTGCCCTCAACCGGCACCATGCTCCAGCGCATGCATGACGAGAGCTTCGACGGCGCGGCCTATGACGCGGAGTATCCCGATCGGATGCGGCGCACGATTTACTGATACGCAAGGGCTCTGGGCGCCGCCGTGTGACGGCACCTCCTGGCGAGGGCGCCGAGGGTCACCAGGGTCAGCAACAACGGCATTACCGGGGCCGGCAGCGGCACCGCCGCGCTTGAAAACACACTCGGTGCAGCGATCACCCCATCGATACGCAGCTCAAACCCGACAAGGCGGCTGCGGCGTCGTAGAAGATGAACTCGAACGACACCGGGCCCGCCGGCATGGTCACCGAAACCGGCGTGCGGGGGCCAAAGATGCTGCCGCGTGTCACCTGATCGCGCACCACGCTGCCGGTGCTGAGCTCGAATCCGTCATCGCTGCGCACCTCAAACAGCCGGTCTCCTGGGGTGGTCTCGATGAGGCCCGTAAAGCGCATGACCCAATTGTTGCCGAGCGCGTATCCAGGGATATCCAGGATGGTGTCCGACAGGACTGAGGCCGCATCCGTGCCGAGGAAATCGGCAAACCCCGCCGGGGCGGCAGCCGTATCGGCCAGCCTTTGAGGATAGTCGAGCGTCGTCGCGCGGAAGATCGCATCGGGCGTGCGGGTGGCGCCGATGCCCTTGGCCTCGGCCAGCGTGTTGCTGTCGAAGGTGCCGGCTTGCCAGAACGCGCCCGTCAGCCCAGCCGTGGCGGTCGATGCGCCGCCCGCGCTGAGAAGCCAACCAAAGACCAAGCCGATCGCAACAAAGGCGCGCATCAAATCCCCCGCGCTCAGCCCCGCAAACCCGCTAGCACAGCATAACTTTGGCATGGGAAAGGGTCCAGCTTGGGTCCAGGTCATTGGATAGGCCAGCCTAGATGGCCGGCCATGCGCGTGGCGGCCGCCGGTGCAATTTGGTCGGGATCGGATGGATCGATCGCGCCCTGCACCGGGCGGCAATGGCTGGGGCGCAGCATCACCCGGCGGATGACAGAGCTTAAGAGGCCCGCCATAGGCCGATGGGCCGATGGGCCACGCCGGCCACGCTCTCCGCGAGTGGGGCGCGACCGGTCAGGGGTCTCCACCGGCGCGTGAGATCGGCTTTGACCGAGGCCACCTCGGCACCGGGCAAAAAGACCTCGGCCTGCATGGCCGGCTCGAGCAGCTCGGGCTGAACCGCCTTGCACGCCGCGCGCAACGCCGCACGGCCCGCAAACCGCCCGGCCAGCCCGGCCAGCCCGGTCACGCGGATGTCGCTCTGCGGTGCCCGGTAGAGCGGGGCCGTGGACACGCCCTGCCTCGATCCCGGCCAAGACGCCCGCCATCGCCGGCTCGGAGATCGGCGGTGGCAGAGCGCCGTGGGCCAGTGGTTGGATCTGGACGCCGCTCCTCCGACGCGCTGGCGCGACGGTGACGTGGACCTTGGCGGCCTCGCTGCCGTCCGGCGAACCGCGCGTGTACGTGTGCTGCCCTTCAGCCCCAACGCAAATGGTCTCTCGGAACTCGGAGAGCTGCCCCCCGGCCGCCAGCAAGAGCCCCTGGGCCTTGGTCAAAGCTGTCACCGCGCGGTCCAGCTCGACCTCGGAATTGGCTAGGAGACGCCATGCACTTGTCTCGGGACCAGGCCCACGCGCCCCGCAGTCCGTGCATTGGGTCAGGGTGGCGAGGGCTGCGCCTAGCCGCTCGGCACCGGCATTGTCTTCCGGCGAAATCGCCACGCCCAAGGCCCAGGTTCGGCCCGGATCGGTCACGGGCGTCAGGCCGCGCCGGCGCGGGCGGTGTCGTGCGCGTAGTCCCAGTACAGCGCGCGGGCGCGAGCGGCGATCGGGCCAGGCGCGAGGTCGCGGTCCTCAAAGTGCAGCACCGGCACCACCTTCATGGCATTGCCCGTGGTGAAGATCTCGTCGGCGGTGTCGAGATCGGCGAGGCTGAGCGTCGTCTCATGGACCGGCACGCCCGCATGGCGGAGCAACCCGATCACCCGCTGCCGCGTGATGCCGTCGAGGAAACAGCCGGTCGGCAGGGGCGTGAAAACCTCACCCCCGCGCACGAGAAAGATGTTGGAGGTCGCCGTCTCGGCCAGATTGCCCAGCATGTCGAGCACCACCGCGTTGTCAAAGCCGCGGGCCCGCGCCTCGCGCAGCATGCGCGCATTGTTGGGGTAGAGGCAGCCTGCCTTCACATCCGTGGGCATGCATTCGATCGTCGGGCGGCGATAGCGCGTGGCGGTCAGCGAGAGGCCGACGGGCCCCTGGGGCATGGGCCGCTCTTCGATGCAGACGGCGACCATGGTGCTCTCGGGCTCGGGCACGATCATCATATGTCCGCAATTCTTGGCCCACAGCATGGGGCGGACATAGAGCCCAGTGCCGGCCGGGAAGGCGGCGATGCCCTCGAGCGCGACATCGGTCAGCTCGCCGTCCGAGAGCGGAGAAGCGAGCCCCATGCGCCGCGCCGACTGGTTCGCGCGCGCGCAGTGTAGATCCAGATCCGGGGTCACGCCCTCGAACGCGCGCGCGCCGTCGAACACCAGCGAGCCGAGCCAAGTGGCGTGGTCCGCAGCGCCCAGGATCGGCACATTGCCGATATGCCAACGGCCCTCGACCCAGGTCATGATCTTGGCGGCGTTCTGCATTGGGAACCTCCCAAAGCCTCTGGTGGACAGGCACGAGCCACCACTGTGCGCGATAGGGCGCCGAGGCTCAAGCGGTTGCGCACGGGTCGGGCGGGCCTATGCTGCCAGCAGCCGGGCGCTGGATTCGGTTCGCTAGGGGAGAAGGCCATGAAGGTCACCGCAGCCGCCGAGACACCGACGCGCCACGCATCGCCCGATTTTTTCACCGGGGCCGTGACCCAGGACCCGATCGGCACGACGCCGGTTGACCATCCAGTTACTGCGCTGAAGGTGACCTTTCCTCCGGGCGCGCGGACCCATTGGCACACCCATCCGCAAGGCCAGACCTTGCACGTGTTGACGGGCGTGGGCCTGGTGCAGAAGGAGGGCGAGCCGGCCTGGCGCATCCGGCCCGGTGATACGGTCTGGATCGCTCCGGGCGAGCGGCACTGGCACGGTGCGGCACCTCAGCATCAGATGAGCCATTTGGCCATGCAGCACCTGGTCGACGGTGCTGGTGTCTCCTGGGCCGAGGCCGTCAGCGAGACGGACTACGCTGCTGCCGCCGAGGGCGCGCAAAACCTTTAGACCGTAGCGATGGCGTCCCTCCTCCAAGCGCCGCGTCGGGCGTTGCGCGGAGCCAGACGTGGCACCCGCGGCGGCTGGCCACCGTCGCGCTGGCGTAACCTGAAAGCGTCCGGGCCAGGCGCATCATCCGCCGCCCGCCGCGGGCATACCGGTCGGGCCGGGTGCGTGGGCCGGCGCGGCGCTCTGAGGCGGTCTGCCCATAGCTTGCGAGCCGCACTCCGCGATCGCCTCGCATTGCGTCGGGCGGAGGGCGGCGCTATCTAGCGATCAATCACAGCGCAAGGCGGGCCGGCGATGAACTGGATCACCGATTTCGTACCTCCCAAGATCAAATCCTTCTTCCAGCGCCGGGAGATGCCGGAGAACTTGTGGGCCAAGTGCGACAATTGCGGGCAGATGATCTTTCACCGGGAGCTGAGTGACAAACTCTGCGTCTGCCCGAACTGTAATTTCCACATGCCGATCGCACCGCGGGACCGCTTCACGGCGCTCTTCGATGGCGGCATCTGGACGTCGGTCGACGTGCCCGAGCCGGTGGCCGACCCGCTCGGCTTCCGGGACGAGAAGCGCTACACCGACCGCATGCGCGAGGCCCGGCGCAAGACTGCCGAGGCTGAGGCCATGCTGGTTGGAACAGGCAAGATCTTTGGCCTCGACACGGTTGCGGCGGCCCAGGATTTCTCCTTTATGGGCGGCTCCATGGGGCTCTATGTGGGCAATGCTATGCTGGCCGCCGCCAAGATCGCGGTCGAGCGTCGCGCGCCGCTGGTCGCCTTCACCGCCGCGGGCGGCGCGCGCATGCAGGAGGGCATCCTCAGCCTCATGCAGATGCCCCGCACCACGATCGCCGTCGAGATGGTGCGCGATGCGGGCCTTCCCTATATCGTCGTGCTGACCCATCCGACGACCGGCGGGGTCACGGCATCGTTCGCCATGCTGGGCGATGTGCACCTGGCCGAACCCGACGCCCTGATCTGTTTTGCCGGGCCGCGGGTGATCGAGCAGAC
Source organism: Pseudomonadota bacterium (assembly GCA_039187815.1). Lineage (GTDB taxonomy): Bacteria > Pseudomonadota > Alphaproteobacteria > Rhodobacterales > Rhodobacteraceae > Thermohalobaculum. The sequence goes on along the minus strand of JBCCZI010000177.1, from coordinate 1,570 downwards.
CATTCGCGAGACCTTGCCCGAGGGCTTCCAGCGCTCGGAGTACCTGCTCGACCACGGCATGATCGACCGGGTGGTCAACCGCGGCAAGCTGCGCGAGGAGATCGGCCAGATCCTGCATATGCTGATGGGCCTGCCGCCCATGGTGCGCGGCGAGATCCAGGCCCAGGCCGCGCCCGAGGTGCCCCCGGATGAACCGCCGGCCGCTGCCCCGCCGCCGGGGGACGGCTGATGCAGGGCGCGCCGAGCGACGCGATCCTCGAGCGGCTGCTGCACCTCCACCCCAAGATCATAGATCTGACGCTCGACCGGGTCTGGCGGCTGTTGGCGGCCACGGGGCATCCTGAGCGCGAGCTTGCGCCGGTGATCCATGTGGCGGGCACCAATGGCAAAGGCTCGACCGTTGCGATGCTGCGGGCAGGGCTCGAGGCGGCGGGCGGGCGCGTTCAAGCCTATACCAGCCCGCATCTCGCGCGCTTCCATGAGCGCATCCGGCTGGCCGAGGGGCTGATCCCGGAGCCGGCGCTGGCGGCGTTGCTCGAAGACTGCGAGGAGGCCAATGACGGCGCGCCGATCACGTTTTTCGAGATCACTACGGTGGCGGCGCTGCTCGCCTTTGCGCGGCAGCCGGCGGAGTGGGTGCTGCTCGAGGTCGGCCTTGGCGGGCGGCTCGACGCGACCAACGTGGTCGACGATCCGCGGCTGACGGTGATCACGCCGATCGATTATGACCACCAGCAATATCTCGGCGAGACGATCCCAGAGATCGCCGCCGAGAAGGCCGGCATTCTAAAGCCCGGCGTGCCCTGCGTGGTGGGGCGCCAGCGCGATGCGGCGCTCGAGGTGATCCGGGAGCGGGCCGAGGCGGTTGGCGCGCCGCTCCGGATCTATGGCCAGGACTGGATGGTCCGGCGCGAGCGTGGACGTGTGGTGTTCGAGGATGAGGCCGGGCTGCTCGATCTGCCGGTGCCGCGCTTGCCCGGCGCCCATCAGGTCGAGAATGCGGGGATCGCGATTGCGGTACTGCGGGCCTTGGGGCTCGCGGGTGGGCCCGGATCGGCAGCCAGGGCCGAGCCCGTGGCGGAGGCGGCCCTTCTCAAGGCTGAGTGGCCCGCGCGGATGCAGCGCCTGACCCATGGCCCGCTGGTCGAGCGGTTGCCGCCGGAGGTCGAGCTTTGGCTTGATGGGGGGCACAATGCCTCTGCCGGGCGGGCCATGGCGGTGCTGCTCGGCGAGATGGCGCGCTCGGCGCCAGTGCCAGTTCTCTTGGTGCTGGGCTTGCTCGATACCAAGGACCCCGCTGGCTATCTCGCGCCGCTGGTCTCCGAGGTCACGGCCGCGGCGACCGTCACGATCCCGGGCACCCAGGCGAGCGTGAGCGCCGAGGCGCTGGCGAAGGCGGCCAGGGGCGTGGGCATCCCGGCGGATCCGGCAGCCTCGGTGGACGCGGCGCTCGATGCAGTTCTGGCGGGACAGACTGGTCCGGCACGGGTGTTGATTTGCGGCTCGCTCTATCTGGCGGGCGAGGTTTTGCGCCGAAACGGGTGAGGGCGAGCCGGCCCCAATCACCGGG
>JBCCZI010000176.1:0-6201 GCA_039187815.1 Pseudomonadota bacterium | reverse complement strand
TCGCCAGCTCAAGCACGCTCAGACGCTGCCGCGCCACCTTGCTTACAGCATCGCGCCGCCCCGCGCTCTTGGCAGTCGATGATCGTCCCATGGGCGCTTCCTCCTTCCCGAAAACAGCATGGAAAGAAGGTTAAGTGGACACCTGATGGCATCGATCGGGCGAGGGCAACCGCGGTACCGTGTATCGACCCAGCGGACTCTGCTCGGGTTATGGCGCTAGTTTGAAGGCTGCGGCGGCTTGGCACGGTGAACGCAGGAGCCACTGCGGCCGACGCGGTACCCGGATGGCGCGCCGAGGAGTTCGACTTGCTTCCGGACCGCGCAATCTGTACGAGAAGTCTCTGGCGAGGATGATGGCGCTGTCATCATGCGGCGGCCTTTCTCGGCGATGCGCGGGTGGTCGGCCGCTCGCCGCGCTTGAATGTCACGACGATGTGCATGGCTCCGCCGCAGTCTGGGCACGGCTCTCCTAGTGTGAACGGCGGGGGCGTGGCGTCAGCGTCGTCCTGCTCCTTCTCCGGAAGTGGCGCGACATCGACCAGCATTCGGACCCGCGCGAGGGTCTGATTGCGTGTCGCGCCGGCGAGCAGGCCGTAGTGGCGGATGCGATGGAACCGGTCGGGCAGGACGTGGATCAGGAAGCGGCGGATGAACTCGTCGGTGGTCAGCCGCATGACCTTGCGGCGATCGCCGCGCTTGATGCGGTAGTCCTTCCAGCGGAAGGCCACCGTCCCTGCGTCGGCGCTGACGAGGCGGCGGTTCGAGATCGCCACCCGGTGGGTGTAGCGGCTGAGATAGGCTAGGACGGCCTCGGGCCCGCCGAACGGGGGCTTGGCGTAGATCACCCAGTCGATCCTTCGGAACGGGGCGAGCCAGGCCGCGAAGGCGGCTGGGTCCCCGAGCTCGTTGAGCTCGCCAAAGAAGGCGAGCTTGCCGGCGCCGTGGAGCGCGATCAGCCCCTCGAGGAAGAGGCGCCGGAAGAGCCGGGCGAGAACGCGGACGGGGAAAAAGAACCCGGGACGGCATGGGATCCAGCGCGTGCCATCGGGCGAGAGACCGCCGCCGGGCACGATCATGTGGATGTGCGGGTGGTGGGTGAGCGCGGAGCCCCAGGTGTGGAGCACGGACGTGAAGCCGATCCGGGCGCCGAGACGCTTCGGGTCTGCGGCGATCGTCTTGACCGTTTCGGCAGACGCCCTCAACAGCAGGCCGTAGAGCGCGCGCTTGTTCCAGTAGGCGACCCGGGCGATCTCGGCCGGCAAGGTTAAGACGACATGGAAGTACTCGACCGGCAAGAGGTCCTCCGCCCGCGCCGCCATCCAGTCTCGCGCCGCCGGTCCCTGACACTTCGGACAGTGGCGGTTCTTGCACGAGTTGTAGGAGACGTGCTGGTGGCCGCAGTCGGCGCAGGCCGCCACATGCCCGCCGAGCGCTTCCGTCCGGCAGGTCTCGATGGCCGACATCACCCTGAGCTGGGCGAGACCGACATGCCCGGCATTGGTATGCCGCCACGCGGGGCCATGCTCACGGAAGATGTCGCCGATCTCCAGCTTCGGCCCGTTGCCCGGCAGTCGATTGCATCGCAATCGACGAGAAGGGGGGCACCCCGGCCAGCCGTCACTCCAGGCTTCGCCTTACGGCCTGGTCCTAGAGCTTGGCCAGCGTGTCGTAGGGGCTGACCGTGTCCCGGATCGTCTTCGTCGCGACATGGGTGTACTGGGCGGTGGTTGTGAGCTTGGCATGGCCGAGCAGCGCCTGGATCACCCGCACGTCGGTGTTCGCCTCCAGGAGATGCGTTGCGAAGCTGTGGCGCAGCGTGTGCAGGGTGGCGGGCTTGGCGATGCCAGCCATCGTCTTGGCGGATGTGAAGGCCCGGTTCAGCTGGCGCGGCGAGATCGGGTTGATCTTCGGCTCGCCCCGGAAGAGCCACCCCTCAGGGCGCGCCTCGCGCCACCACGCGCGCAGCAGCTCGAGAAGGCCGGGCGAGAGCATAACTTTCCGGTCCTTCCGTCCCTTGCCCAGCTCGACATGGTTCTCCGACCCATCGCACCCCACCGCAGCGCCAACCCGACGTTGGCTGGAATATGATACCGCAGATGGGGGTGGCGCGCTGAAGCTCCGCACCGAACCCTTCCTTACCGATGCTGCAGCCGCCTTAAAGATCTGCTTCTGCGTCGAAGACAAGGGTTCGGGCAATCAGCTGCGTCCGATCCAGAGTTGACTGAGTTTCGTACGGAAGCTGTGGCCGACACTTCAAAACACTGCGATGATACTCAGCCCTACTACCACGGCTACAACGACGATATCGAGTGCCTCAAACGCAATGTCATGAGTATGAAGCCACTCCCGTTCTTGTTGCTTCTGAACGCGCGCGCAGTCGTGCGGATATTGATCACACCAGGCTCTACGAGACATAGTGTTCTCCAATTGTGTTCGGGAGGGCAGCATTGCCCTCCCATCGAGGAGTTCATTCCGATCAGCCTAACTCTGAACAAAGCTGAGCAGGTCTGGGTTCACCAGATCAGGGTGCGTGGCGAAGAAGCCGTGTGACAAACCTTCGTACACCTTCAGCGTCCCGTTCGGCAGAAGCTCGGCCGCCTTCTCGGCGGAGTTTGCGATCGGTACGACCTGATCATCGCCGCCGTGCATCACAAGGGTCGGCACAGCCATCGCCTTCAGGTCCTCGGTCTGGTCGGTCTCGGAGAAGACCGCGATGCACTGATATTGCGCAGAGGCGCTGCCCATCATCCCCTGGCGCCACCAGTTTTGGATCAGACCTTGGCTGACTTCCGCACCCTCTCGGTTGAAGCCGAAGAACGGCCCAGTCGGCACATCGAGGAAGAACTGCGCCCGGTTCGCGGCCAGACCAGCCCGCAGGCCGTCGAAGACCTCCTTCGGGACACCGTCCGGATTGGCATCGGTCTGCAGCATCAGAGGCGGGATCGCACCGAGCAGCGCGGCCTTGGCCACCCGGCCGGGTTCGGACCGGGCGACGTAAGCAGCAACCTCGCCGCCCCCCGTGGAGTGACCGATATGCACAGCGTCCTTCAGATCCAGCGCTGCGGCCAAGTCGACCACATCATTGGCGTAGGTCACCATGTCATGATCCCGGTCTGTCTGATCCGACCGCCCGTGGCCCCGACGATCATGGGCGATGACCCGATATCCTTTGGCGAAGAAGAACAGCATCAGGTTGTCCCAGTCGTCGCTGCTCAGCGGCCAGCCGTGGTGAAAGACGATAGGTTGCGCATCGCGGGGACCCCAGTCCTTGTAGAAAATCTTGGTGCCGTCGCGTGTTGCGATCGTGGACATGGTCGTGTCTCCTTCGTGTTGAGCAAGGGTTTGAGCCGCAAGCGCGGTCGGCATCGCGGCGAGCAACGTGGTCGCGGCACCCGCCTGCAAAACGCTGCGTCTGATTAAGTCGTTTTGAGTCATGGTCATCGGGCCCTCGTTGCTTGTTCGATGACGCCAATGTTGCAATTCGAAGAGCGATCTACGATTGTCACAAATGACAAAGTGAGGCTCAAAAGTGACAAGCGCAAAGAAGGGCTGGGTCGCAGAGATCGGGTTGCTGATCTATCCTGAATGCCAGTTGTCCGCGATCTATGGCCTGACCGATCTGTTCCGAATTGCGGGTGAGTGGGCAGACGGGGGACGCGCGCGAAAGGTGCGGGTGACGCATTGGCGTGCCGCGGCGAGTCAACCGCCTGACTGCGTCTGGGACAGCGATCCCGGAACGCACCATCGCTTGGATTACGTCGTCACCCCGCCCAGCATCGTCATGCCCGACAGGATGCAGCCGATGCCGCAAGAGGCCGCGTGGCTAAACGCGCAGCACAAGGCCGGCAGCCGCGTTTGCTCGATTTGCGCCGGTGCCTTCGTTCTGGCCGAAAGCGGATTGCTGCACGGCAGACGCGTGACGACGCATTGGGCTTTCGCCAAACAGCTTGCCGACCGCTTCGAGGATATCGAGGTGGCCGATCGCAATCTGGTGCTGGACGATGGGGACGTCATATCGGCGGGCGGCATTCTCGCCTGGACCGATCTCGGACTGACCCTTGTCGAACGGCTCCTGGGACGCAGCACCATGCTCTCCACGGCGCGCTTCCTGGTCATTCACCCGCCACGGCCAACACAGCTCCCCTTCACCGAGTTCATCCCGGATTTTGATCATGGGGATGAGGCGATCTTGCGGGTCCAACACCATATCCACGCTGACCTGACCGCATCGCTGAGCCTGATAGAGCTCGCCGATCTCGCCCACCTGGGAAAGCGCACCTTCATGCGCCGCTTCGCCAAGGCGACCTCCCTCAATCCGACCGAGTACATCCAGCAAGCGCGCGTCGCCAAAGCCCGAGGCATTCTGGAACTGACCAACCGCCCCATGGATCAGATCGCCTGGGAGGTTGGGTACAAGGATCCGTCTGCCTTCAGCAAAATTTTCCTGCGTATCTCAGGAGTCTCAGCCTCGGAGTATCACCGACACTTCAGTGTCGGAATTGTTTGATCTCAGTCATCAGAAACGGAAAAGAAGCCGCTCGCGCAGCCGCAGCGAATGCTCAGTTTGCCCGTATTGCGGCGGCACCCGGCGGCTCAATGCTGCGCCCTGAACGAACGACGGCTCTCGAGGACGCGACCGCGAACACCGGCAAGGGCGCTAAAGTCCGCAGTGGGCCGTGCCGCACCTCTGCTTAAGGTTAAGCGAGCAGCCTCTCGCTGTGCCCTGAGCCATTTGTGTCTGTGCGACAGCTCTGGACATCGATTGCGAGTGGCTGCACCGTTCAGACATGATCTCGCGTCGCGAATTCACTCGAATGGCAGCCGCTACGATGGCCGCGCCGGGTATCGTCCGCGCACAGTCAAACGACTTGCGAACGGCGATCCGGAGCCTGCCCCAGTTGCACTCGCTCCAGATCAGCCGTGGAGACAGCGTCGTCTTTGCAGAGGCACCGCGCGGTCCCGGTCTCGACCGCCTGGCAAACATCAAGTCATGCTCGAAGAGCATCGTGGCTTTGCTGCTGGGTGCTGCCATAGATCGCGGCGAGGTTCCATCAGTGGCCGTCACACTCGGCCAGGTCGCGCCCGGCATTGTGCCGCCCAATGCTTCGCCTGGCGTCGCCGCAATCACGCTCGAAGACCTCGTGACACTGCGCGCGGGTCTCGAGCGCACCTCCGGCGCTAACTATGGCAACTGGGTCAGTTCCTCGAATTGGCTGGAGTATGCCCTGACCCGCCCGCTGGTCGCGCGACCCGGGACGCGGATGCTCTACTCGACCGGGTCGAGCCACATCCTTGGTGCTGCCCTTGTCGAGGCCACCGGGCGCAGCCTTCTGGGCCAGGCCCGCCAGCGACTGGGCGGCCCCCTAGGGATAGAGATCCCTGCCTGGACCCGGGACCCCCAGGGCTACTATCTCGGCGGGAACGAGATGGCGCTTCGCCCGACGGCCATGCTGAAGATCGCAGCATTGATGCGGGACAATGGCAGGTTCGGCAGAGACCAGATCATCTCTCCGGATTGGATCGCCGCGTCTACCCGGCCCCGTACCCGCTCGCCATGGTCGGGCCTGTCCTATGGCTACGGGTGGTTCCTGTCGCCCTCCGGCTACACGCTCGGGCGCGGGTATGGCGGCCAGATCATTGCCGCGCATTCAGCCCGCAACCTCGCGGTGGCCATCACCTCGGATCCAACCCGTCCCGCGCGTTCAGGTGGCTACTTCGGAGACCTGATGCGCCTGCTCGATGGACCTGTGCTTGCCATCGTCTAGCTCATCGCTGAAGCCGGAGAGGCGCCGTGGAGAAACAGAGGCAGAAGACGACAGGGTCTCCGATCCCGAATGCTCTGAGTGATCCCTCAGCCGAAGATAACCCCCTGGTCAGGCCAAGCGACGGGCAATGGCTCCAAGACGCGCGCCAGGGTCATCTCTGGCCCCTGTGTCCCGTCCAGGATCGCCTCGACGATATCGGGCGCAAGCTGTGGAGGGCCCCCAGGAGGTGGTCCACTCAAATTGTTGGTGCCTGACCGGCCTCTGGTCCATCGGGATGAAGCTCTCCGGGGCAGGTGGCCGGTGGCGACGGGCGCTGTGCGGTCGCACGGTGTTGTCGTGGCGCCGCCACTGCTCGATGAGGATCTGGGCCTCGTGGAGCGAAAAGACGATCTCTCCCTTCAGCAGCTCATCGCGGAATCGGGCGTTGAAACGCTCG
>JBCCZI010000175.1:0-6331 GCA_039187815.1 Pseudomonadota bacterium | reverse complement strand
CCGGCTCCCTGCCCTGCCTGAGAATGACCCTCGGTTTCTCCGAGCCTACGCGGACGCTGCGGAGGGCGCGCAGAAGGCTGCCAAGGGCACGGTCGCCGATCTGGTGGACGAGTACATCAAGAGCCCCGAATGGGCCGCCCTAGCCGATCTCACGCGATGCCAGAGAGAGACATATTTGATTGACATCAGGAAAGAGCGGGGCAAGGCGCCAATCAAAGGCATTCGACCGCAACACATCCGCGCGGACTTGGCCGGTCGGACCCCCAGCCAAGCGCGCCACCGGCTCACCGCTTGGCGAGCGATCTTGAGGTTTGCTGTGGGGCAGGGGAGGCTTGACAGCAATCCGGCCAGGGAGGTGCAGGTCTGGCGCCCAAAAACAGAGGGACACCCGCCGTGGTCAAGAAGCGAAATCGACAGGTTCCGGGGGGCAATCCCGATTGGCGATGATTACCGGCTAGCGTTTGAACTCGCGCTCTGGATTGGGTGCCGCCGCTCAGATCTTGTGCGCCTCGGACGCCAGATGATCGATACAAAGGGGTGGCTGTCATTCCGCCAGCAGAAGACGGGCGGTCCGGTCGAAGTGCCCCTGCCGGTCCTGCCTGACGAGTGCGAGCCCTTCCGCGAGGATTGGGAAAATCTCCAAGCCGCACTTGCCGTCTGCTCACCTCGGATGATCTGGGTTCAGAACAGTGACGGTATGCCCCGCAGCGCGAACGCCGCCTCAAAGTGGTTTGAGCGCGCTCTGCGCAAGGCCGGAATAGAGGGCCGTAGCTTTCACGGGCTCAGAAAATCGCGAGCCATTGCGCTAGGCGAGGCCGGGTGGTCCGAGCTTCGGATTAAGGCGTGGACGGGCCACGAGAGCCTAGACGAAGTGCAGCTTTACACCCGCGGCGCGCGCAACCGAGCGTTGATCGAGGGGAACGCCCCAAGCACAAAATTTGGAACGTCAGAGGGTACGCGTTCCAAAAGAGCCGAAAAATGATTGAGTATCAATGACATAAGCCGGGTGGCTTAGTTCCCGGCATACTCTGCCCCTAACGCACGCAACGTAGCGCGGCGATCGGCGATCTCACACCTCAGCCGTAACAAATCTCGAATGCATACCGAAGGGGATTTCTCGCGATGCGACAATTCGGTGGGCCCGAGCGTCCGCCGGCGGCCCGCGATCCGGCTGCGGAGCCGCTCAGCCTGATCCAAGTAAAGGACCCAAACGAAGCGCTCGGACTGGCCGCGCGGTTGCTTGCAGGCGGGGCGCCGCTTCGCAGCCTGCCGCTCGGCAGCACGCTGGGTGTGCTGATCATGGCGATCGATGCGGGGAGCTATGCCTTTGCCCGCCGCGCCAACCGAGCGGTCGGTGTCGCCGCATGGTTCCGAACCTCGGTCGAGGCGGCCGAGCGCTGGAACTATGGACAGGGCCTGGTCTCGCCAGCCGATATCCAAACCGACGGTGCGGCAGCGATCATCCCCGCGGTGCAGGCCATCGACGCCGAGACAGCGCGCTTCCTGTCGCAGCGGTTGCGCGATCAGCTGCTCCGACCCTGCCGCGTGGCCTATTACGTGCGGGACTATGCAGGGCGGGAGGGCCGGCGCACACGGCTCGTGCGCCTTGTGCGCCCCTCAGCGCGCCGCACCGCGGTCTGAGCCGCGCGCGGCGTCAGCCGAGGGAGACGCCGCCCGCCACCATTGGGAGGCGGGCGTCAGGGCACCGCACGACGGGGCTCGAGGACGGACGGCGCCGCTGCTCGATCTCCCCCTCGCGACGGCGCCGGCAGGACCGCGGGCGCGGTCCGGATCTGATGCCATCAGGCAAGCACCAGCAGCCCCGATCCGGTGTCCTCGGCATAGACATCGGATGCCTCGTTCGACAGCGCAAACGCCAGGGCCAAGTCCGAGCGGTCGATTGCGCCGTCGTCCAGCAGCCCGGACCAGAACGCAGCACCCGCCTCGTCCGCCGTCCGTTGCAGCCCGTCCTCATAGAGCCCGGCCACATAGTCGGCATTGGCAAGCGCAGGGTCCAAGTCACTGCTGCCCTCAATCAAAATGGCCGCAAGCGCCGAGAGCGTTGTGCCCTCCGTCAAGAGACCCAGGGTCTCCGACAACGCGTCGGTATCCGGCGCCACATCGTTGATGAAGGTGAAGAGGCGATAGACAACGGCCGACTGCTCGCTGGTGTCGACGGCATAGGCGCCATCGGCAAAGGCAATCTCCTCGATGCCGTCGAGTGCGGTCGTCTCCTCGCCCACGGTCACCTCATAGCCGCCCGCGACGGTGGTCACCATCGCCGCCGCAATGGAGCCGTCGAACTGCGCGGTGTCGAACCCGTCGCCGCCGCTGATCACATCCGCGCCGCCGCCACCGGCCAGGACATTGTCGCCCGCATCCCCGGTCAGCGCATCGGCGAAGGCAGTGCCGATGACGTTCTCGACGCTGAGCAAGCCGTCGGTGTTGCCGAAATCGAGCGGGCCCACGACCTCCCCGGCAACCAGATCGACGGTCACCGCATCCGTGTAACCCGAGAGGTCGACCGTGTCGGTGCCCTCGCCGCCGTGGAAGAAGTCCTGTCCCATGCCGAGCGCCACGGTGTCATCCCCGCCGAGGCCGAGGATCATCACGTCGCCCGTTTCCCCACCGAGGTCGAAGCTGTCATCCACCGGCAACATCCAACCATTGACGGTGTTGGTGCTCTCCACATCCGCCGTGGCAAAGTTCTCGCCGTTCAGCGCAACAAAGCGGTGGTAATCGGCGCGGCCCGAGACCTCGAACGCCTCGGCCAGATTGCGCCCGTTGAGCTCGTAGAGATCCATGTAGTGGGGCGGCAGGAAGAAGGAGGCGAAACTCGCCGTCAGCTCATAAATCGGCACCAGCGGCGTCTCAACCTCGATCACCGAGGTGTTGCCCTCGTCACCGCCGATATGCACCGCGTCCGTCAGACCGTCGAGCGCGCCGGCCGAGAACTCGGCCGCGATCAGCGGCTCGGCCGCCGCGTGCTGGGCAAAGTCGTATTTCTCTGGGAAGTAGACGAAATCCTGCTCATGAGTGAACTGCGTGTAGTAGTCCGGCGCGCTGATCGCCGGGGTCTCGCCCGAGGTGTCGACGATACTGGCGTCAAAATCGGTCTTGAGATCCAGGGTCACCGGATCGATGCCGGCGGAGGAGATCGAGATCACCGACAGATCCACGCCCTCGATCGCATCAAACCGTGCGCCGTCGTATAGCGTGAAGAGATCCGCCGCGCTTCCGCCGAGGCTCTGGCCCGACACGATCACATCGGTCACGCCGTTCGCGCTGTCCGAGACATAGTCGAAGATCTTGTCCACCAGCGGCTGCATCTGGCCGTAATAACGCACCTGCCCGGGGCCCGAGCCCGCCTCGCCATCGCTGCCGAAATCCGCATCGGTGCCGCGGAGCACCAGGTTGAGCGTGCGCCCCTCCTCGCTCTCGTCGAGCGTCACCAGCGCCACCGCCGCCCCGTCGGGGATGTTCTGGAGCGTGCCGTCCTCGAGCTCTTGGTAAGAATTGCGATAGAGCCCGCCGCGGTAGAAGACGTTGAGATCATCGGCCGAGGTCGCGCCGGCGGCAGTCTCTTCGGTCGCGAAACCGAGATCCTCTCCCGTCAGAACCGTGTAGCCGAAGGGCTCAAGATAGTCCGAGTACCGGTCATAGACGTTGAGATCGAAGCGCAGGTTGCCCTCGCCCTCGGCCGCCGGATCGAGCGCAGGGTCATAATCCGCGCGAAAGCTGTTCTCGAGATAGAACTCACCGCCATACACGGCGCGATTCAACAGCACGACGGCATCGAGCTGGTCCGGGTCTGGCGCAACGGTCGGGGCAACATCATCGGTCATCAGAGGTCCCTTCTTCCTTTTTTGTCTTTGGTGCAGAGGTACGGAGGTGCGGAGGCGAACAGCTTTGTCTGGGAGGGGTAGCCGGGTCCAGCGCAATCTTTCACGCAGGTCCTTGGCCGGCGGAGCCAACTGGGCCGGCGGGGCCGACGGGGTCCGAGCGGCGGCGGATCATTGGTGCCTGGACGGAAGGCGGGGGATGCACTAGCGATCGGGGTGATTTCGCAGGATTGGAGGAGGAACGCCGCATGTCAGCCCAAGAAGGCGAGGCCCATGACGCCCCGGCCTGGTTCGTTCCGCCGGGAGAGGGCGACTTTCTGGCACTCGTGGTGATCGTGCTCGTGCTGGGGGCGCTCTACGGCATCGTCTATCTCTACGCGGCGTTCGACCGCTGGGCCGAGCATCGCGCCAAGGGAACGCCGCTGGCTAAGACCATACCGACCCTGCTCTTAATCGCGCTGCTCTACGAGATCTTCCCGCTAAACCATTTCAACGTGCTGCTGCCGCTCAGCGCGATCCTGGTGGCGCTGTTGGCGGATTGGTCGCGCTTCCATCTGAACATCCGCGCGGGCGCGGGCGATGCGGACGGGTCCAAACCGGAGGCGCCGAGCGACCATGTTTGAGTTGATGTTCACCTCCTTCCCGGCCGTCATCCAGTATTTTCGCCTGCGCCGGCGTGGCGAGGCGATCACCGTATGGACCATGAAGACGGCGGTTTTTCTATGGGCGGCTCTGGCGTTTGCCCTGTTCCTGACGATCTTCTACTTCCACCCCAAGACCTATGCGGGGATCGTGCCGTTCCGCACCGTCTCGGTGGTCGCCCAGACCTCGGGTCCTGTGACCGAGATCCATGTGGAGAACGGCCAGCACGTCCAAGCCGGAGATCTGCTGTTTCGAATCGAGGACAGCGCGCAGCAGGCGGCCCTCGCCGAGGCCAGGGCGCAACTCGAGCTGATCGCCGCCGCCGAGGACAAGGCGATCGATGCTAAGACGATTGCCGAGGCCGGGGTCGATACGGCCGAGGCCGAGCTTGCCAAGCTCCAAGACGATTTGGCAGACGCGCAGCAGCTGCTCGACCGCGGCGCCGGGACGGCGGATGCGGTGCTCGGTCTGCAAACGGCCGTGGCCGCGACCGAGGCAGAGCTGAGCGCGGCCAAGGCTGAGCTGGATCTCGCCGAGATTGATCTCGACCAGTCGCTGCCGGCCCAACGGCGCGCCGCCGAGGCCGCGGTCGCCTCGGCCGAGGCCGCACTGGCATTCACCGAGGTGCGCAGCTTCACCGACGGGACCACGACACAGGTGGCGCTCAGCGTCGGCAGCCCGGCCACAACGCTCGTCCTCAGCCCGGCGATGATCATAATCCCGGACCGGCCGGACGATGAGCCCGTCCGGCTCGCCGCCGGGTTCTCGCAGGTCGCGAACACCACGCTCTATGAGGGCATGCCCGCCGAGGTCGCCTGCGAGACCAATGCGAGTCTGTCTTTCGTGAACGCCGTCTTCCCGGCGCGGATCGTGGCCGTGCAGCCGGCGGTTGCCAAAGGGCAGATCGTGCCGAGCGGACAGCTGCTCGAGCTGAGCACCGCCAGCGAGCGGGGCACCGTCCTCGCGCTGATCGAGCTCGAGCACACGGCCCATGAGGCGAAGCTTCTAGACGGCTCGGGCTGCATCGTCCAGACCTACACGGATAACATAGGAGGCCTTTTCGGCCATGTGATCGCCGCAACCGGCGTGGTCAAGGCCGCCGGTCTGCGGCTGAAGGTGCTCGGCGCCATCGTCACGGGCGTCGGCCTCGGCGGCGGCGGACACTGAACGCCGCCTGCCCGCTATGGGGCTGCGGCTAGAACCCGACGGCCGCGCCGTCCTTGCGCGGATCCGAGCCCGCGGCATAGCCACCGCCCGGCAATCGGTGGATCAGCTGCGCGCCGCCAAAGCCAAAGGCCGCATCCGGCGGCTGGGTGTCCAGGACATGGCCCTTGGCCTCGAGGGCCTGTCGCAGGGCCGGCGCCATGCTGGTCTCGACCGCAACGCCTTGGCCCTCGGTCACCCGCCAGCGCGGCGCATCCACAGCGGCCTGGACATCCTGTCCCCAAAGCTGGGTGCGGAGCACCATCTGCAGATGGCCCTGCGCCTGGATCGGCCCGCCCATAACCCCAAAGGCCATCAGCGGTGCGCCGCCTCTCATCAGGAACCCCGGGATGATCGTGTGGAAGGGGCGCTTGCGCGGGCCGACGCGGTTCGGGTGCCCCGGCGTGGTGACAAAGCCGAGCCCGCGGTTCTGTAGGCTGATGCCCGTTCCGGGCACGACCACGCCCGAGCCGAAGCCGGCATAATTCGACTGGATGAAAGAGACCATCATGCCCGAGGCATCCGCCGCGCTGAGATAGACCGTGCCGCCCTGCCGCGGCGCGCCGGCGCCAAAATCCTGGGCGCGGTCCGGGTCGATCAGGCGTGCCCGCTCGGCCAGATAGGCGGGGTCGAGCAGCGCCTCT
>JBCCZI010000174.1:0-6440 GCA_039187815.1 Pseudomonadota bacterium | reverse complement strand
GGTCAGCGCGTCCGGGAAATCGCCAAAGACCAGCCAGCCGAGCAAGGTGGCCGAGACGATCTCGATATACTGAAAGGGCGCGGCGAGCCCGGCCTCCACCCGCGCCAAAGCCATCAGGATCAGGCGATGCGACAGGGCCGCCAGTGCGCCCATGCAGCCAATCAGCTCAAGTTGGTGTCGGGTCGGGAGCACCAGCGCCTCGGCAGGATCGAGCGCTGCCCAAACAGAGCCAGCCACCGCAAGCGTGATGGCAGCGAAGATCCCTGTCCAGAACTGCAGCCCTGCGCGAGACGAAGGGTCTGTGCTCAGGCTCATGGCCCGTGTGACCAGCATATAGCCTGAGAAGAACACGGCTGTTGCAAGCGGCCAGGCCGCCGCCGGGCCATAGGCGGCAAGGTTCGGCCTCAGCACCACCAGCGCACCGATCAACCCCACCACGACCGCCGCCATACGGCGCCAGCCAATGCGCTCGCCGAGGAAGATCGCCGCCAGCACCGTCAACACCAGGGGCTCGACGAAAAAGATGGCGATGGCGTTGGCGACGGGCATCTCGCGGAGTGCCAGATTGATCGTCAGCAGCGCGCAGGCCAGGAAGGCGCCCGCCATAGCATGGCCCAGCGCTGGTGCCGCGCGCGAGCCGAAGACGAAGAAGGGCAGCAAAACCAGCGACTGGGCGGCAAAGCGGCCAAAGGCAACTTGGGCGGGCGGCATGCCCTCCATCAGCAGCTTGGCAAAGACGTCAAGGCCCGGGGCGATCAGCATGGCAGCGATCATCATCGCCATACCGGCGCGGGCCGATCCGGCGCCTGTCATGGGGGCGCCGCGGTCCTGGGCCCGTCAGAGGTCGATGGCCTCGGCAAAGCGGGCATTCTCCTGGATGTACTGGAACCGGGTCTCGGCGCGTCGGCCCATCAGGCGCTCGACCAATTTGGCCGTCTCATCGGGCAGATCATCGTCGATGGTCACCTGGATCAACCGTCGGGTGCGGTGGCTCATGGTGGTCGCCTTCAGATCCTTGGCGTCCATTTCGCCCAAACCCTTGAATCGGCTGACTTCGATCTTGCCCTTGCCGCCGAGCCCGTCGGCCATCAGCCGATCCTTCTCGGCATCGTCGCGGGCATAGACGGTCTTGCTGCCCTGCTTCAACCGATAGAGGGGCGGCAGCGCCAGATAGAGATGTCCCTGATCGATAAGCGGCCGCATTTGCGCAAAGAAGAAGGTCATCAGAAGCGCCGCGATATGGGCGCCGTCCACATCAGCATCGGTCATCACGATGACCTTCTCATAGCGGAGGTCCTCCTCGCGATAGCGCGGGCCAAGGCCGACGCCGAGAGCGAGGCAGAGATCGCCGAGCTCCTGGTTCTGCGCCAATTTGGAGCCGGCCGCGCCGAGCACGTTCAAGACCTTGCCGCGCAGGGGCAACAGCGCCTGGGTCTCGCGCTCGCGGGCAAGCTTGGCCGAGCCGCCAGCGCTGTCGCCCTCGACCAGAAAGATCTCCGTGCCGTCACGGCCCGACCGCGTGCAGTCCACCAGCTTGCCGGGCAGGCGCAGCTTTTTGGTGGCGCTCTTGCGGGCGGTGTCCTTCTCGGCGCGGCGGCGCTGGCGGTCTTCGGCGCGCTCGATGACATGGGTGAGCAGCAGATCGGCCCGTTTTGGGTCGGCCCCCAGCCATGTGTCGAAACGGTCGCGCACCGCCCCTTCGACCAAGCGCTCGGCCTCGGCGGTGGCCAGGCGATCCTTGGTCTGCCCGACGAATTCCGGCTCGCGGATAAAGACCGAGATCATGGCCGCAGCCTCGGCGACCACATCCTCGCGGCGGATGTCCTTGGCCTTTTTCTGCCCCGCCAGATCGCCATAGGCGCGGATGCCACGGGTAATTGCGGCCCAGAACCCAGCCTCATGGGTGCCGCCTTGGGGGGTCGGAATGGTGTTGCAATAGGCAGACACTGAGCCATCCCGGGCCGGCGTCCATGCCAGGGCCCATTCGACCGATCCGGCCACATCTGCGCCGAAACGCTCGGAGAACTCGACCTTTCCGGCAAAGCTGGCCTCGCCCAGCACATCCGTGTCCGCGAGGCTGGCCGCCAAATAGTCGGCAAGGCCCCCAGGGAAACGGAAGACGTCCTCGGCTGGGGTGGGGTCGCCATCCGGCAACTGCTCGGGCGCACAGCGCCAGCGGATCTCGACCCCGCCGAACAGATAAGCCTTAGAGCGGGCCATCCGATGCAGCCGGGCGGGGCGCAGCCTGTGGCTCTCGCCGAAGATCTCGGGGTCGGGGCGAAAGGTGACCCGGGTGCCGCGGCGATTGGGGACCGGGCCAAGGCTCTCGAGCGGTCCAATGGGGAGGCCGCGCGCGTAGTCCTGTGCATAGAGCTGACGGCCGCGGGCCACCTCCACGCGGCACTGCTCAGACAGCGCGTTGACCACCGAGACGCCGACCCCATGGAGCCCGCCGCTGGTCTGATAGGCCTTGCCCGAGAACTTGCCCCCAGCATGCAGCGTGCAAAGGATCACCTCGAGCGCTGAGCGGTCCGGGAATCTGGGATGCGGATCTACTGGAATGCCACGGCCATTGTCCGAAACCGCGACGCCCCCATCGGCCAACAGCTCGACCTCGATGCGGGTCGCATGGCCGGCTACCGCCTCGTCCATCGCATTGTCCAACACCTCGGCCACGAGGTGGTGCATGGCGCGCTCGTCGGTGCCGCCCACATACATGCCGGGCCGTTTGCGCACTGGCTCCAGCCCCTCCAGCACCTCGATGCTGGACGCATCATAGGCCCGCTCGGCGCCATCGCCATCGCCCTCGAACAGATCGCTCATTGCCCGTCTCCTTGCCTCACCCCCCTCCTACCCTTCGCGGCACGGGCGTGCCAGTTTTCTGTCGGGCTCCGGGCACGGGTCCTGCCAGGCAGGCGATCGATTAACTGTTTGTTAACCATTGATCTGCGTTCTGGCGGCTGTGGGTGTGGTAACTTTTGTCTGGCGGTCCTCGTGCGTTGCGTTCATCGACAAGGCGGTTGGTTGTCCCCTAAACTTGTCACCGAAAGCACGGCTCAGCGCGGGCGGGACGACGGCTCTAAGGGATAAGATGAGCGAGGAAAAAGGGGCTGAGCTGGCGCGGCCCAAGACCGATGGCGCGAGCGACAATCCTCCGGCGACAGCGCAGGGTGATGGCGGAAAAGGGGCCTCGAGACGGGATATGATCCTGGAGGTGGCCGAACGCCTGGCCCGCCACTCCGGCTATAACGGCTTTAGCTTTCGCGACATCGCGGCCGAGGTCGGGGTGAAGAGCGCGAGCGTGCACTATCATTTTCCGACAAAGGCCGATCTGGTCGCCGCATTGCTCCGGCGCTACCGCCAGCGGGAGCTTGAGCAGTTGGGACCACCGGAAGAGCCCGGTGCTATGTTGCGTCTCATTGCGCTGTTCCGTGAGGGCTTGGCCGATGGCCGAGGGATGTGCCTAGCCGGTCACCTCGGCGCTGGCGGTGCGGCGTTGCCCGACCCGGTCCGCCGAGAGATCCTGGAGTTCTTCGAGTATCTCATTGCCTGGACGGCGACCGCGCTCGGAGATGTCGACGATCAGCGGACGGGGGCCGAAGCCGTCGTCTCGGGGCTGGAGGGGGCGATGATGGTGGCGATGAACCTGGGCGATCCCACGCTCTATGACCGCGCCGCGACACGGTTGCTCGAGGCGGCCAAGGGTCAGCCCTGGCGGTCGGCCAAGGCATAGGCGAGCATCGACGCGCCCACGTAGAGCGGCCTCAGCCCGGGCAGGGGAATGCGGGGAGTGAGGCCACGCCAGGGTGCAGGGATCGTCTCCGGATCGGCGCCGGCGACCAGCGCGCCGGTAAGGCGGCCTGCCAGGCTGCCCATATTTATCCCTGAGCCGTGCCAGCCATAGGCATGAAATACCGTCGGCTCCTCCTCGAGCCTGCCGATCGAGGGGCGCAAGGCGGCGTTCGCGCAGACAGGACCACGCCAGAAATGGGTGGTCTCGGCCGCGGCAACACCGGGTAACTCTCGCGCAATGCGCCGCCGCAGCCGGGCGTGCATCCGCTCGGCAGCCCGATCGGATCCGCGCACATCGCCCCGCATGCCAAAGAGGAGCCGCCCATCGGGCAAGCACCGGAAATAGGCCAGCAGATTGCGCGTGTCCGCGACGGGCGCATCGGTCAACCATGGATGGGCCTGGCGCTCGCTCTCGGTCAGCGGGCGCGTGACGACGATGTTCGAAAGGACGGGTGCGATCCGGGCGCGAAACGTTGGGTGTAGCCTGTCCGGCGTGAAACCGTTGGTGGCGAGCATGACACGGTCCGCGAGCACCGCTCCGCCGGCCGTGATCAGCCGATGGCCGTTGCCGTCGCGCTCCCAGCTCAGAACCTCTGAGCGCGGGTGAAGTTTTGTGCCCGCGGCGTCCGCGGCCTCGGCCAGGGCCCGCACATATCTGAGCGGATGGATGCCAAAACCTGGGCTGAGGCGCACGCCCCCGAACCGCGCGATGTCGGGCCGACCCGACGGGGCGATTGGCTCGGTCCGAAAACCGCTTGGTGGCGGATTGCCCGCAAGCTCTCGGGCCGACCGGTCCCCATGCGCCAATATGAGCTCGCCATCCCCTTGGGTGTCAGCGGCGAGCCCGTGCTCAAGACAAAACGCGTGGATGCGCTTGGCCGACGTGGCCAGCATCTCCTCTGATCGCGCGGTCTCCTCGGCCCCATAGCGCCGGACCATCGTGGTGCGCGAGAGCTTGGAGCCGCCGAAGCCGACAATCCCACCATTGCGGCCCGACGAGCCCCAACCGATGGCCCCAGCGTCAAGCACTGTGCAGCCGATGCCCTGCTCGGCCAGCACGATGGCCGCCGAGAGCCCCGTGTAGCCGCCGCCGATGATCGCGACCTCGGTGCGATGCTCACCGGCCAAGGTCGGGCGTTCGATGCCCGGTCCGGCCGAGGCCTCCCACCAGCTCGGCACTGGGCGGCCCGTGTCATACATTGCCGGATCGAGCGGGCCGTCCATGGTCTCAGGCCGCCGGGCTCTGGGCCAGAAAGCCGCCCGATTGGCGCTGCCAGAGCCGGGCATAGAGGCCGCCGCGCGCCAGAAGGCTGTCATGCGAGCCCTCTTCGATCACGCATCCGTGGTCCATGACAACGATTCGGTCCATGGCTTGGATCGTCGACAGGCGGTGGGCGATCGCAATCACGGTCTTGCCCCGCATCAGCCGCGCCAGGGCGTGCTGGATCTCGGCCTCGACCTCCGAATCGAGCGCCGAGGTGGCCTCGTCCAGCAGCAGGATCGGCGCATCCTTCAAGATCGCGCGCGCAAGGGCGATGCGCTGGCGCTGACCGCCCGACAGCTTGACCCCGTCCTCACCCAGATGCGCGTCATAGCCCACCCGCCCATGCTTGTCCGCGAGGGTTTCGATGAAGGCATGAGCCTCGGCCTCCTTCGCGGCCCGGATTGCCGCATCGCGCCCCGCGTCTGGGCGGCCATAGAGGATGTTGGCCAAGGCCGAGCGGTTGAACATGGCCGGCTCTTGGGTGACTGTTGCGATCTGTCGGCGCAGGCCGTCTTGGGTGAGCGCCCCGATGTCGCGCCCATCCAAGGTAATCCGGCCCGCCTCGGGCTCGTGCAACCGCAACAACAGCTTGAAGGCGGTGGACTTTCCCGCGCCCGATGGGCCGACCAGCCCCACGCGTTCACCCGGGCGGATGGTGAGATCAAAGGCGCTCAGGCCACCGGCACCCGGTTCGGAACTCGCGCGGCCATAGTGGAACCCGATGCCCTCGAACCGGATCTCACCGCGCGCGGCTGGCGGGTCGACCGCATCCTCCCGATCCGCGATCGCATGGGCCGGGGCGAGCGTGCGCATGCCGTCCTCGACCACGCCGATGTTCGAGAAGATCCCCATCGCGGTGAACGAGATCCAGCCGGACATATGGCTGAGCCGTGTCGACAGCATCCCGGCCATGGCGATGAGCCCTGGTGTGGCCGCATCGGCGCTCCAGAGCCAGAGCGCCGCGCCGACCAGCAGCACGGGCAGGGCCGACGCCAGAATGGCAAGACGCGACCGGAACGCCCAGGTCAAGCGCCCATAGGCGAGCGCCGTGCCACGGAAAACGCCGAGTGCGCGGCGGGCCTCGGCCTGCTCGCGCCCGGCATGGGCAAAAAGCTTGACCGTGGTCATGTGGCTGAGGCTGTCGACCAACTGGCCCGACAGGCCCGCCCGGGTTTCGGCCCGCGCCTTGGACGCCGCCCGGATCCGGGGAAGATAGTGGCGGATCAGCAGGGCATAGACCGCAAACCACACGCCCAGCAGGACGGCCAGCCGCCAGTCCGCCGCGCTCAGCACGATGGCCGCCCCGATCAGCGCCGCCAGACCGTAGGAGACGGCGTTCAACGTCTCGACAAGGACATCGGTCATCGCCATGGCCGTCTGGGTT
>JBCCZI010000173.1:0-6523 GCA_039187815.1 Pseudomonadota bacterium | reverse complement strand
GGACCCGTCCACCCCGCCATCGCCGCCGCCCAGCGTGTCGCCGACCGGAGCCGGCGGATCATCGTTGAAATCCGGCGCCTCGATCGGCACCGATGGCAGATCGCCCAGCGCATCGTTCAAGTTGTCGAGCCCGCCAAACGGGTCAATCGACGGAAGCAGCCCACCGAACAGCATCGCCATTCCTCCCCGCGTTCTGGATCAGTCTAGCGCGCCGACGACCCGCGGCAAAGACCCTAGAGCATCGCCCGAGGCGCCCAGGTCGCCAGCGCCGGCCAGAGCCAGACCAACCCGATGCCAATCGCCTGCAAAAGGATAAACGGCAGCACCCCGGCATAGATCTCGCCCGTCGCGATCGTCTTGGGTGCCACCCCGCGCAGATAGAACAGCGAGAAGCCAAAGGGCGGGGTCAGGAACGAGGTCTGCAGATTGATCGCGATCAGCACCGACAGCATCACCGGGTCGTGCCCCATCAGGATGAGCGCCGGCACCATCAGCGGCAGCAGGATGACGGTGATCTCGACGAAATCCAGGAAGAAGCCGAGCACGAAGATCAGCGCCATCGAGAACAGCAGCGCCCCCGCCGCCCCGCCCGGCATGGCGGTCAGGATCTCGGCGATGCGGTCCTCGCCCCCGAGCCCCACAAACACCAGACTAAAGACGCTGGCCGTCAGGATGGTGGTGAAGATCATCGCGGTGATGGTCATCGTCTGGGTGAGGGCCGGGCGCAGCAGGCTCGCCCGCTCGGCCCGCACCAGCGCAAGTGCCACGGCCGCGAGCCCACCCAGCGCCAGCACCGCGTAGAGCCCGCCCTGCACCAGCTCGGCGGTCCCGGTATCCGAGCGCTGGAGCCGCACCGGCGCTATCCCCGCCGCCACCGCCAAAATCAGCAGCGCGCCCATGCCGAGCACCATGGGCCAGGCCCGCCCGCCCAAATGCATGCCGGCGAGCAGCACGGCGCCGACCGCGCCGACCGAGGCCGCTTCCGTCGGTGTGGCGACCCCGCCCAAGATCGCGCCCAAAACCGCCACGATCAGCAGGATCGGCGGGGCCACAGCCCGCAGCACCCGGCCAAGACCCGGGCTTTGGCCCGCCCCGACCGGCGGCGCATCGCCGGGGCGCAGCCAGGCTCGGACCGCGATGTAGGCGATATAGAGCGCGACCAGCATCAGGCCGGGCAGCAGGGCCGCGGCAAAGATCTGGCCCACACTGATGGTCTCGATCGTGAACTTGCCCTCGGCGAACTGGGCCTGCTGATAGGCGTTGGACATAACATCCGACAGGATGATCAGCAGCGTCGAAGGCGGGATGATCTGCCCCAATGTGCCCGCCGTGCACACCGTCCCGCAGGCCAGCCGCCTGTCATAGCCATTGGCCAGCATCGCCGGCAGCGCGATCAGCCCCATGGCCACCACGGTCGCGCCCACAATGCCCGTCGATGCCGCCAGCAAGGCGCCCACCAGCACGACCGAGATCCCGAGCCCGCCGCGGAGCCGCCCGAACAGCGCGCCCATGGTCTGCAGCAGATCCTCGGCGATCCGCGATTTCTCGAGCACCACGCCCATGAAAACAAAGAGCGGGATGGCGATCAGCACCTCGTTCGTGATCAGCCCGAACACCCGCTGGCCGAGCGCGCCCATCAGCGACAGATCGAACTGCCCCAGGGCCGCCCCCAACAGCGCAAACCCCGCCGCGACCCCGGCAATCGAGAAGGCGACCGGATAGCCGAGCAGGATGGCTCCGATCAGCACGGCGAACATCAGCAGATCGAGCGGCAGCGGGCTCACGGGCGCTCCAAGAGCCGGGCGAGATCGCGTAAGGCGCGTGCCACGGCCTGTACCAGCAGCAACAGGCAAAAGGCCGGGATCAGCGATTTCAGCAGGAACGAGGCCGGCACCCCGCCGACCGAGATCGGCCCCTCTAGGATCGCCCAGGCCCGCCGCACCGAGGGCCAGGAATACCAGAGCAACAAGCCCAGCATCGGCGCCAGCAACACAAGATGGCCGAAGAGATCGATCGCCGCTTGGCCGCGCGGGCCGAGCCGGGCCTGGAAGATGTCGACGCGCACATGGCCGTCCACCAGGAAGGTGAACCCCGCCCCCAACATGAACAGTGCCGCATGGAGATAGAGCACGCCCTCATCGAGAAAGACCGATGAAACGCCGAACACATAGCGCAACAGAACCAGGGTGAACTGTAGCACCACCATGGCCAGCGCCAGCCAGCGCACGGCGAGCCCCACAGAGCGGTTGATCCCATCGAGCGTGTCGGCAAGGGCGGTCACGGTGATGGCTCACCGGCGGACATGCGAGCGCTCGTTTCGCGCCGGCCAGCGCTGAGCCTGCGCCGCGCCAAGTGCTGGACGGGCGCCGACGCCCTCGGAACGGTCTCCAGAAGACCGCCTGCGCTGCGCGCGCTCGCGCCGCCCCCTCGCCCGACCGACAAGCCAGCCACATGTGGGGGGCCATCGCAGCGCCATGCGCGGCCATGCACCAGAGCTCGCGGCCCGCCACCGCACACGCACCGCCGGACAAAATACAAGCAAGAGCGCGCCGGGGGCTGCGATGCCTGAATACGGCATGCCAGACGACCCGAGGGAAGGGCCGTCCCCCGCGGCCCGCCAAAGCAGGCGCGCTCTCGTACAAGCGGGCGATCCTGGTGCGCCGGGAGCCACCTTGGCGCGACAGCGCTGGCCGGACGCACCCAAGGCCGCCCCATCCCTTGGGCCCCACCAAGGGAGGCCTGCTGTGGGCTGGGCAGGAGGCCAGGGCACGCCAGCGGCTGCCAAGGCTCGACAGGGCATGCGGAGCACCCTGCCGGTTTCGCCCGGCCTCGACCCCCGCCGGGACACTCCGCCCGCTGGGCGAGCGGAACGCCCGGACGCGCCGGCAGCCAAGAGGGCTGGAAGGTCCTTGCTAGACCGCACCAGGACCGAACCAAGCCTCGAAACCCGCCAAGATAGGCGTGTTGCTGGACTGGCATGAGGCCAGGGCGCGTCGGCGGCTGCCAAGGCTCGACAGAGCATGCGGAGCACCCTGCCGGTTTCGCCCGGCCACGACCCACGCCGGGACACTCGGCTCGCTGGGCGAGCGGAAGGCCTGGCAACCAACACGGCTCAACAGCGCCCGTCAGACGCCCCCACGGCTGTTCCAGGCCCCCGAGCCCGCCTAGATGGACGTGGCGCTGGGTCAGCAGGCGGCCGGGACGCCTCTGCGGCCGCCGCTCGGCAGAGCATGCGGACCACCCGGCCCGTGGCGCCAGGCCACGACACAGGCCGGGGCGTTGGAGCCGCCTGGCAATCGGGCGGCCAGGGCCGACCGGGGGCTGCCTCGGTGCGGCACGGCTTGCGGGAGCGCCAGCGGGGCCCGTTCGGCCTTCGGGCCTGCCGCGGCCGTCGGGTCGCCACGCGGGCCGGAGGCTGGGGCCCGCAGGCGACCCGATACGCCGATGGGCCCCGAACGTGGCCTCCATCAATACGTGTAGTCGAGCGCCCGGGCGTTCATCTGCCCATTGTCCGCATAGGCCATGTAGCCCGCGATCGAGGCGCGATAGGCTAGGAAGCTCTCGGTGATCCGGCGGGTCAGCTCGTCGCTGTCCTCGCGCAGATCGGCCATCACCTCGCCGGCCGCATTGCCCATGGCCACGATCACGCTCTCGGGCAGCTTTTTGACCTGCACGCCCTCCTCGGCCACCAGTTTCTCGAGCGCCAGGGCATGCTTGGTCGTGTACTCGGTCCAGACCGGGTTGTAGAGGCTCTCGCAGGCCAGCGCGACCGCCTGTTTCAGGTCATCCGGCAGCGCGGCAAAGACCTCGGCGTTCACAGCGCATTCCTCGGCCGAAGACGGCTCGCCCACCCCGGGCCAGTAGTAGTTCTTGGCCACCTGGTAGAAGCCGAGCGCGCTGTCGGTCCACGGCCCGATGAACTCACCCGCATCCAGCGCGCCGGACTGCAGCGCCTGGAACATGTCGCGCCCGCCCATCGCCTGCACGGCCATGCCGATCTTGGCGCACATCTCCGAGGCGAGGCCGGTCGTGCGGTAGCGCAGCCCCTTCAGATCGTCGATGGTCTCGATCTCTTTGTTGAACCAGCCCGCCCATTGCGGCCCGGAATTGCCGCAGAGGAAGGGCTTGAGGCCAAACCGCGCATACATCTCGTCATAGAGCGCCTGGCCGCCGCCATGGGCGAGCCAGCCGACCTGCTCATCGGCCCGCAGACCAAACGGCTGGGAGCCGAACAGCAGGATGCCCTTGGATTTCGAGCCCCAATAGGCCGGCACCGCGTGATAGAGTTCGGCCGTTCCCTCGGCCACCGCATCGAAGACGCCGCGACCGGGCACCAGCTCTCCGGCTGCGAACAGCTTGACCTCGATCCGCCCGCCCGAGAGCGCGGTGATCCGGTCCGCCAGCATCTGCGCCGCAACCCCCGGCCCGGGCAGGTTCTTTGGCCACGCGGTGACCATCTTCCACTGTTGCACGCCCTGTGCGATCGCCGGCGCCGCCAGGCTCGCCGCTCCGGCCGCGCCCATGCCCAAGAATACTCGTCTGTCCATCGGTCCCTCCTGTCACGCGGGCCCTTGCCCCCGCGTCGATTAGGCGGACAACCGCGATGCCAAGCAAGGGTTTTGTTGCACTGCGGCGAAGCCGATCAGCGCGGGGCACTCGCGCGGGCATAGGCAGCGGCCAGCGCTTTGGCATCCGCTCTAAGCAGCGGGCCGACCCGCATCCACCCCTCGAGCGCCCCGCGCAGTCGGGCCCGCCCCCACGCCGAGCGCACCCCCGGCAGATAGCCCGCAACCCGGATCGCCCCGTGCAGGCGGATGCGCCAGGCCTCACGCCCCGGGGCCGGGAAGACCTCGGGGTTCGCCCGCACATGCTTCATGGCCACATAGGCCCGGTTGAGCACCGCCCAGCGTCCGATGGTCCTCCCATCGCCCCGCGGCCCGGGAAACCGGTGATGGTGGACCAGCGCGTCGAGATGCGCGACCACCAGGCCTGTACGCATGGCTCCGAGATGCGCATCGATGTCCTCGAACCAGGCATAGCGCTCGAGTGTCTCGTCGAAGCCGAGCAGGGCCGAGCGCCGGAACGACATGCGAAACCCTGTGACATAGGCGACCGGCAGGCAGTTGGCCGCCGCGAGCCAGTCGGGCGGCCTGTGGCGGGCATTCAGCGTGCGGCCCAGATGCTCGAACGGGCTCGCGCCGGTGAGCCGCCGATCGACCCAGAGACGGATTGCGCGGATCAGACGCCCCCCCGGGCCCGGCGGGGGCTCGGCCGGCGCCGCGCTCTGGTCGATGCCTTGGGGAGGCCGATCAGCCTCGCGCCCACCGATTGCCGAAAGCCGGCCCTCACGATCCCGCTCATAGGTCTCGAGGATCCGCTCGGCCGCGTCCGGATAGAGCAGGCTGTCATCGTCCGGGAACAGCACGATGGGCGCCGTGGTCTCGGACAGCCCGACATTGCGCTGGTGGGTGAGGCCCGGTTTGGCGCGCACAAGGCGCACGGGCCTCGGCGCCGTTTTGGCCGTCGCCTCGACCACCGCCGCCACGGGCGCGGGGTCGTCGGAGCTGTCGACGACCACAACCTCGGCAGGCAACCGCGACTGGGCGAGCAGCAACGGCAGCGAAAGCGCCAAGGCCTCGGCCCGGTTGCGGGTGGCCACGATAGCGGCATAGCTCAGTCGGTCTAGCGCCGGATCATCGGCCGGCATCGCGCCCCTCCGTCGAAGCCCCTCGGCTGCACCGAGCGGCTGGGGATTTGCAACTCGGCCAGCTGGCGGGCCTCACATCGAGGAGTGGTCGTTGAACGGTTCCCAATCGGTCTCGACACTGGGGCTTGGGCGCGCCGGGGCCGGATCGGGCGCGGGCGCCGCGGGCTCGGCGCTGGCCGTCGGGGCCGGGGCCGGATCGGTCACGGGCTTGAAGCTCGGCTGGCTCGCCGCGGTGCCACCGCCGCCTGAGCTCTGGCGCGAGGCCGACGCGCTTGGCGTGCGCTTGGGCTGGGCGGCGCGCTTGGTCGGCATGTCGCGCAGGCGCGCCAAGAGCGCATCAGTCAGCACCCCCGTCTCGCTCAGGCCTTGGGCCTTCTCGAACCGCCGCAGCGCGCGTGCCGAGCGGGGCCCCCAGATCCCATCGGGCGTGCCGGCCCAATAGCCCGAGCGGTTGAGCTGCTGCTGCCCCTCGCGGTGCAAACGCTTGAGCACCGCCACGCGTTCGGCCGCGGCCTCGCCCTCGGCCGTGCGGCGATGGTCGTCGGCAAAGCTCTGGATCGCGGCGAGATCGAAGCTCAGCGCCAGGGCGCGCCAGAGCGCCGCCCGCTGGCGATCAACATCGCTGAGGGTCGGCACAAAGGCCGCATCGGATGGCGTCGGCGGGCTGGCCGGCTCGGGCGGCTCCACCCGGTTTGTCGGCAGCGCAGCGATCACCAGACCCTTGTCGCCCTCATCCCCGGTTGCGATGGGCGCGGCGGGCTCCGCAGGCTCGGGTGCGGGCACGAAGCCGGGCGTCGTCGCGCTCGCTAGCTCGGG
>JBCCZI010000172.1:0-6564 GCA_039187815.1 Pseudomonadota bacterium | reverse complement strand
TCCGCTGCCTCAACCGGCTGGAGGAGCCCAACGGCGGCAGCGTCTGGATCGACGGCGAAACGGTCGGTGGCGCCTATGACGGTCCAAATGGCACCTGGCGCGCCGACACCGAGGCCACCATCGCGAAACAGCGCCAGAAGTTCGGCTTCGTCTTCCAGCGCTTCAACCTCTTTCCCCACCTGACCGCGCGCCAGAATGTGAGCATCGGGCCCGAGAAGGTGCGCGGCCTCGCCCGCGCCGAGGCTCGAGAACTGGCCGAACGCGAACTGGTTCGAGTCAAGCTCGCCGATCACATGGACAAGCGGCCGTCTGAGCTCTCTGGCGGGCAGCAGCAGCGCGTCGCCATTGCCCGCGCTCTTGCCATGGAACCGGAGATCATGCTCTTCGACGAGCCGACCTCGGCGCTCGACCCGGAACTGGTGCAGGAAGTGCTGGACGTGATGCGCGCGCTTTCGGATGGCGGCATGACCATGATGATCGTCACCCACGAGATGCGCTTTGCCGCCGATGCCGCCGACCGTGTGATCTTCATGGAGGGCGGCACGATCCTCGAGGAGGGCGCGCCAAGCGAGATTTTCACGGCCCCTCGCGAGGAAGCGACCCGCCGGTTTCTTCGCCACCTGCTACCGGAGGGAGCGAGCCTTACATGACCGATGCCGGGACCATGCCCGAAAAGACCGTCGATATCCTGATTGAGGGTGCCCATGTCCTGACCTCAGACCCTTCACAGCCCGAGTTCGCGAACGGCAGGATCACAATCGCCGGTGATCGCATTGTCTCGGTGGCTCCCGCCGAGGGCCCACCGCCGCCGGCCATCCGCGTGATCGATGGAGCCGGCTTCGTGGTGCTGCCAGGCCTGGTTAACATCCACCTACACGCGATCCTGGCCATGGTGCGTGGTGTCGCCGAGGACATGGGCTTCGCTCCCGCCTACACACCCGGCGTGCCCCAGGGCCACATGGTTACCGAAGAGGAAGCCGTCGCCATGGCCCGCCTCGGCGCGCTCGAGGCTATGAAGTTCGGCTCCACTCTTATCAACGACACCTACGTGCACCAGCACCTGACCCTGCCGGCCATGGGCGAGTTGGGTCTCAGGGTTACCGGCTGCGGACGCATCCACGATGTAGACTTCTCGGGCGTTAGCCAAAGTCGATGGGACTACGACACCGCCATTGGCCGGCGCACACTGGACGAGGCGTTGGCACTGCATCAGCGCTGGCATGGCGCCATGAGCGGCAGGCTCGGCGTGCAACTGGCGGCCCATGCGCCCGACACTTGCTCCACTGACTTCCTGCGCGAGGTGCGCGCAGCCCGCGATGCCACGGGCATGATGGTCACGACCCACCTGTCGCAAAGCCGCATAGAGGTCGAGCGCATTGCCGAGCGCGACGGCATGACCACAACCGAGCTTCTCGATGATGTGGGTCTTCTCTCCGACCGGCTGATCGGCGCCCACTGCATCTTCATGACCGAGGATGACATTGCCCGCGCCGGCCGTGCCGGCCTCCACGTCGCCCATATTCCTAAGGGGAACGCCACCGGCGGCACCATGGCACCGACACTCAAACTACGCGAAGCGGGCGCAAACTTGTGTCTCTCCACCGACAACATGCATGGCGACATGGTCGAGCTGATGCGCTGGGCGCTCTGCGTCGGGCGTCTGCAAGCAGGAGGGATCACCGAGGACTGGCAGCCCGAGGACATGCTTGCCATGGCCACCGTCAACGGTGCGAAGGCGATGGGCCTCGACGGCGAGAGCGGCCGGCTCTGGCCCGGCAGGAAGGCCGACCTGGTTATGATCGACGCTCGCCGCCCGCATTTCACGCCGATGATCGACGCCCTCGGCAACATCGTGCATCTCGGCCATGGCCGCGACGTGGCCCATGTGATGGTCGACGGCCGGCTGGTGGTGGAGGACGGACGCGCCACCATGGCTGACGAGGCCGCCATTATGCGCGATGCCCAGGCCGCTGCCGAGGCCCTCTGGACCCGCGCCCGCGCCGAGACCTGAGGTTCGGCAGCTTGGATGTACTACAAGTTCCATTGGACCTGGACTGCGGTAGATCTTTTGGAGTGGTGCGTTGCTCGACTAATGGGATGTGCCGGCTGCTTCCCCGACACTGGTGGCCCCTCCGACTCCTTAGCTTCGAGCCGCGCATCCTTCCCGCGATCTACGTTATGATTGCCTATATCGATGACAGGCGCATCCTGGCTTGCGGCGCGCTTGAGAAGCTCATGGCAGGCTGTGCCGCCTATGCTGGGCAGTGAGAAGCCCACAGGGCCGCGCGCTCGTTCCGGCTCACCAATCGACCCGTGCCAGCACGCAAGGGGGTCACATGAGCAAACTTCTCCCTCCCGCCGCCGTACTGCCAAAGTCGGAGCAAGAGCGTTGCCGGCGCGCGGCAAGACACAAGTGCCTGGACGGCGCTTTGTCCGGCAGCGCCTACGTTCTAGCGGTCTTGGTTCTGGTTTGGACGGTGGGCGAGGGGATCGGGCCGAGCTTATCGTGGCCAACGGGCGCCATTCAGACCTGATCACATCCCAACCCCTCGACCGAAACCTTTGGGAAAGCTAACAGGCAACATCGGAGTGGACACTCTGAGCGGGTACGGCTCTGGCCCTTCCCCCTGAAACGGATCCACCCGCAATGTCGGTGGAGCCGACGAGGAAAGTCGATGCCGAGAAGGAAGCACAAGCTCGAGGAGATTGTCGCGAAGCTGCGGCACGTCGACGTTGCCGTCGCGCAGGGCGTGCCGCTGGCCGAGGCGATCCGTGGGATCGGGGTCAGCGAGGTTACGTATCACCGCTGGCGCAACGATTACAGTGGGCCGAAGCTCGACCACGTGAAGCGGCTCAAGGAACTCGAGCAGGGGAGAACACCCGGCTTCGGCGTGCGGTCTCCGATCTGACGCTCGACAAGCTCATCCTTCAGGAGAGCCTGCGGGGAAATGTATGGACCGCCCCGGGCGTGCAAGTGTGATCTCGGTCTGCGCTGAACGTTTGCGTCAATGTATCCGGCCTCTCTGTGGAGCCATCTGCTCCGGGCCTTGATGGGTATCCGCAGTCCGGCCGGGCTTGATACTGACTCGGCCGCCGGGGCCGGTTTCCCACGTCAGCCGTGACCGGGTGCGGATCGCTTCAGCGCCATCCCCTCTTCACCGCGCACGCCGTCTCATGCTCGTGCCGCTCAGAGTTCAGGCAGCGCCGACGCGTCCTTTGTACTCTTCGCCGCCCGTCAGCACCGCCCAGGCGATGCGGGCGAGTTTGTTGGCCAGGGCGACCGTCGCGACATTCTTGTCCGTCCGTTGGTCGAGATCATCCAACCGCGCTCCGATGCGATGCACTGCGCGATTGCCGTTCAGACGAAAGCTGCGGGCCCCGTGAATGAACATCCTCTGGAGGTACGTGTTTCCACGTTCCGTGATGCTGCCGAGGCGGGTCTTCCCGCCCGTCGACCTCTGTTGCGGCACTAGGCCAAGCCACGCGGCGAAGTTTCGCCCGCGCGCGAACGCGGATCCGTCCGCCACGGCGGCGACCATGGCCGTTGCGACCAGAGCGCCGAGGCCAGGCACCGTCATCAGACGACGGCAGGCTTCGTCCTTCTTGACGAGGTGTTCGAGCTGGCGGCTGAGGCCCTTAACGGCGGCATCGGTGGCACACCATTCCTCCCAAAGCCCGCCGACGAGCTGGCGCATCGCCGGCGAGAGCGGGCCTGTCTCGTCGTTCAGTAGCGCCGGCACGAAGCCGCGAAAGCCGCCCCGGCCCTTGCACATGACGACGCCGTGCTCGACGCGGAGCCCTCGGATCTGGTTGCTGACGGCCGTCCGTCGCGCCACGAGCGCGATCGCGCACACGATGCACGGCCTGCAGCTCGAGCTGCTCGCGGGTCTTGATCGGCACGAAGCGCATTCGCGGCCGCTGGACGGCCTCGGCGATCGCTTCGGCATCGGCAAAGCCATTCTTCTGCTGGCCGACATACGGCTTCACTTCCTGCGCCGGCATCAGCCTTGCCTCGTGGCCCAACTCGGTCAGCGTGCGGCCAATGAAGTGCGCACTCGCACAAGCTTCCATGCCGACGAGACAGGAAGGCTGATTGCGGAAGAAGGCGAGAAGCTGGGGCCCTGAGCACCGCCGGCGCTTCACGATCTTTCCGCCCCCGTCCATACAGATTAGGTGAAAGACATTCTTCCCGAGGTCGATCCCGACGGCGTGGATTTCATTCATGGCTGGTCTCGTCTTCTCCGGCTGTTTCCAGGCTCCACGATCCGAGCCGAGGATGGAGGGGCGGTCCATCCCATTACTTCTGAGCCACGCGCGCCGCCGCGAGAAGGTCCGGGAAGTCTGCGCCGAGTTCGGCGTCTCCGAACGCCGCGTGTGCCGGGTCCTGGGTCACCCGAGAGGCGCTGGCCATCGTATTGAAGCGCCGGCTCAACTCTTCTGATGTGCTCGAGATCCTCGCCGAGCTGATGCTGGCGCAGGGAACTTCGTCGCACATCCGTTCCGACAATGGTCCGGAACTCGCCGCTGCTGCGGTGAAGGAGTGGCTGGGCAATCTTGGCGTGAACACGGGACTGTCAGTAGTTTCGTGTGTGGGCCACATCGGTTGAACATTTTCAGCCCGCGGTCCTGAAGCGGTCTTCGAAGAGGATCGCGAACTGGGCCTTTGCCATGCCCCGTTCCCTGGGAGGCATTCTCCCTTCCTTCTCGGCGAGGTTCAAGACCAGGAAGAGCCGCTTGGCGGCGCTTCCGTCGGTCGGGACGTGGCCTCGGGTCCGAGCCGCTCGGCGCAGTTTGGCGTTCAAAGCGTCGGTCGTGTTCGTCGTATAGATGATCCGGCGGACATTGTCCGGAAACGCAAAGAACGGGATGACGGCCGACCAGTGCCGCCGCCAGGACAGGGCGTTCGCGGGTATTTCTGGCCCCAGACGCTCTCGGCGAAGACCTCCAGGGCGGCCGCGCTCCGGCGTCGGCATTGGTGGCCTGGCAGATCGCCTTCAACGCTGCTGCGACTGACCGGCGATCCTTGTAGGTCAGCTCTGCCGTGCCGCGACATCCACCTGTGCCACTGCAGGTCATCGAACCCATCAACTCACGAAGACGACGGACGAAATCGAATTCGGGTCGCGGCTCCACTCTACGAGCAGACTGTCGGGGCCGCGCCAGCTCCAGAGTTCAACCACGACGCCCTCTCCCGGCGGAAATGCCCAGAATCTAGAAAGAATCGATCGCTGATCTGGAAGACCTTGCAGCCGACACTGTCCTAACCTCTGACAGCGATGCCCGCTCTTCAGGGCTGTATCAAAGCGAACCTGCCAAAGATCCACCTGTCGACCGGGCAGCTTCGTGCGGGCGCGATGGAGCCACGAGTTTCGACGCGCAAACCGGATTACAGACCCTCGCTCAGAACCGGTTATTCGACCCGCAGGTCGAATAACCGCAGAACACAAGATCAGAAGGAGACACATCATGCAGAGATCCAAACGCCTTGCGGATAAGAAGGCGGTGATCACCGGGGGCACGACTGGGATCGGACTGGCCACAGCACGCCGGTTTCTCGAGGAAGGCGCAGAAGTTCTTGTCACCGGACGAACGCCTGCAAAGGTCGATGCCGTTGTAGATGCCCTCGGCATCGGCGCCCATGGACTTGCCGCTGACTCGACCGTTCTTGCCGATCTCGACCAGCTTGCGGCCAAAGCACAGGCGGCGATGGGGCATGTCGACATCGTTCATGTCAATGCAGGCAACGGTATGTTTGCCCCGATCTCCGAAGTCGACGAGGCTCTCTACGATCGCCAGTTCGACCTGAACGTCAAAGCTGCATTTTTCACGATCCAAAAGCTTCTGCCTTTGATGGGTAAGGGCGGATCGATCATCCTAACGGCATCGGCCGTCCACGCTAAAGGCGCACCGGGCGGAAGCCTCTATTTCGCCAGCAAAGCGGCTGTGCGTTCCTTCGCAAGGTCCATGGCCGCCGAACTCGGGCCGAGCGGCATCCGGGTCAACGCCCTCAGCCCGGGTATCGTGCCAACGGAGTTCTTCAAAAACTCGAACGCGCCGGAGGAACTCTACAACGATTTTGAGAAGATGGCAGGGCATGGGTCCCCGCTTGGCAGGGCTGGCACGTCGGAAGAACAAGCTGAGGCGGCATTGTTTCTTGCAAGCGATCAGAGCAGCTTCATCACCGCTAGTGACCTTGTTAACGATGGTGGTTGGATGAATGTGTGACACTACACGAGTGGCAGGCTCACGACCCTTGCTACTTGCGAAGCTGTCCCGGCGTACACCCGAGTTTTGTCCGAAACAAGTCGGTCATGTGCGATTGTGATGCAAACCCGCAATCCGTAGCGATCTGTGCGATCGGAAAGGATGTTGTGCCGACGAGACGCTGAGCTTTACGGAGTCGAGACTGGAGCATATACTGAAAAGGAGTTTGCCCAGTCGTCCGCTTGAAAGCCCGGACGAACTTTCCCACCGGCATCGCGGCGATGTCAGCCAGGCTGTGCAGATCGATCTTCTCCATCGCATTGGCATCGATGTGTTCGTCGATTTGAGCCAGCGTCGTCT
>JBCCZI010000171.1:0-6675 GCA_039187815.1 Pseudomonadota bacterium | reverse complement strand
CCCGCCGGCCGCTCCAGCCGATCGGCAACATCCCGCCCGCAGAAGCCGAAGCCAATTTCTATGCAGCGCTGGAAACTCGTGATGAGGCCGCGTAGCTAAAGATCATAAGCCTCCGGCAAAACCGGAGCGGTTCATATTGACTGAAAATGTTGGAAGAGAGACATCATGTATTAGACTCTGAACTGCCATTTGCTGCTGGAGTTGTTGGTTAGGATATCGGTGATCTAACTTTTTCTTTGTCATGACCCTCGACCTGGCAATGGTGATAGCCCCAAACTGCACAGCCCGTTCAAGAACTCAAACCGTAAGGCATGCTATGTGAGGCGCCGTTGCGAACTTTTAACTCACTTCTTGAACTCTGTCGCCGGCAAGTTTGGCCCCGCTCGGCCTTCAACCTCCGCACTCAGGATCTCTCTGAGTGGTTGTCTGTGGCGTAGCCGCCCCGAAGAACGGCTCATGTGGTCGGTCCACTCGCCCGCCGCGATGGTCTTGATGCCGAAAAGCGGGCGGGGCGCCGACCGCCTCAATCGCCCCCGCCGCCTGTCAGCGGGCGGTCGAGTGGTGGTGCCCCCAAGGAGCCCCCAGAGGCTGTGCTCCTCTAGGACAGCTTCTTGATCGCGCCGCTGAGCCCGCTGCCAAGTTTCACTGTCCGGCCTCGCGTGGCCTGTTCGAGCAGCACCGGCTTGATCCGGTTGTAGCAGCTACCGAAGTTGGTGATCGTCGCCAGCGCACCCTTAGCGTTGGCCCCCAGCGTCTCGAAATGGCATTCGAACTCGGCGAGCGTGGCACGGCTGGATCGGCATCTCGCCGACCGATCGTTCCTTGCTATTCTCCCCTCCTCGAGTTGATTCCCGCGAAGGCCCCATGACCGAAGAGAAGCCGAAGGGCCCTGTTGTCCCCTGGTACATGGTGATCATCGGCACGCTGTTGTCGTGGCTTGGGCTGGCGGGGCTCGCTGATGGCATCGTCGAGTGGAAGGAGTGGTTCGAAGTCGGCATCTTCCAGCACTACAGGGCGGTGCAGGGATGGGTGATTGATAACCTTCTGTTTTGGTTTCCCCTTGGACTTCCCGAGATGGCAATCGACTATTGCATAATCGGAGTTGTGTTCACGAGGAGCTTCCATTTTGCGAACGAAAATCGAAGATTAAGAGTCTCCAGATTTCTTGGCCCAATTCAAATATACTCATCTTACTGGCAGCTTTCTATAAGCATGCTGGCGGTGTTTTCTCTTTGGCCAATAATTTTATTTATTTCGACCCTTAGGGCGCTATTGAATTTACTGGGCAGCTTTCCAAATGAAATTGAGTACTCGATAGACATGACCATAGTGGTGTTTTTTACTTCGGCGCTCGGCCTCTTCATCCCAGTCCTCTTCGTGATCTCGGACATCGGCTACACGTTCGGCATCCTGCCGGCACCCTGAAACCGGCGCTTGCGCCTACTCGCGATCACTGATCATGCCGTTGATGTCCGAGACCAGCGTAGCGGCGTCGGTCTCAGTCTTCTGCCAGGCCTCAACCATCTCTTCCCAGCGATCTGTCTCGGTCTGTGCAAACAGAAGAGCCGCTGATGCCTCCAGTCCGTTGGCAGCGGCCTTGTGCTCTCGCTGCCGCTTAGCGCCAGACGCAAGGGTAAGGGCCATTCCTAGATGTTCGGCGTTGGCCTTGGACTCCAGTCGGTCCAGACGCTTTCGGGCCTTCTGGATTTCGGGATCATCAACGTTCTCCGCTTCATCGAGGCAATTGACCGTCCCGACCCGGCACCGCTCTCGATCTCGGTCGTACTGCTTCTGAAGCTTGACGAAGTCGGCTAGTGTCCATTTGACGTTCTTGGGACTGTCGAGTGCAACCAGGGTCTTGGCGCAGGCAACGCCGGCTTTCTTGCCGACCTTTGCCTTCTTCTGAAAGCCCTTCAGCGCGGCCTCCGTCTTTGGGCCGAAGACGCTGTCGACCTTGAGCTTCGGCTTCGCTCCTTGCTCGTTCAGACGCCTCTGAAGCTCGATGAGCTTTGAGCCTTTGGCCCCTCTCGCCAAGTCTGCCATTCTCAATCTCCCGAACTGAAATTTCCGATGGCTCTGACGAAGGCACTGCTGGCCTTCAAGTCAACACTCTGAACGGGCATAGCCGATGATCATGCGTGTCCCTCAATCCGAATGCGTCGGGTCTCTGACGAACTCGCGTCAATCCGGTGCTGTCCGCGATGGCAGCGCGCATCGGCGAGGTTCACTCGATCCCGGCATGTTTGCTCTCGGCCTTATAGGCCTCCTGGTCGAAGATCTGCTTGAGCGTCGCGGCGTGCTGGCGCACCAGCTTGGTGAAGACCAGCCGGTGCATGGTCTCGGTCTCCATTTTGCGCGCCACGCGCTCGGCGACCATCTCGGCGCTCTCGGTCCCTCTGGCGGTGCCCAGCACGCCGCGGAACGCCGCCTGCAGGGGCTTGCTGTCCCGCGTTGTCAGATCCTTATAGAACTGTGCCGTCTTGTAGCGGATCGCCATCTCGACCAGCACCTTCTCGGCGGTCTGGGCCGCCACCTTCTCGCCGAGCGCCGCGTTGAGCCGCTCGAACGACCCGCGCGTCAGGCTATTGAAGGCGCTCGATTGCTGATTGATTAGCCAGCTCGCGAGCCGGCTGGCGGTCTGTCTTTGCGCCATGGACTGCGCGAGCCGATCCGCGATCTTGCCCGAGATCAGCTTGCCCGTCGGTCCGGAAAGGAAGCCGATCACCCCGCCGGTCATCGTCTTCTTGAAAATCGCCCAGGAGACCTCGCCGCCGGTACGCGGCACCCCGGCCAGCTGCTTGCCGATCTCGCTGGTCAGCGCCTTGGTATAGCCGGTCGCCCCGCCGACCGCGGCACCGACCTTGGCGATATAGAGAAATCCGCCGCCGCCTGTCGCCGCGACAAAGGCCGTCGCCGCGATCACCCCGGCCAGCGTGAAGCTGACATCGCTCGTCAGCTTGACCGTGGCACCCAGCCGGTCGGCCCCCTTGATATAGTCGTCCACATAGGCGTCGACCTCCTTGGCGAACACCGCGAGCGCGCGGTCGGCATGCTCCATCGCCTTGGGCAAGGCACCGAAATTCCGCGCCTCGACCGTGCTGCTCAGATGGTCGACCGCCTTGAAGGCCAGGTCCCGGTTGGCGGTGCCGACCGATTTTCCGGTGACGAACCAGGAGACGATCGAGTGCTCCTTCTCGAGCTTGCGGATGTCGATATAGCGGCCGTGGACCCGGTCGAGCTCGGCGGTCGCGCGCTTGACCACGGTCGCGGCGATCCGGTTGCCGACCGCCTTCTTGAAGTCCTCCCATTCGGATTTGTCGAAGACCTGCGCCATCCCCTTGTACTCGAAGACACAGACTTCGGCCTTGCGATCGGGGAACCAGAGCACGTCGCGCGTCTGCAGCTCCTCGGGCGTCTTGCGCTTGGCGGCGATGGCCTTGTTGACCTGAAGCGCCCAGAGCGCCTTCCAGTCGCCCGGCTTGACCCCATACTTCTTGCAAAGAGCGTCGAAGGTCTCGCCAGACTTGATCACATGCTTGATGAACATGACTGCACTCCAAAATCCACTCTGATCAATCTATCTGAATTCTACGTGGGAAGGGAGTAACCCAAGGTCAAGAGGCCGGCGGCCGGCGAT
Organism: Pseudomonadota bacterium; assembly: GCA_039187815.1. Classification (GTDB taxonomy): domain Bacteria; phylum Pseudomonadota; class Alphaproteobacteria; order Rhodobacterales; family Rhodobacteraceae; genus Thermohalobaculum. Next base: position 3,038 of record JBCCZI010000171.1, on the reverse strand, counting down.
CAGCCGACTGGTTCGCGCAGCCACCCCGCCTCGAAGTCGATGGTCGAGACCTCGGCCAGGCGCGCCGTCTTGATTGCCGTCCCCTTTCCTATGAGCGAGTCCGATCCGCCTTCCTCGCCGCTGCCGCCCGGAAGGAGATGACCGGGCGGTAGGCTGTTAACCCCTGCCGACGTCAGAATGGACGGATCGGGTCGCCGACCTTGTGGAGCCCACATGACCCGTCGCCGCTTTTCTGAGACCAAGCTCATGGCTCGCCTGCTCGAGTTCAACGGCCGGTGCGCCGAGTGCGGGGTCAAGCTCGACATGAAGAACCCACCCGAGTGGGATCACATCATCCCGCTCGCCATGGGCGGCGAAGACTCGATCGAGAACCTGCAGCCGCTTTGCTGGTCCTGCCACAAGGCCAAGACCGCCACGGACAAGGCTCACATCGCCAAGGCAGGGCGCATGGAACGGCGCGCGGCCGGCATCGGCCGGACGGTGCGAAACCCTCTGCCCGGGTCCAAGGCCCACGGCTGGAAGCAGAAGCTCAATGGCCAGTGGGTGAGGAGGTGAGAGATACCGCCATAGCCATTCTCTCCGCGGTCCTTTGCTGGGCCGCCTTGGCGGCATATTCAGGATGGATAGGACAATGAGTGGAGTTAATGGTCACACTCGCGGTCGAAAGCGCGGTATCCTCATATACTTCGATCCAGATCATGTTGATGCCATCAAAGACTGGATGAACCAAGGCAACGCCGCGTCTTTCAGCGAAGCCGTGCGCACGCTGGTTGAATGGGGCCTCGAAGCCGAGGGCGAGGAATGACACGCCCCGCCGAGATATCGCGCCTGATGGGCGAGCGCTGCGGAACGCAGGCCGCCATTACCCGTACGCTGAAAGCCGCTCAGGAGGCGGGGCTCGAGATCGATCGGTCGAGGTGGATGGCCCTGTGGTTCGCGTCTACGCTCGGAGCGAGGGCGCGCAGGAAGTTGAGCGCACCGAGGCTGAGGCATGGCTGGCAGAGCATGGTTCGGATTGACCTGAAACACATCCACCGCCAGAGGAAGCAGACCGGTGGCAGGATCATCGAATATCACTCGATCCGAGGCGGAAAGGGCTCGACCTTCTGGCGCTCTACCGACAACGTGGAGCTTGGCGGGCCGGAGTATGTCGATGCCTACCGGGCCGCTAAGCGCAGGCCGACAGACTCCAAAGCATTCGGCGGGATCATCACAGCCTATCTCGACAGCGGCGAGTTCCGGGCGCTGGCTCCGCGCACAAAGGCCGACTACCGGCGCTGGTGTGAAGAGATCCGCAAGAAGTTTGGGGATTCGCCCATCGAGGCATTCAGCAGCCCGAAGATCCGGCAGGTCGCCACGCGCTGGCGGGACCGCTGGACTGGTCGGAACGCACTCTATGCGTGGACCATGCTCCGGCGAATTGTGACCTGGGCTTATGACGCGGGGATGCTCTACCACCACCACCTTAAGGGCGGCTCCCGAGGGCTCTACAGAGCCAGTCGCGCAGAGGTGGTCTGGACTGGGGATGACATCGCCACCTTTTGTGGCGGCGCACCGGAGTGGTTGGCTCGGATCCTGACGCTCGCTTGCGAGACCGGCTTTCGGCCCGGCGATCTGGTCAAGCTCACGCGCGCCAACGTGCAGAAGACGCCCGAGGGACGGCAGATCAGCGTGCGAACAGGCAAGAGCCGAGGGCGCAGCATTGCAGCCGTGCCGGTCACTGAGGCCGCGGCACGCATCATAGACAGCACGCCCGCCGGCCACCTGCTGATCCTGACGAACGAGAAGGGCACCGCGCTTTCGGAGGAGTGGGCCTCCAAGGCCGTCAAGAAGCGGGCCAGGGGCGTCGGGCTTGATGAGCGGCTTGCCTCTACGATGCCAGGGGGACCGCCGTCACGCGCCTCTACCGGGCCGGGGCGGGGCTCTCGCAGCTATCGCGGCACTTCGGCTGGCAGCCCACAACCGCAGCCGGGATGCTGCGCCACTACGCCACGCTCGATCCGACCGCGACGGACGAGGTTCTGCGCCTGCTGGAACGGAAAGGTGTAGAAACCACTGGAGAAAAGACTGAAGGGGATGCGACAGATGCGGGCTAACCCGTTGGAATTCTTGGCTCCGGCGGTAGGATTCGAACCTACGACCTGCGGATTAACAGTCCGATGCTCTACCGCTGAGCTACGCCGGATTAGCCGATTTCTCAGTCCATTTCCAAGCCGTTTGGCTGGACCGAGGCCCGCACCCGCAGTGACGCCGATGCATGACAGGCGCGGTCTAACGCCTCGCCTCAGCCGCCGCAACCCCATTCTTGCGGCAGGCGCAACCCGGGGCATGCGCCATCTGGTGCGCTGGATACCTGCGGAAAGTCCCTTGAACTGCAGTTGAACGCGTTGACCTCTCGGAGCCGGCACACGCGTTCCAGGTTCTCCTTTGGAAGATTGCGATGGGAACCACGAGGTCGCGGCGACCTGGAGCACCGCTCCCTCGGTCCACCCTCCGCTGCCGTGTCCAAGGTTGATGGGATCCTTGCGAAGCGGCTCGAGGATGATCACACAATGCACTCGCGGCTGGTCAAAGCGGTCGGGCGAGGTGAGTGAGGCAACCCCGCCATAACCGCCAGCCTCTTGTTCTGCGGTGCCAGAGATCTCGATGGCCTGGTTAGGGTCCGGAACGACGGCAAGGGGCTTCGGCCGCAAAGATAGACGCCGCAGTTTCGCCCTTGTATCGCATGCTCCGCGGCCAATGACCTTGCCATCTTTGAGAACGCAGCCTGAGGCCGCTTCAGTCCATCCACGCCCCACTTCAACCAACGCGACTAGACTGTAGAAATGCACGCAAGCGCCCAGACGTCTGACGTTGCGCCGGGCGAGCAGGCTGCACTGGGGATCCCTGCCGCGCTGAACGGCCCCCGGCACGAGGCGCTCGAGCCCCTCCGCCAGGGCGTCATGGCGCGCGTCGGGGCGATCGGGGCGATCGGAAAAGCCGTGGCCGCCGGCCTCAGCCTTCGCCACGATCACGGCGCGCCGTGCAGGTCGCATGAT
>JBCCZI010000170.1:0-6784 GCA_039187815.1 Pseudomonadota bacterium | reverse complement strand
GACGACCCCGTGGATGATCCGGTCGACGACCCGATGGATCCGCCAGGAGGTGGCGGCGGCAACGGCGGCGGGTCTTCGTCGGGTCTGCTGCCCACAGGCCCCTTGTCGACCTCGGGCAACCAGATCGTCGATGCATCGGGCACGCCCGTGCAGATCCGCGCGGTGAACTGGTTTGGCGCCGAGAACGACGTCCGAGCACCCCATGGCCTCTGGCAGCGGCCGATGACCGAAATGATGGACCAGATGGTCGAGGAAGGCTTCAATGCGATCCGCCTGCCCTTCTCGGTACAGAACGTCCTCGAGGACGGCGTGGCCACCAGCGTTGGCGGCGATCCGAGCCTGGCCGGCCTGACAACGCTCGAGATCTTTGACCGCATCGTCGCCTATGCCGAGGAGATCGGCATCAAGATCATCCTCGATGCGCACCGGGTGACCCAGGGCAATGGGGCCGAAGGGCTGTGGTACTCCGGCGCCTATGACGAGTTTGACTGGATCGAGGCCTGGGAGATCCTGGCGACGCGCTATAGCGACAGCTCGGCCGTGATCGGTGCGGATCTGCTGAACGAGCCGCATCTCGGGACCTGGGGCACGGGCCAGCGCAACGACTGGGCCGCTGCAGCCGAGACGGCGGGCAATGCGGTGCTCGATGTGGCGCCCGACTGGCTGATCCTGGTCGAGGGCATCGGCACCTATCAGGGCGAGAACTATTGGTGGGGCGGCCAGCTGCAGGGCGTGCGCGACCGTCCGGTCGAGCTCGATGTGGACGACAAGCTGGTCTACTCGCCCCATGACTATCCGGCCTCGATCTTCCAGCAGCCCTGGTTCACTGACGGCTCGGATCTGTATGACGTCTTCCGCGAGAACTGGGGGTTCATCTACGAGGAGGGCATCGCGCCGGTGCTGCTCGGGGAGTTCGGCTCCCGACTTGAGAATCCGCTGGATCTGGTGTGGGCCGAGGCCATCACGACCTATCTAATCGGCGATTTCAATGGCGACGGCGTGAACGATCTGGCGCCGGGCGCGCTTGGTCCAAGCTTTGCCTGGTGGTCGTGGAACCCGAATTCCGGCGATACGGGCGGCTATGTGCTCGACGATTGGACGACCGTGCGTGCGAGTGCGGCGGACCTACTTGCGCCCTTGCTCGAGGGAGAGACGGCCGGTGACGACGGCCCGAGTGCGGGTGATCACGGCGACATGGACGACGGCGACGCGGGCGATGGCAGCATGGATGAGGGCATGGACGATGGCGACACCACGGATGACCATGGTGGGCATGGCGATCACGGGGACCATAGCGATCACGGGGATCACGGCGATCACGGCGATCACGGCGATCACGGGGACCATGGCGGCGGGATGGACCACCCCATCGACCCGCCTGCGGATCCTGGCGGCTATGTGGACATCACCACCTATGGCACTTTCCATGGCAGCAGCAGCCACACCATGCATGGCGACCTGGAAGGCGGGCGGACGGCGATCACGACCGAGGCGATGGTCGCCTATAACGGCCTGCGCGCCTTTCTCGGGCTCGAAGCGCTCGAGCAGGAGTCCATCGGCCAATGGGCCTTTGCAAACGGCCTGACCAACAACAGCCAGGCCTATGGGCAAGACCTTTTGGGCGTCGGGCTTTGGTACGGCATGCAGGGTGCGAAGGTCGGCTGGATCCGCGACGATGCCTTCGATCCACAGATCATCGCCGATATCCAGCGCACGGCGCGGCTTGGTGAGTCCGAGGACGTCATCGCCATGGTCGAGGCATACGGCCATGCGGGCTTTGCCGAATACCTGGCAGAACACGACTTGGTCGACGCCTTTGTCAGCACGCAGAAAATGGAGCCGCATTACGGCGGCTGGATGCATGGTCGCGTTCATGGCGGAATGGTGTTCCCAGACGGCTCCGGCGCGCGGGCGCACGACGTCAACCATCTGACGGTGCTGAGCCACGACCAGATGACGCCTTTCATGAACGACACCTTCGACTGGCCTCAATGGGCGGCGCTGGATGTGCCCCACGCGGATGTCATCGATTACTTCCAGAGCATGGTGGTGCTCGGAGACCCGCTCGGCGATGCGCTGCCGTCAGACGGGTCGGGCGCCGGGTCTGGAACGGGCGATATGGACGATCCGCCGGACGAGCCGGATCCGGTCGATCCCCCAATCGACCCGGTCGATCCGCCAGACCCGACCCCCGGCGATGGCGGTGGTAGCACCGGCAGCGTTGATGGCGGCTATGAGCTGAGCGTGGATGACTGGGGCTCGGGCTTTGTCGCCCGCTTCATGCTGACACCCGAGGGCTCGGTCAGCGGCGGTTGGACAGCGCGCATCGCGTCCGAAGCGACAATCACGAACATCTGGAACGCCGAGATTGTCTCGCACGAAAACGGCGTCCTCGAGGTGCGCAATGCCAGTTGGAACGGCTCGGTGAATGAGGGCGAAACCATCGAGGTCGGCTTCCAGGGGAGCGGCTCGAGCGCTGGTCTGACGCTCCTTAGCACCTCTTTGCCCCTGGGGTCCGAGGCCGGCGAGGTCGCGGGCGACATGTCCACCAACGCGCTCGATGCGCCCGAGCCGGTCAGCGTCGAAGCCGCCCAGACCGTTGCCTATCTCTATGAGGCCGCGCTGGATCGCGACGGGGCTATCGATCTACCAGGCCTGAATTTCTGGATCGGACAGCACGAGGCCGGGCTATCGAAGAAAACGCTGGCCGAAACCTTCCTCGGGTCCGACGAGTTTGCCGAGGCCTTTGGCGATCCAGACAGCCTGGATGATCTGGCGCTGGTCACGCGGCTCTTCGACAATGTGCTCGACCGCGCACCCGATGCCGCAGGCGTCGCCTATTGGCAGAACGTGTTGTCTGATCCGGGTTTCGACCGCGCCGACCTGATCCTCGCCTTTGCCGAGAGCCCAGAGAACCGCGATGGATCGCAGTTTGTCGAAACCTTGTATCCCAGCAGTTCTGGAGGTTGGGCCTTCGGTCAAGATCCAATGGAGGTGTGAGCGTCGAAGGCCCGCGCATTGCGGCGACGGGCCGGCGCGCTACGCCATCACTGCGCGGCGATGCGCGGCTCGCCGCCATAGTCGCGCGTGGCCTCGACCGCCGCATGCGCAACGGCCCGTCCGAGTGTCGCCAATCGATCCCGTGTCACTCGGGCCGACGGACCCGAAACGGACAAAGCCGCGACGGGCGAGCCCGTCTCGTCGAAGATCGGCGCCGCGACACAGCGCAAGCCGAGCGCATGCTCCTGATCGTCGATGGCATAGCCGATATTGCGGACCTCCTCGAGGGAGCGCGTCAAGATCTCGTTCGCCGTGATGGTCTGGTCGGTGATCGCGCGAAGCGGCTGGGCGCTCAGCAATTTCGCCCGCCGACCCGCATCCATGTGCGCCAATATGGCCTTACCCGCCGCCGAGGCGTGCAGGAGCACGCGCCCGCCAACCCCTGTAATGGCCCGCATGGCGTGGCGTGATTCGATCTGGCCGATGCAGACCACCTCTCCATCGCTCTCCACGAACAGATTCGCCGTTTCGCCCGACAGCTCCATCAGCCGCGCCAGGAACGGTCGGGTTATGGCCAACTTGTCGCGGGAGCGGGCGAAAGCCGACCCAACGAAGAACGCAGCGACACCGATCCGCCACATGCCCGACTGGCCGTCCGGACGCACAAAGCGCTCGGCCTCCAAGGTCGTGAGCAGCCGATGCGTTGTCGAGGGCGGCAAACCGGCCACGTCCGCAAGTTGAGTGAGTGTCATCCCATGCGGACACTCAGCCAAATGGCGCATCAGAGACAGTGCGCGGGTCAACGAGCGCACTTGTCCGGCTTGTCTGGTGCGGTCATCGGCCATCTGGGCGTACCTCTCCTAGGATAACGTTGTCCAAACACGAAGTAGCCCTAATCGAGAGTCTTCAAGCGTAGCGGCGATTGGATAATCCTATCGATCGGAAGATGGACCCTTTGCGCTGGGCGTTAACTTGTCGTTTACCAAGCTCGCGTTAAACAAAATTCACCTTCTGACGCGCCAGGCAGGGACGTGGATCACCCCCCCGTTCTCACACCCGTCTCGGCTCGACGTGCCGGAGGTAGCCCCAATACCCCGAAACGGGTATCGCCGCCCCAGCTAAAATGGCTGGGGCGGCTCATCTTTATGCTGTTGAAATAGTTAATTTTTCTCATCCGTTTCGACTCCGTCGTCGGGGGCTGTTTCGACTCATGTGCCGTTTTCGTTTCTGTAGGCCCGTCTCTTTCGCGCACCTGAAAGCCACTGACGATCCGTCGATTTCAGATAGAGGCGCAGATTGGCGGGGCTCGAGTGAGCCGACAGCGCCATACCTTCGCCATACCTTCCGCCTCGATTAACTCTGCATCTCCGAGCTCGGTCAGACCGCCATGGCAGCATGCGGCGAGGGTTAAATCGCTCGCCAGTCCAGCGGCTTTCCGCACCCTAGCGATGGTCTCGTTCGGCCTGCGTTTCTGATACGGCTTGGGCAGATCTGTTGGGGTCAGAACCATCGGTGGGCCGAGGCGCGGCACTCGTGACAGGAACTCTTCTATCTCCGGGTGTAGCGTGCCTTGATCGTCGCTCAGAGCGAGCGTGACTTGTTTTCCAGTCTTGTGATGGACGATGCGGACGCTGTTCCCACGGCGATAGCCCGACCAAGTGATCTTGCCAGCGAGCACGTTCTCGGGCCGCTGGTGCCACTCAAAGCATTTCAGCGCGGCACAGCATATCAGCGCATATCAGCGCATATCAGCGCGGCGGCTCCAAGGCCGGGGTGTTCTGAGGCTATCAGAGCCTCGGCCAAGGAGTAAACCTCATCAACGGTGGCCGGTCGCTTGGTCCCCTTCTCGCGCTTCATGCGGGTGATGTTGTCAAAGGGATTGCCGACCGGGAAGAGCGCTGGGTGGAGGCGCTGGACAAGAGCCCATGTGTGAACACCGGAGGTGAGATGGGCTAAGGAAACGGTTGGGTGCCATCAAGTATGATGGTCGACCCGGCCAACGTCCTGGGTCATCGCGAGGTCAAAACGCTGATCGTTTATGACCGGGTGCCGGCGAAGTTTCGGACGAACAAGACCTGCCCTGGCACCCTGATCGAAATGGGCGCGATCCGCTCGGCCGTTCGGACCAAGCTCGCCGCCGATGCGTCGACGCAGCCCGCGGGCCTCGAGGCGCGCCTGGCGGCAATCGAGACGGAGCTGGTCGCGCTGCGCGCCGAGGTGCAGTCCCTTAAGGTGAGGGCGGAGCAGTGAGCGAGGACGACCTCTATGCCAGCGCTCGGCGCCAGCGCTCGGCGCCAGCGCTCGGCGCGCGCTCGACAAAGAGACCGATGGCGAGGTCTTGCGCGAGATGGCGGCCCATGCCGCTGTAAGGGAGCACCGGCTCAACCAACTCGATCAGCGCATGGCGAAGGGTCGAGGCAAAAGTTGGCGAGTGGGATCGCCTGTACCAACGCGGCGCGTAGCCTTCTGGTTCTTAAGCGGTGCGTTCGCGCTCGGCGCTGCTGCCCTCTGGCACCGTGAGCGGATCGCGAAAGTCTTCGCCTGGCTGGCCAGCATGATGGGCTCGCAGAAGCCCTAACCCCCAACACCCGAACGACCCCAGACCCCGACGCCAAGAGGCGCCGGGCGATTTCCCCTGTCCAATGGGAGGACGCGATGCACGTCAAAGTCAACACCGCCGCTCTGAATGATCATCAGGCGACAATCTCTAACGAGGCAGCTGCAAAAGTGCGGATGGGCTTCAACCCGTCTGCACTTTCACCAGTTGATGAAATCAAAGCGCTTGCCGCAGCGCTGATCTCGGCCTGCGAGCGGGTGCAAGAAGCCAACCCCGGTGCCCTGCGAGAGGCGGCCGTAGCCATCACCAACGCGCAGCAAGCCAGCATCTGGGCCGTCGCTGCTGCTACCGCGCATCTCTGATCTCATCGCAATGGAGACACGCCCATGACCGATCCGACGACGAACCCGCCGAGCGTCGACGATGTCAAAGAGGACATCCGCTCGGCTCTCGATCACTTCAAGGCTGCTCTCGCCGAGGCGCGCCAAGGCTTGGCAAAGGCCAAGGCCGGCTTTGCTTCTCTGCTGACCGTCGGTGGCTTTCTCGCCGGCCAGGCGACGGCGGAGTGGGCCAACCTCGTCACCGAGTTCCTGTCCCTCTTCGGCGGCGGCTGATCTGGCCGCCGCACTCTTCCCAGGAGACCATCATGAAACCTATCCTTGCGGCTGCCCTCTTGGGCGGCCTCGCAGTTGCTGGCTGCACTGACGCCGGCAAGCGCGCCCTCATCACCGGCGGCCTGGTCGCCGCTGACAGCTACCTCACCGAGAACCCGCGTATCCGGCAGGAACTCACGCTCGGGCCCACGTTGGCGACAGACGCCGCCCTGGCCCTCCAGCGCTATCAGGCCGCGCGGTCAGTCCTCTAGGCGAAGCTGGGCCAGCCGGTCACCGTCATCCCGGCCGAGTGATCGTCCGCCCCCAACGTCTGCTGCTTCAACCTCAATCCATGCCGCCAGAGCGCGGCACCGAAAGGAGTCCGACCATGAAGACGCTCACCCTTACCGCAGTCGCCGCAGCCGCCGTCCTGGCGCTCGGCATGCCCACCTCGGCCGACGCACAGCGCGTTACCATCTCGAAGAAGTCCAAAGCGGTGGCGGCCAAGATCACACCGGTCCTGCCCAAGCTGAACTTCATCAATGGCAATAAGTGCCCTGCCGGCGGTTCCACCATCGCGGGCTTCGCCACCAAGATCGGCGAGTATTCCAACGGCGACTGGGCGATGCATAAG
>JBCCZI010000169.1:0-6792 GCA_039187815.1 Pseudomonadota bacterium | reverse complement strand
GGATGGTGGAGGGGGCTGGATTCGAACCAGCGTACCGTTACCGGGGCGGATTTACAGTCCGCTGCATTTGACCGCTCTGCCACCCCTCCGGTGGCGGCGAGGCCTCTGGCCATTCGCACGAAACGCCGTGTAGTCTCTGGGCCTTGGGAGTGTCAAGCCGGATCGCGTGAGGCGCCCTGCACAAGCACCGGATCGAACGCATGGCGAGACCAAACCATCCGAGGCGGGCGAAACCGACGGCGCGTTCGGCGCCGTGGCGGCGCGACGCAGCCGAGACGGTCTGGCTCTTTGGTCTCCACGCCGTGCGCGATGCCCTGATGAACCCACGGCGCGAGGCGCGGCGGCTGATCCTCAGCCAGAACGCGGCCCTGCGTCTGGAGGAGGCCCTTGCTGCCAGCGCTCTGACGCCCGAGATCCAGGATGCCCGGCGGTTCGATGCGCCGCTCGATCCGCAATCGGTCCACCAGGGCGCCGCACTCGAATGTGTGCCGCTTGACTGGGGGCCGCTCGAGGGCTTCGCCGCCGAGGCGGCCGAGATCCGGAGGCCGCTGGTGGCGCTCGACCGTGTCACGGACCCGCACAACGTGGGCGCCATCCTGCGGTCAGCTGAGGTGTTCGGCGCGGCGGCGGTTCTCGCGCCACGGCATCATTCGACGCCGGAGTCCGGCGCGTTGGCCAAGACCGCGTCGGGCGCGCTGGAGCGCCAGCCCTACCTGCGCGTGCGCAATCTCGGCGATGCGCTGGAGACCATCAAACGCGCGGGTCACCAGGTGGTCGGCCTCGATGGCGCGGCAGAGGAGAGCCTGGATGCGTTGGATACCGAGGGTCCGCCTGTCTGTCTGGTTTTGGGGGCCGAGGGGCCGGGCATGCGCGCAAGAACCCGCGAACTCTGCGATCGGTTGGTTCGAATAACCGCCTTTGGTCCGTTCGGATCCTTGAACGTATCCAACGCGGCTGCGGTTGCGCTCTACGCGGTTTCCAAATTTCAAAGATGAGGCGGTGGTCGCAAGAATGCTGCGCTGCAGCATGGAAACTTTCTCACAACACTGCGATGGGGGTTACAAATTCATAACCTCCATCACATATAAAAAGGGAGAGGCCGGGTGATCCCGGTCTCTCTCTCACTGTCCCTCGTTCCGACTTGGTCCGCCGGTGCTGTTTTCCTACACATCGGCGGGCTCTTTTCAATACCATCCCGTGGACCTTCTTAAGAACCATGGCCGCATTGTGACCCCATGACCACGTTTTCCTATGATGACAGCGCCTTGGCTGCGATCCTTGATGGCTCGCGGAGCATCGCTTTGGTGGGTGTGTCGATTAATCCGGTGCGGCCCTCCTTCTATGTGGCGCGCTACCTACGGTTGAAAGGGTATCGCATTCTGCCAATCAATCCGCGCTATGCCGGCCAGGTGGTTTTGGGGGAGACGATCCGACGCAGTCTGACCGATGTGGCGGATGAGGGCGTTCAGTTGGACATGGTCGACATCTTCCGGCGCTCGTCCGAAGCGGGCGCGGTGGTCGATGAAGCCATGCTCCACAAGGATAGATTTGAGCTAAAGACCATTTGGATGCAGATCGGCGTGATCGATGAGGATGCCGCCGCCCGTGCCGAGGCCCAGGGCCTGACCGTCGTGATGAACCGCTGCCCCAAGATCGAGTATCAGCGGCTCCATGGTGAGCTGCGCATGGGCGGCTTCAACACTGGCATCATCTCCTCGCGCCTGAGTTGAATCGCCGAAAGGCAGAGCTTGCGATTTTTGGCCATACAGCAACTTGCATACAGCGCCGACTCACTGTACAGTGATCCCCATACCAAGGCCTCCCCCGGCTGCGGTATCCTGAGGCGGAGCTGAACGACCCGGCTCAGGCAGACGTGTCCCTCGTTCCGCTTGGCCGCCGGGTCCCCTTCCCTCTGGACACCGGCGGCTTTTTTTGTCCTAAACCCATTCCGCACAGATTGAGACTGTGATTTCCGGAGTTCCGCGGTAGTGTGCGGGCAAATAGATCCATCACAGAGAGGAACGGCGCCATGACCGGCCAAAGCTTGGGCTTCGACACCCTTCAGATCCATGCGGGCGCTAAGCCCGACCCCGCGACCGGAGCGCGGCAGACCCCGATCTATCAGAACACGGCCTATGTGTTTCGCGATTCGGACCATGCCGCGGCCCTGTTCAATCTGCAGGAGCTCGGCTTCATCTACTCGCGCCTGCTGAACCCGACTGTGGCGGTGCTGCAGGAGCGGGTGGCCGCACTTGAGGGCGGCGTCGGCGCGATCGCTTGCGCCTCGGGCCATGCAGCCCAGGTGATGGCGCTCTTCCCGCTGATGAGCCCGGGCGACAATTTCGTGGCTTCGACCCGGCTCTATGGCGGCTCGGTGAACCAGTTCAACCACGCCTTCAAGCATTTCGGCTGGGAGGTTCGCTTTGTCGACACCGAGGATCTCGAGGCGGTGAAGGCCGCAATCGATGGCCGCACAAAGGCGGTGTTCTGCGAGTCGATCGCGAACCCCGGCGGCTATATCTCGGATCTCGCGCCGCTTGCCGACATCGCCCATGGTGCCGGCGTGCCGTTGATCGTCGACAACACCTCGGCCACCCCCTATCTCTGCCGCCCCTTCGAGCACGGCGCCGATCTGGTGGTGCACTCGACCACCAAATACCTCTGCGGAAACGCCACCTCGATGGGCGGCATGGTGGTCGACAAGGGCACGTTCGACTGGGCGGCCTCGGGCCGTTTTCCCGCGCTGACCGAAGCCAATGACGGCTATCACGGTCTGAAGTTCTTCGAGACCTTCGGCAATCTGGCCTTCACCTTCTTCTCGATCGCCGTGACCTTGCGCGATATCGGCATGTGCCAGGCGCCGCAGAATGCGTTCCAGACGCTGCTCGGCATCGAGACGCTGAGCCTGCGGATGGACAAGCACTGTGCCAACGCGTTGGCGGTGGCCGAGTTCCTCGAGGGGCATCCGGCGGTCGAGTATGTCTCTTATGCCGGGCTGGCAAGCTCGCCTTATGCGGGCCGGAAGACCAAATATTGCCCAAAGGGTGCGTCGGCGATTTTCACCTTCGGCGTGAAGGGCGGCTATGACGCCTGTGTGAAGCTGGTCGACTCGGTCAATCTGTTCAGCCACTTGGCCAATCTGGGCGATGCGCGGTCGCTGATCATCCATTCGGCCTCGACGACCCACCGCCAGCTGACCGATGCGCAGCGGGTGGCGGCCGGTGCCGGCCCCGAGGTCGTGCGCCTCTCGATCGGTATCGAGGATCCCAAGGATCTGATGGCCGATCTCGACCAGGCACTGGCCAAGGCGATCGCGGGGTCCGAGGCGGCCTGAGCCCCTTTGTCAGGCGCGGCGCCGGCGACGGCGCCCGCCCTCTTCGGCTGCGGCCCCCGTCTCGAACCGAATGTCCGGCAGCGTCACGGCGGTATCGAGGTTCGGATAAGGCGCGGCCTCGTGCGGCACGCGCATCGCGTCGACAAAGTGCTCCTGGAAACGCGGCTCGACCGCCGTCTCGACCTTCTCGATCTCACGCACAACGGTGCTCAGATTCTCCCGCTCGGCGAGATTGAGGAGCGCGATCCGCGCGCCGGTGCCGGCCGAGTTGCCAGCAGAGGTCACATGGTCCAGCGGGCAATCCGGGATCATCCCCAACACCATCGCATGGAGCGGCGAGATATGGGCGCCAAACGCGCCCGCCAGGACCACGCGCTCGACCCGCTCGACCTTGAGCGTGTCCATCAAGAGCCGCGCCCCGGCATAGAGCGCCGCCTTGGCGAACAGGATCTGCTGCACATCGTTCTGGGTGACGGTGATCCGCCGCTCGCCATCGTCCCAGAGCACATAGGCCCAGGTGCGCCCGACCGCCTCGACCCGGTCCCCTAGGGCCGTGGCCGAGCCGATGATCCCACGCTTGTCCATGACGCCGGCGATGCGCATCTCGGCCAGCGCCTCGATGATGCCCGAGCCGCAGATGCCCGTTACCCCACCAGGGCCGACCGCCTCGGCGAAACCAGGCTCGTCCGACCACGCCTCGCACCCGATCACGCGGATGCGGGACTGCTTGGTCTCTGGATCGATGCGCACCCGTTCGATCGCCCCAGGCGCGGCGCGCTGGCCATGGGTCACCTGCGCGCCCTCGAAAGCGGGGCCGGTCGGCGAGGAACAGGCAACCACCTTCTCACGAGTGCCGAGCAGGATCTCGGCATTGGTGCCCACATCGATGACCAAGGTCATCTCGTCGCGCGTATGCGGCGCCTCGGCCAGCGCGACCGCGGCGGCATCGGCTCCCACATGGCCCGCGATACAGGGCAGCACATGCGCCCGCGCCGAGGGATGCAGCGCAAGCCCCAACTCGGCGGCATCGACCGTGACAGCGTCCGATGTGGCGAGCGCAAAGGGCGCCCAACCGAGCTCGACCGGGTCAATCCCGAGAAAGAGGTGGTGCATGACTGGGTTGCCGACAAAGATCCCCTCAAAGATCTGCGCCCGGGCGATGCCGGCCTCCTCGGCCGCCTGGCCGACCAGCATGTTGAGCGCCTCGCGCACGGCTGCGGTCATCTCCGCGGCGCCGCCTTTGTTCAGCTGGGCATAGCTCACGCGGCTCATCAGATCTTCACCGAACCGGATCTGGGGGTTCATGATGCCCGAAGAGACCGCCACCTCGCCGGTGCGCAGATCGCAGAGATGCGCTGCGATGGTGGTCGAGCCGATGTCCACAGCCAAGCCATAGATCGGCTGGTCGTGATAGCCGGGCCAGACCTCGACCACCCGCCAGGGCACCTCGGCGCTGTCGCGGTGGCAGGCAACCGTCACGCTCCACTTTCCATTGCGCAAAGCCGTTTGAAGCCGTGCGAGCAGACGGAAATCCGCCATCAGGGGCGCGATCTCCCATTGCTCGGCAAGGGCCGCGCGCAGGCGCTCGAGATCGCCCTGGGGGTTGTGCATGTCCGGCTCGGGCACCTCGACATAGAACACCCGCGTTGCTGGGTCCAAGACGATGTCGCGCGCCTCGACGCCTTTGCGCACCACCTGGCGGTGCACCTGGCTCTCGGAGGGGACATCGATGACCACATCACGCTCGATGGTCGCCTGACAGCCCAGACGGCGGCCCTGCTTGAGGCCCCGCTTGCTGTGATAGCGCTCCTCGACCGCGTTCCAGGCGCCGAGCGCATCCTCCTCAACCGTCACGCCATGCTTGGGAAAGCTGCCATAGGCGGGGGCGACCTGGCATTTCGAGCAGATCCCGCGGCCGCCGCAGACGCTGTCGAGATCGACGCCCAGGCTCCGGGCCGCATCCAGCACCTTGGTGCCCCGCGCCACGCGTCCGCGTTTGCCCGAAGGCGTGAAGATCACAAGAGGGTCGGTGTTCTGCATCAGGTCGGTGTTCGCTCAGCACGGTTAGAGGCGCCATATTGGCCGCCCAGAGTTACGGGCGATGCCACATCCCAGCCGTCCGCTTGCGGCGCTTTTTCGTCTATCGCCGTCGAACCCCGCCCGCAACCGACCCCGCGGGCGAGGAGAGGGCCCCTTGGGGCCCCGCCTGACCGGATCAGGCAGCCAAGGGGCGGAGCACCGCGAAGGCGTCTTCGCGCGAGCTGTCGAGCCGGCGCTTTAGTTTGCCCGCGATCTGGTTGCGCTCCTCGATATCGGCCCAGCTTTCAGTCGCCTGGTCCCACATCCAGGCTTGGAAATTGCCCGGTTCGGTCTTGTCAAACTTCTTCTTGTGCTTGCCGAGCGTCTCGATTTCGTCACACAGTTCTTGAGCGTAGTCATGGAAGGTGTCGAAGTCGATCTTGTAATCCCGCATCGCCCAATCGGCCTCTTTGTCCTTGCCAATTTTTTTAACCAGATCTTCCGCATCGCTGAAATTCAGGATCTCTTGGGCAATGATGCGCTTGATCTTGGTGCGCATGGGGAGGGTGGCCGGAAGCGTCCACTTGATCGGCTTGGCCGCGGCCGCTTCGAGCTTCTCGAGGGTTTTCCAATCCACGGTGCCGGTGGCCTTCAGACCGATCTTCTTTTGGAAGGCCTTCACCGCACGCTCGGTCGTCCCGTCGAACTTGCCATTGGCCGAAACCTTAGGCTTGACGCCCACCTCGCGCAGGAGGGTCTGGATCCGCTTCACCTCGGAGCCCTTATCGCCTTCTTTGAAAATACGCATGGTCAATGTCCTTTTGCAGCTGGGGGCCGCGCCCGCCGTTTCGCCATGGCAAAGAAATGGCAACCGGCGTTTTCGCGCACGTTTCAGCGGCAGAGGGGGCGTGTTGCAATTGTTACCGGCCGTTTGCTGAGGCGTGACCGGACGGGCACAGGCTCACATCGGTAGGGGCGGGACCGCCGCGATGCGGGTCTCGAGCAGCGCCATCGCGTCGCGATCGAGCCGGGTGCTGACCGACATCGCGTCCTCGGATTTCACAAGCTCGGCCGCGATCGCACTGCGGGCGGCGGTACGTTGCGCTGGCGTCGGCCGCGCTGCGAGCGCGAGATCCATCAACTGGATGCCAAGCTCGTAGATCTTTGGCGAGCGCAGATGCACCTCGCCCAGAGCCCTGCGCAGTTTGGCCGACCAGCCGTGCAACATCTCGCGCATGCCGCCGATATCTTGCTCCGATAAAATAACGCGCGATAGACGACAAAGCCGGTCACCGCGATGGCCAGCTGAACACCCGCAAGAACCTACCGGCTGTGGGCGCGGTATGATTCACTGATCGAGATGGGTCAGGAGGGATCAGAATGCGGCGGGCGGGCTTGTTCGGGCTATCGGAGCGGCTGAGCAAGGATGGCGATCCGCT
>JBCCZI010000168.1:0-6887 GCA_039187815.1 Pseudomonadota bacterium | reverse complement strand
GCGATGCGCGCGAAGCGCGGGTGTTCACGCCGAGGTGGCCCAGCCATTCCTTCACCGCCACAGCGGCGACGTCGCGAAGCGGCGGGCGCGCAGCGTCAAGGGCCATTGTCGGAGCGGATATGCGACGGCGTGCCCCGCGCCGGGAACGACCAAAATCGGAGCGAGCGCGAGAGACATGCCGCCGAGATCGCGGCTTGTGGCCGAACGGTCTGGCAAAAACACCACGGTCACGGAAAACGCGCCCTGATCGCGACCGCGGTCTTTCGCCTGAAGCGCCGTGGCGGCGACCGCCTCACAGCGCGCAGCTTCGGCGCCCAGCGAAAAGAGATCGCCCTCCGCATCTCGGCGGAGAACAAGGCCATTCGCTATGCCAAGCATGTCACCAGCCGCGTTGCCCAGATTCGGCGCAAAGGGCTCGATCGCGTCCAACTGGCGATCTGTGCACCATGACCGCGATAGAGCCCTGTGGCGACAACGGGAACCCCAAAGAACAGCGCCCTTCTGCACAATGTAGGGGCAGTGAGGGCATATTTTGCGCGTTGTATATTTTGATTGACTAAAATTCTTTCAAGCTCACTGTTGTGAACAAGAAAGTGGCGACGAGTCGGCGCGCCACGGGCGGGTTGACCTGGGTGCTGGGACGGCCGAGGCGGAGGCACATGGAGCATCGCACACTCGGTCGCACTGGGGTCCAGGTCTCCTGCCTTGCGCTGGGCACCGACAACTTCGCGGATCCGACCCCGGAGCCCGAATGCGCGCGGATCCTCGAGATGGCGCTCGATGCGGGCATCAACTTGATCGACACTGGCGATATCTACGCCGATGGCGAAGGTGAGAAAATCATCGGTCGGACGCTGAAGGCGACCGGCCGTCGCCATGAGGCGCTGGTGGCGACCAAGGTGGATCACGGCCGTCGACGTCCAGGCTACACCCTGGACGACCCCGGCCTCTATGGCCCGAACGATCACGGCCATTCTCGGCTCAACATCATCCGAGCCTGTGAGGCGTCGCTCAAGCGGCTACAGATCGACTATATCGATCTCTACCAGATCCACCGGCCCTCGCCCGCGGTCCCCTGGGACGAGCAGTTGGGCGCGCTGACCGATCTCGTTCGCCAAGGCAAGGTCCGCTATATCGGCTGCTCCACCCATGCGCCCTGGACCGTGATGGAAGCCATCATGGTCAGTGAGCTCAAGGGCCTGGCCCGGTTCATCTGCGAGCAGCCGCCCTACAACCTCCTGGATCGCCGCGTCGAAAACGAACTGGTTCCACTCTGCCAGAAGCATGGGTTGGGTCTGATCGCCTGGGCGCCCATGGCCATGGGTGTGTTGGCGGGCCGTTACACCTCCGCGGACTCCTATCCCGCGGACTCCCGCGCGGCCCTGCGCGGCGGGTTCTATGCCGACCGGGTAACGCCAAAGGGCATTGCAGTGGGTCAGGCCTTCGCCGCGATCGCCCGACGGATCGGCCTATCGCCGGCGCAACTCTCCATCCTGTGGCTCAAAGATCAGCCGGGCGTCACCGCGCCCTTGATTGGACCTCGGACCGTTCCCCAGCTCGAGGACCTTCTGCCCGTCAAGGACATGACGTTGGACGAGGAAACACGCGCGGCGTGTGATGCGCTCGTGCCGCCGGGCAGCGTGGTCGCTGATTTCCACAACACCGCGCCATGGATGAAGATGCGTGTCACATGGGATGCGCCGGTCGATGGAGCCGCGCCGTGAAGCTGTCGCGGGCCATCCAGGCGATCGATCTGCATGCCTGCGGCGAACCCGGTCGCGTGATCACAGGCGGCGTCCTCAGCCCGCCGGGGGACACGATGTACGAGAAGATGCAGCATCTGGAGCGCCATGGCGATGCGCTCCGCAAGCTGATGCTGCGCGAGCCGCGGGGCTATCCGGCGGCCAACTGCAATTTGATCCTGCCCTCAAACAATCCCGAGGCCGACGCCGGTTTCATCATCCTGGAGCAGGTCGAGTACCCGTTGATGTCGGGCTCGAACATCATTTGCGTGACCACGGCGCTTCTTGAGAGCGGCATGATCGAGGCCAAAGGGCCGCGGACCCGCCTGATCTTGGAGGCGCCGGCCGGCCTCGTCGCTGTCGAGGCTGGCGTGCGAGACGGTAAGGTCGAGAGCGTGAGCTTCGACAACGTGCCCGCCTTCGCAGCCCATCTCGACGCCGAGATCGAGGTGCCGACGCTCGGACCGGTGACTGTCGATGTCGCCTGGGGCGGCATGTTCTACGTAATCGCCGACGCCGAGGCGCTGGGCCTCACGCTGACGCCGGACAGCGCCGGAGATATCACCCGGGTCGGCGAGATGATCAAGGCCGCGGCGCGGGAGCAGCTGCCCTGCGTCCACCCAGAAAACCCGGAGGCCTCGGGCGTCACGATCTGCGTGATGACGGGAACGCCGGCGGCGCCGGGGGCCAGCGCCAAGAACGCGGTGGTTGTCTCCACGGGCCAGCTCGATTGGGAACGCCCCAGCACCTGGACAGGGGTGCTCGACCGTTCGCCTTGTGGCACCGGCACCTGCGCGCGCATGGCCGCGCTTCACGCCAAGGGTCAGCTCGGGCTGGAGGAGGATTTCCATCACGAAGGGATCCTGGGGACGATCTTCACGGGCCGCCTGCTGCGTGAAACCCAACTCGGTAACCAACCGGCCGTGGTTCCCCGGATCACCGGGCGGGCCTGGGTCACCGGCCTGGCTCAATACGTCATCGATCCCACGGATCCTTTCCCGGAGGGGTTTACCGTAGCGGACATCTGGGGTGGTGCCGTGGAAGATCCAATAATGCATTGAAGAACGAGAAAACGGGGCAGACAGAGACGTCAACCGAGTTATAGAATGGGAGTATACCTGATGCGCCTTCGGAACTTTATCTTGGCCACCACAGCCCTCGCCACCGGGTCGCTTGTCTCGAGCACCGCGTCAGCGGCGGACTACGTGTTGAAGCTCGCCCACAACGGTCCGGAGCAGCATCCTTTCCAGGACGGCGCCGTCGCCTTCAAAGAGGCGCTCGAGACCGCAACCGACGGTGCGGTCGAAGTTCAGATTTTCCCGGGCGAGCAGTTGGGCAGTGAAGAGGAAACGGCACAGATGCTCAAGCTGGGCACGATCGCCTGTTCCGTGCAGAGCGCCGGCGGCGGGCTCGCGCCCTTCGTGCCGGAGGCGGACCTCTTCAACCTGCCGTTCCTGTTCAGCGACACGGATCACTTCTACCGGGTCGTCGATGGCGAGATCGGCGCCAGCGTCGCCGGGAAAGTGGAAGAGCAGCTCGACGTCAAATTCCTCGGCTGGTGGTTCTCGGGCGTCCGCAACGCCTGGAACGACACGCGCCCTGTGGTCACGCCATCGGACTTGGAAGGCCTCAAGATCCGCGTGATGGGTAGCCCCGTGTTGATCGACACCTTCAACACGCTGGGCGCCCAGGCGACGCCGATGTCCTTCGGCGAGGTCTACACCAGCCTGCAACAAGGCGTGATCGATGGGGCCGAGACCGACCATGTCGATCTGCTGGTCGAGAACTTCTTCGAGGTGACGAAATACGTGTCGCTGACTGGGCACATGTATCTCGCCGCGGGCTTTGTCTGCAGCGAGTCGGTGTTCTCGGATCTGCCAGAATCGGTCCAGGCGGCCATTGTCGACGCCGCAGCCACGGCTGCCGCCGCGGAGCGGGCCGCGATGGCGTCTGCGACCGAAGAAGCCCTCGCCGCGCTGATGGAGAAGGGGATCGAGTTCAATGAGGTCGATCTCGCCGCGTTCCGCGAGCAAGCCAAGAGCGTCTACGCGGCAAATGCCGAGCGCGTCGGCGGCATGGCGATGATTGACGCGGTCGTCGCAGAGTAGCCGTCAAGGGCGTCATATCAAGGGCGACGCGCGCTTGAAGGGGCACGCGCAGCTGTACCGCCCAGTTCTGCAGCGAAACTTTCGGATCGGGTCGCGCTGTGAGCCGTCCTGTGAGGGTAGTTCGGCTGCGCCGAAGCGGACGCTCACGCGAAAGGGAAGGCGATGGCGAGCAATGCCGTTTTGAACTTTGTCGGGCGGGCGGCCCGCTTCGCCCTCGAAGCCTCGATCTGCGCGGTCTTGTTGGCGCTAACCGCGGTGGTCTTCGCCCAAGTCGTCGCACGCTATATTTTTGAATCCCCGCTGTCTTGGTCCGAGGAGATGGCGCGGTTTCTTATGATGTGGCTGGGCATGCTCTGCGCCGCCTACGCCTTCCGCCTCGGATCCCACTTCACCCTCCGAATTGTAGTGGAGCGCCTGCCGGGCGGTCTGCGTCGGGCAGCGGCGCTGGCGATGCATCTCGGCGTCGCCGTATTCTTCGCCGTCCTGCTGTGGTTCTCGATCAAGTTTGTCTCCAGCGTCAGCGGCCACCGCGCGCCCGCGATGCAGATCCCCATGGAGGTTCCGTACGCCTCGATCGTTGTCGGCGCGGCGCTGATGACGCTGGAGGCGCTGCGCCAAGCCTGGCGCGCCGCGGTCGGGCCCGTTGATACGCCGCCGCGCGCGCCGGCGCGACCCCCTCAAAACGCCCGGGACTAGCGGGATATGGGAGGGCTCGTCGCGCTCACGCTGTTCGGCGCCCTGATTCTAGCGGCACCGATCGCCGTCGCCCTTGGCCTCGCCGCTATGGCGGGCCTCGTCTACATGTCGCCCGATTTCCTGGTGCTGATGCCACAGAAGATGCTGTCGGGCGTCGATTCCTTCACCCTGTTGGCCATCCCGCTGTTTATCCTGGCGGGGACGATCATGGGCCGCGGTGGCATCGCCCGGCGGATCGTCAGCATGGCGTTGACTATGGTCGGGCGCTTCCGGGGTGGGCTTGGCTTCGTGGTGATCCTTTCGACGATGTTCTTCAGCGGCGTCTGCGGGTCCGCGAGCGCCGATACTGCCGCCGTCGGCTCGGCGACCATGCCCGAGATGCTCAAGCGCAAGTATCCGCGCGCTTTCGCGACGGCTCTTCTCGCGGCTTCCGGCGCCACGGCCTCCCTGATCCCGCCCTCCATCGACCTGATCATCATCGGCGTCGTCTCCGGCGTCTCCATCGGCGGGCTGTTCGCGGCGGGATTGCTGCCCGGCCTCTTCAACGGCCTCGCCCTCTTGGCGCTTTGCTACTATTTCGGGCGCAAGCTGGATCTTCCGATCACGGACCCCATGCACTGGCGTGAGAAGCTCCATGTCTTCTCCGAGGGCTTCCTCGCTCTGCTGATGCCGGCGATCATCCTCGGCGGCATCCTCGGCGGGATATTCACGCCCACGGAAGCGTCCGCAGTGGCGGTTGTCTATGGCTTGATCGTCTCCCTCTTCGTCTATCGCGAGATTGGTCTCGCGGATCTGCCGGCCCTGCTCTTGGAGGCGGGCAAGCTCACAGGCATGGTGCTCTTTGTGCTCGCGGCCGCGTCAGCCTTTTCCTTTGTCCTTGCCTTTGAGCGTATCCCCCAGGACCTAGCGGCCTTCATCATCGAGTACGCCCGCCACTGGATGGTGTTCGTGCTGATGGTGAACATCATGTTTTTCCTGCTCGGCATGATCATGGATGCGCTGCCAGCGATCATCATCCTGATGCCGATCTTAGTGCCGGCGGGCATCGCCCTTGGCATGGACCCGCTGCATATTGGGATCTTCGTCGCGGCCAATGTGTCGATCTCGCTGTTCACTCCGCCGGTGGGGGTCTGCCTCTACGTCGCCTGCGGGCTCAGCAAACTGCCCATCGAAGCGGTGTTCCGGCCCTTGCTCCCGTTTCTGGCGGTGCTGCTCATGACGCTGATGATCATCAGTTATGTTCCTGAGATCACAATATTTTTCCCACGCGCACTCGGTTACAATATCATGACGGACACGGCCCCATAAGCACGGGGCGGCAGCGGCGCGAGGCGCAAGATCGAACGGGAGGGCGGCGCATGCGCAAGGGCGAGGCGATTGTGATCACGGGCGCGGCGCGGGGCCTTGGCGCCGTGCTGACCAAACACTTCGCCGCCGCGGGGCGCCCCGTGGCGATGACCTACCGGAGCCCGGAGAGCGCCGCGGCACTGTTCTCAGACCTTGAGGCGCTGGGCTGTCGCGAGCGGGTCCTAGCGGCGCCGGCAGATGTGCGCGACCGGGCCGCGTTGCGCGCGCTGTTCGAGTGCACCGAAGACATCCATGGCGGCGCCCGTACGCTGATCGCCTGCGCCGGAATGAATCGCGACAAACCCTTTCTCGAACTAACCGATGACGATTGGTCCGAAGTGGTCGACAGCCATTTGACCGGCCTCTTCATCACCGCCCAGGAGTTTCTGCGCCATCTTGGTCCACGGCAGGGTTCGATCATCACTCTCGGCGCCGGATGCGGCGTCCAAGGGCGGCTCAACGGCACCAATTTCTGCAGCGCCAAAGGCGGCGTCCATGCGTTCACGAAGTGCTTGGCGCGCGAGTTTGCGCCGCGGGTTCGGGTGAATTGCCTGATCCCGAACGCCGTTGATACCGAAGAAGTTCGGGAGCGCTACGCCCTGGACACGCCCGAAGGGTTGGAGCGCGTGGTCTCGAGCATTCCCATGGGTCGGCTCGGCGCCCATCAGGATGTGATCCACATGGTAGAGTGTATGCTCGGCGCAGAGTTCACCACGGGGCAAACCTTCTACGTGAACGGCGGCGAATTGATGCGCTGAAGCCAGTCAGGCGCGCCCTTGGGCATTCTCCCGCCCTGTAAAACAGTGGTCGCAGCTTTTTCATGATCCTTCGATGAAGGGCCAAGACTATTTGAGCTTGCCCCCTTAGACTGGACTTGGCGCTTGTTCACTATGTTGCTTTGGCGCGGGTCATGTCGATCCTGGCTTGTTCGGGCGTTCGGTCGCCGATGCGAGAGTGGTGGCGCAGTCTGTTGTAGACGATGGCGATGTGCTCG
>JBCCZI010000167.1:0-7317 GCA_039187815.1 Pseudomonadota bacterium | reverse complement strand
TGGCCCTGCAGCACCTCAACCTGGCGCAGCTTCGAGACAATCTCCTCCGGCTTCGGCCGTTTCCCTGCCAGTCTCTGGTCCTCCTGAAATCAGGCTCATCCGAACCCTCCAAGTGGACCACTTCAATGGCGGCACTCCACGAAGGCGGCACGCCGTGCGCTCTTCTGCGCTCGCTCGGACAGCGGCCCGGAGGCATCGCGGGCTAGCACTCGGCAGAGGGCAAACGCGGTGCCCGTGCGGTCCTCCTCCCAATGGCTACCGCTCCACCGGAACCACCGTCCCGCGTCGTGGTCGAACCTCATCGTGTCGCCATGCCGCTTGGCAAAGAGACGGGCAACGCCATCCTCGGTAGCCTCGCCGCCGCATGTCTCGCCGCTGGCGGTCTTCTTGCTTTCTCGCGTAACGTCGGTGCTTTGCGGGAATGAACCGCCCGCCGGGCGCTGCCCGTGCCACCAGGCAATCTCCGACAGGTCCGCACCACCGTCGCGGGCGAGTTTCGCGATGGTGGCGAGCGTGTGCCCGCTGCCCGCAGCGAACCCCCGCCATTTCTCCACAACTTCGCCAGGCCGATACTTGGCGCCTCGCGCCGACCAGGCTTCTGCGACTCGGGGCCCGGCCTCGCCATCGTTCCAATGATGCAGCGCCATCAGGACTGAAAGCCAGTCAGAATAGGGAAGGTCCGGGCTGACGTGGCTCAGCAGCTCGGCCACCTCGGCCTCACATGTTTCACCATTCGCCCCGAAACTCACCCGAAAACCGTGCACATCCGTGTCTGCATGGAAGCCCGCATTGCTCGCTGTCGGCTCAGGCGCCATAGGCCGGGCGGCGGCCTCGAGCTCACTGGCGGCATAGGTAGTGTCGCTGCCATCCTCGAATTCGACCAGCTCGGCAACGCGCCCCGGCTTGTCGGGCTTCGGCCATGCGACGAAGCCCGTGAGGCGCATGACGCGTGGCGGGTCTTTGGGGGCCGGGTCGGCTCCGGTCGCCGCTATCAGGCGCTCCATCAGCCGGCCGGCCTCGGGCCAGCTAAGAGGCGCGGAAACGCGCCACCAGCACTGGCGACGGATGGCGGGCTGGCGTCCGGTGACGACGGAGAAGGTGGGCGAGATACCCTGTGATGCTAGCCGATCAAGCACAACCTCGGCCGCAGCGGCTTCGTCCACGTCGATCCAGAAGACCCACCGCGTGAAAGCGATGTGCTCACGGCTGGCGCGCCCATTGGTCGGGGCGCCACGCCGCAGCGCCGCGCCGACATACAGACCGAACCCGGCCGCATTCTGGTGGGCGAGGAAGTCCATATCAGGCGCCCCAGGCCGGCAGTGGCGGGCCTGCGGCGGTTTCCGCTCACGGCGGTCAGGCCAGATGGCGCACAGCTCGAGTTCCCCATCGTCTTCGACATATGGGTCGGCAAGGGTGGCGAGCATCTGCCGGGCAATGGCGGCGTCAATGGCCGGGTGCTCCCGTGCCGCGCAATCCATCAGTCACTCTCCGGGAGCAGGCCGCGCGCGCCCATCTTGGCGTTGGTTGCTTTCCTCCGTTGAATGGGGCTGGCCGCACAGAGCTCGGTGACTGTAGTCATCCAAACACCTCCGGCAAGAGGGCAAGCCGGGCGAACGCAGCGGGGTCGCAGGGACCACAGAGGGCGACGCAGGCCGCGATCAGCGCTTTCCGGGTACGGAAGTACCGCGAGCCGCGCCATTCGGTCCGGCGCTGCCTCCCAGTGCGCGCCCGCTGCAGGATCCACTGATGGCGTTCTTGCAGACGATGACCCGGGCTGTACCGCTAAGCCGGACGATCTCGGCGCGGTAGTCATCGTCCCGCTCCCGCGAGCTTCCAAGCTTCCGGTCGCGGTCGAGGGTGATAGTCTCGCACGTGTTCGCACTCGCATGGACATCGACGAGAGCCCCGGTCGCGTCCGTCAGCGCGCCGGGGTGTTTCACTTCGGCCATGGTCAAGCGGCCGTCCGCTCGGCCGCGCGGTCTATCGCTTCGATTAGCTCCGACCGGCGCCAGCGGGTCGCCCCACCGATCTTGACCGGCTTGGGGAAGGTGCCATCGGAAACCCGGCGCCAAAAGGTCGCGCGGGAGATTCCCAATAGCGAGGATGCCGTGTGGTCACTGAGAAGAATTGCGGGTTCGTCCGTCATCGTCTGAGCCCTTTTCAGGCTGGCGACCTATGTCGCGATGCGATGACGTCGGACTAGTCCCAGTTGGTCGGGTTTCGCAAAGGCGATCCTAATGTGATAATTGGTTCTCGTGCGCGGTTTAATTCTTCTTCCGTGATCCCGTTAACCGCCTCCTTGGCCGGTTTTTTCAGATCCCCACTGATTCCGAGAGCGCCAAACAGAGCTTGGAGCGCGCGCATGTAATCGCCCGCCACCTTTCCGTCGCCAAAGCCGTATGTGGGTCGTTCCTTTCTGTGCTTGACTTAGAACC
Organism: Pseudomonadota bacterium; assembly: GCA_039187815.1. Lineage (GTDB taxonomy): Bacteria > Pseudomonadota > Alphaproteobacteria > Rhodobacterales > Rhodobacteraceae > Thermohalobaculum. Next base: position 4,882 of record JBCCZI010000167.1, on the reverse strand, counting down.
GGGCGAGATCACTTGCGATCCGGTAACGAGCTGGATCGCGGCGTCGTCCGGGTCCTCTTGGGAAGTTTGCTCGTCGCTCGGCCTCGGTTTCCTCAAGCGCCCGAAGAGAAGAATGCCAAAGGCAAAGAACTGAGTTAGCGGCCGATTCCCAAATGCCGTTCAATTTCACAATGTTGAAAAAACTGAACCCGTCATCTTGCGAAATCGGCACCTCCAGCCGACTGAATGTGGCTTTCGTATCGACTAATGTCCGCAGCAATTGATTTGCATGTTTGTTCATTCTCTTTAGGTCATCGACGCGAGCGGTGATTTCCGGATAAGTTTCGGTCGACAGATGCCGGTCGAAGTCGGGTATGGAAGCGGGATCAGCCAGCGAACGGTCCAGTCCATTACCGTCTGGCAGGCATTTGCCAATCATCTCCTCGAGTATTTTGCGAATTGCTCGAAGATGATCAATTCTCACACTAAGATTCTCCGCTTCTGGTAAATGCGCCGTCGAAGCGCGAGCGCTGTGCTCCTTTGCATTCGCCTTCTTCACGCCCCGATCCTCACAACCTTTGCCGCGGTCTGGGTCGCATGGCTGGCCCACGCATCCATCATGTCACGGCGCTTCTCGAACAGGTCTGTGCGGAGATAAGCCGCCTCGACCTTGTTCTTGACCGCATGCGCGAGGGCCATTTCCTTGACCTGATGAGGATAGCTGGTGGCTTCCTCCGCCCAATCTCGGAACGTGCTGCGCATCCCGTGCACGGTTGCATCCACGCCGGGCCGCTTCAACACCGCAGCCAGGGTCATGTCCGAGAGCGGGCGCCCCGCTCGGGTCGATGGAAACACCAGATCCTCTTTGCGGGTCGCAAGCCCTCGTGCCTGCTCCAGCACATCAATGGCCGCATCAGACAACGGCACTCGGTGCTCGCGCCCGCCCTTCATCTTCTCCTCGGGGATGGTCCAGACCTTCGCCACGAGATCAAGCTCATCCCAGACAGCAGCCCGGACCTCACCAGACCGCGCAGCCGTCAGGATGGCAAACCGAAGCGCTAGGGCGCCCATGCCTTGAACCTCGACAACGCGGTGCATCAGGTCTGGCAGCCCGGAGTATGGCAGCGCTCGGAAGTGGGATTGCCGGTCACGCTGTTTGGGCAGGCCCTGCTCCACGTCATCCACCGGGTCATCGCCCTCCCGGTGTCCAGCGGTTTTAGCCCACGCAAAGACGGTGCGCAGGCGCTGCCGCACTCGGCGAGCGGTCTCGGCCTTCTCGGTCCATATGGGCGACAACACGCGCAGGATGTCCGACTGCGCTACCGCATGCACCGGCAATACGCCGATAGCGGGGAAGGCGTAGTCCCTGAGGGTGTTCGGCCACTGCGCCGCGTGCTTCGCATTACGTGCAGTTGGCAGGATCTGTTCCCGGTGCACCTGCCGCGCCGCATCCTCGAAGATCAGTGACTGGCGCTTATCCCGGTCGCGGTAGGCAATTGGATCACCGCCAGCACGCACCACCTTCTTCATCTCACGGGCCATCTCGCGGGCCTCAGCCACGCTGTAGAGTGGGAACGGTCCAATGCGAACTCCCGCCGCCGACCATGATGGGTTGTACGGAAGACCCACCTGCGCGCGCCGCTGTCATCCACCTGGAGATAGAGCCCACCGCCATCCGCGTGCTTGCCCGGCCCGAGGCGGCGCGCGGTCGCCGCTGTTAGCTTGTCTCTCGGGTGTGGGCCTTGAGCCATGATTTTGCCTCATCCATCGTTTCACCCACCATAATTACTGCACCATGTTGCAACCAGGGGCGACGGCCTGAAACACGGATGCTCAGGAAATTGTATTGGTTCAGTGTGTTATGAAGCGCGCAGAGACAGCATGGGGCAGGGGAGTGGCAGATGCTCTCTCCGCCACTAAGGCATTCATCGTTGGATCCTCCTCTAAGGTGTTGAAGATTATGCTGGTTTTCGGGGTTCGAAACCCGTCTTTCCGGCAGTAGGCCAGCCGGTCGGTGAAGACCAGCCACAGCACCGTCTGCTTGTCGGCGTAGCGCTCACTTTTCCTGAGATTGCAAGGGTTTGCGAGAAAGGCGAGCGCGAGTTCGAACATCTCGTCGAAACTCCGCTGCGGCAGGCCGGTTTTAGCAAGCCGCTCGTCGAGAACCGGCTTCTCGCGCTCAAGCGCGTCGATGTGGTCCTCGTAGGTGCGTACGACGCGCTAGTTGGAAGCGCCGACGACCCGGTCGAGCAGGCCCTGGATCTGAGCCTCGGCATCTCTCAAGCGCCGCCTGATCGTCTGCGCAGCCGCCATCGCCTGCGTGCGGCGTTGCTCCCAGGCGTCCTCGAACATGCGACGCATGAGGGCGAAGAGCGTCTCTGTGGGCGCCAGGCTCTCAAGCAGTGCCTCGAACTCGCTCTCGATCGCCTCTCGGCGGATCGACTTGCGATAGCTGCCGCAGCCCTTCTGAAAGCACATGTAGTACGGGTGGCGCGCGCCGGTCTTCGATTTCGACCAGCTGGCGGTGAGCGGATGGCCGCACTCTGCGCAGGCGACGGCGCCGCGGAGCGGAAAGTCCTCGTTGAGGTTGGCGCGGGTCGGCGCATAGGCGGTGCCTCTGAGGCGCTCCTGGATCCGCTCGAGGGTGGCGATGTCGATCAACCCCTCATGCTTGGCCTTGCGGAGGCTCACGCCCCAGTCTGCGCGACCGATGAGCCCGGCATAGAGCGGCTGGTCGAGGAGCTTTGGAACGTACTGGTGCCCGAGCTTGCCGGAGGCCGGCTTTGGCAGGCGCGGCTCCGCCTCGAGGAACCGCTTCATTTCGGCCTGGGTCTGAAACCGGCCCGCAGCGAACCCCTCAAGGGCTTCCTGCAGGATCGAGGCGACCGGCTCGTCGCGGACTAGCAGCTTGCCATGGCCCTCGCGGCGCTCCATCCGATAGCCTGGTATCGCCGAGAAGGGCCAGTAGCCGGAGCGGATCCGCGCTTCCATGCGGTTGCGCGTCTGTTCGGCGTTCTTGACGCGCGCATGCGCCGAGACCGAGGCGAGGAGATGCTCGATGAGCTGGCTGTCGCTGTCCTCGCCGAACTCGATCGAGGGGCTCTCGAGCACGCCGCCCGCGCCGGAGATCGCTGCCCGAAGCGCCTCGAGCCCGCGGGCGAGGCGCGAGATATCGTCGATGATGACTCGAACCGTCTCGCGCCGGTGCGCGCGCAGAAAGGCCAGGAGATCCTTCATGCCCGGCCGGTCGATGACGCTTCCAGAGACCGCCTTGTCCTCGAAGATGCGGACGACCTCGTAGCCCTTCGTTCGGGCGAACTCGGCGCAGCGGGCGGCCTGGCTCTCGATGCCTTGACCCTTCGTGACCTGTGCAACCGACGACACTCGGTAGTATCCAACGGCGATTGGTTTCGTCGACTTTGCTGCCTCCATGGTCAGACTTCTTTCCCGCCCGCAGCTTTCATGAAGGCCGCGTCGGCGTCGGGGCGGGTTGATTGAAATTCTTCCCTCAAGTGTACCATATCCGGCCCTGTCGTCGGAGAATTCCGTTCGTTGTCATGGAGTTGTCCACAGGCCTGTTGGGCAGGATGCACTGTCAATCGGCGCGCAAACCTGACCCCGGATCGGCGTGCAATTTTGACCCCCTTGATGAAGCACGCGCCGGCGGCTGCCTGAGCGTCCCGGAGCCGTAGGCGTAGGGGCGGTCAGGCAGCCGCCGGGTGATCGGCGGAGGGGTTCAGGCGCGGTTCTTGAAGCGCAGCTCTCATTGCCGGTCTCGACGATCTCGCAGTGATGGGTGAGGCGATCGAGGAGCGCGGTGGTCATCTTCGCGTCGCCGAAGACGCTCGGCCATTCGCCGAAAGCGACGTTGGTCGTGACGATGATCGAGGTCTGCTCGTAGAGCCGGCTGATCAGATGGAACAGGAGCTGGCCGCCGGTCTGAGCGAAGGGGAGGTAGCCGAGCTCGTCGAGGACGACGAAATCGAGGCGGCAGAGCCGGTCGGCCATCCTGCCCTGGTTACCGTTGCGGGCCTCAGCCTCAAGCTTGTTGACCAGATCGACGACGTTGAAGAAGCGCCCGCGGGCGCCGCCCCGGATGCAGGCGCGGGCGATGCCGACGGCGATGTGGGTCTTGCCGGTTCCGGTGCCGTCGATAAGCACAAGACTGCGCTGGTGTGCGAGGAACTCGCCGCCGGCGAGATCGCGCACCAGGGTCTCGTTGATCGGCGTGTCCTCGAAGGCGAACTCGTCGACCTCCTTGGCGCAGGGCATCTTGGCGATGGTGATCTGGTACTTGATCGAGCGCGCCTGCTTCTCGCTGATCTCGGCGCTGAGCAGATCGGCGATGATGCGCGCCGGCTCGTGCTCCCGCTTCACCGCGGTGGCGACGATCTCGTCGTAGGCCGCCTTCATGCCGTAGAGCTTCAGCTCTCACATGCTGGCGAGGGCGAGCCATCAGTCCGCCATCGGTCCGAGGACGATGGCGAGCGGCGCGGTCCATCAGATGGCCCTCCTCAGGGTGTCGTATCGCGAACAGTTAGCCGCCGGTTCATGGGCGAGAGAGAGCGCGTCGGGCGCCATGATGGTGACCGGCGGATCGGGATCACGCCGGCGCGCACGGATGTTGAGGACGACACCGGCGGAGTGGACGCCCTCGCCGAGCGCCTCGGCGCAGGCGGCCTCCACCGCGGGCAGGCCGTCGGTCAGCACGGCGCCGAGGATCTCGACCATCTGCCGGTCCCCGTCCGGAACCTTGCGCAGTTTCCGGCGGACGCGCTCGAGAGAGGCCGGCAATACCCAGTCCTTGAAGGGCGCGCCGTTCCTCAGCGCCCCCGGTTTGCGTGCGAGCACAGGCACATAGTGCCAGGGGTCGTACACGGTCTCGCCCCGACCGAAGGCGCGG
>JBCCZI010000166.1:0-7457 GCA_039187815.1 Pseudomonadota bacterium | reverse complement strand
GATCGGACGCCGAGGCCTTTGCGGAGCGCGAGGGTGAGGGTCATGGCGATCTCCTGGATGTGGTCGTCGGTCATCTCGTCGAGGCCGGTCTTGTGGGAGCCATCGCCGGATGCGGCCCTTGGCGTTCTCCACGCCCAGGCGTCGCGCGCATCGCTCGCGATGTCTGCCAGCTGGTATAGGCATCGCATACGGCGCGCAGCGGCGGGCGCGCAGCGGCTGCGGTGGATTCAGGAGTGAGGTGCAACGCCGCTGACGGATGCGATATCCGTCTGTCGCCAAACAGAAGAGCGGTGCTGCCATGTCAGGATACGTCCATCTCTCACCGGCCGAAAGGGATCGGATTGCCGAGCTGCTCGCGTCGGACCTGAGCCTTCGGGCGATCGCACACACCGGTCCCCGCAGATCTCAAAACAGCGATCCGGTCCCCGTTTCGGCCGGAGAGAGACGGACGCATCCCGACATCGCAGCACCGCTCTCACGTTCGGCAACAAACGGACACCGCATCCATCAGCAGCGCTGCACCGCGGTCCCAAATTCACCGACAGTCCAGGGTTGCGCCTTACCGATCCGCTCGAGCAGGAAGTCCATGAAGACCCGGACCTTGGCCGAGAGCACATTGGCCTTGGGGTACACCAGCCACAGCACCGAGCGATCGGCGATCTCATAGGCGGGCAGCACCCGCACCAGCAGGCCCTCGCGAAGCTCACCATGCACGCTCCAGAGCGAGTTGAGCGAGATGCCCGCCCCGGCCAGGGTCGCCTGCTTTTGGCTGAGGCCATCATCGACGATCAGGCGCGAGTTGGCGAGCCTCGGGCTGAAGCTGCCGGCCTGGCCCTCGGCGCCCAGCAATGGGCGCGGTGTCTGGTCGCGAAACGAGACCAGCCGGTGCTCGGCCAGATCGTCCGGATGCTTGGGCTCTCCGTGGCGCGCCAGATAGCCGGGCGAGGCGCAGAGGATCCGGGTGTCGTCCGCCAGCTTGCGCCCCTTGAGGTTGGTGTCCTCAAGCGCGGTGTTGCGCAGCGCCAGATCAAAGCTGCCCTCGATCAGGTCGAACTGCGTGTCGGACAGCCGCAGATCCAGCGTGACCTCCGGATGGCGGTCGAGAAACGCGGGCAGGATCGGCGCGATGTAGAGCTGGGCAAAGGTGCTGGGGGCGGTGAAGCGCAGGGTGCCCGTGGCCGCCGCCTGGCCGAGACCGAGCGCCGCGCGCCCCGCCTCTTCCTGGGCCAGCATCTCGCGCGCAAAGGGCAAGAACTCCGCTCCCTCGAGCGAGAGCGAGACCTTCCGCGGCGCGGGGTGCAGCAGATCCGCCCCTAGCATGTGCTCGTGCTTGGCGAGCCGCGCGCTCGCCACCGCCGGGGCCATGCCGAGCGCCCGCCCCGCCGCGGTGATGTTGCGCTTCTCGGCCGCCAGCACGAACAGCCGCAGATTGACCGTGTCCAAGGATTATCTCCGAAACCCGAATACTGTATCGAGGATTTTCCGGTTTTCCCCTGGTGCGCAATGGTTATCTGAGGGGTGTCGCAGCGGAGGAGGCTGACCATGGCACGCACGGGCACCGTCAACTATCACGTCCACAAGCCGGAACGCCAAGCGTTCCACATCGATGCGGGCGGTGTCGTGGGACGGCTGGTCTCGCCCGAGTTGGCCCCCACCAAGGTTCCGCTGCACGACGAGCGCGCTGGCGAGGCGCCGGTGAGCTTTGCCGCCGACGGGGTCGCCTTTGCTCACCGGCCAACCTCGGTCGACCGCTTTGACGCCGAGGGCTGGCACGCGGTCTATGACCGGGAACTGGCCGCGCTGTTGACCGAGGCACTCGGCGCCTGTGAGGTGGTCGTCTTCGATCACACGGTGCGCATCGACGACCCGGCCTCGGACCGCAAGCCGGCGCGCAATGTCCACGGCGACTATAGCCGCGAGGGCGCCGAGAAACGGCTGGTCGACCTGCTGGGCCGCGAGCGCGCCGCCGAGTGGAGCCAGGGCCACTATGCCTTCATCAATGTCTGGCGGCCGATCGGGGCGCCGATCAACAGCGCGCCGCTCGGCTTCGTGCGCCCGGCCAGCGTGCGGCCCGAGGACTGGATCCTGATCGATCTGATCTATCCCGACCGGCGCGGTCATATCATGGGTCTGGTGGCCAGCGCGGGGCATGAGTGGCTCTATCGCTCCAAGATGACGCCGGACGAGGTCGCGTATTTCAACATCTACGACAACCGGGAGCGGCCCTCGATCGGCCACAGCGCCGTCGACCTGGTCGAGGACGAGACCGTGCACTCCATCCGCAAAAGCATCGAGAGCCGGACCCTCGTCCGCTATTGATCCCACGCCAGATCCGGAGCGCGCCATGCTCGACGCCGACCAGACCCGTCCCTTCGCCCCGATCAACCGGGCCTATAACACCGTGTTTCGCGAAGGGCGCCTCAGCCTCGGGCTGGTGGTGCCGATCGAGGCCTATGCCCACAGCGCCGAGCCGACCATGCGGGACCACATCGCGCGCGTCCAGCGGGCCGAAGCGCTGGGTTTTGCCGCTGTCTGGCTGCGCGATGTGCCCTTCAACGTGCCGAGCTTTGGCGATGCGGGGCAGATCTTCGATCCCTTCGTCTATCTCGGCGCACTGGCGGCCAGCACCGAGCGGATCGCGCTGGGGGTGGCGAGCATCATCCTGCCGCTCCGCCACCCGGCCCATGTGGCCAAGGCGGCGGCCTCGGCCGATGCGCTCTCGGGCGGGCGGTTGCTGCTCGGCATCGCCTCGGGCGACCGGCCCGAGGAGTACCCGGCCCTGGCCATGGGCTTCGAGGATCGCGGCGCGCGCTTTCAGGACAGCGTCGCCTATATCCGCGCGATGGCCGAGCCCTATCCCCGGGCCGAGACGGCGCACGGCACGCTCTGGGGCGGGATCGACATGCTGCCCAAACCGGTGGGCGGGCGGTTGCCGCTGCTGATCACGGGCGGCAGCCGGCAGCACCCCGATTGGGTGGCCGCGCACGGCGATGGCTGGATGACCTATCCGCGCGGCGCCGCGGCCCAAGGGCGCGTGGTCGCCGACTATCGCCGCCGCATCGTAGAGCAGGGCGGGACGAACAAGCCTGTGCTGCAATCGCTCTATGTGGATGTGCTCGCGGATCCCGACGCCCCGCCTCAGCCGATCCATCTGGGCTTCCAGTCCGGCGTCACCTTCCTGCGCGCCTATCTGGCCGAGCTGCAGGCGCTCGGGATCAACCATGTCGCGCTGAACCTGCGCTTCAACCGCGCCGACATCGATGAGACGTTGGAGCGCCTGGCCGAGACGCTGCTGCCCGACTTCCCCGGCTGACGCCAGAGACCCGCTTTTTGGCCCTCGGCAGCGCTCAGCCCGCTTGTGCGAGCGAAGCCATGCGTATCATGATGCCCCCAGACGCACCGGCGCCGGCCGGTGCGTCAGCAGCAGCGAACGGGGTCAAGCGGATGAGCAATTACAAAAAGTTCTACATCAACGGCGCCTGGGTCGATCCCGTGGCTGGCAGCACCGATTTCACTGTGATCCACCCGGCCAACGAAGAGCCGATCGCCACCATCGCGCTCGGCACCAAGGCGGATGTGGATTTGGCCGTGAAGGCGGCCGCCAAGGCCTTCGAGACCTGGCAGTTCAGCACCGTGGCCGACCGCATCGCGCTGCTCGAGCGCATGATCGCGGCCTATAGTGCCCGCGCCGAGGAGTTCGTGAAGATGATGCCCTATGAGATGGGCACCACGATCTCGTTCTCGCGCGAGGTGCACATGCCCGTCGGAACAGGCCATATGGAGGCCGCGGTCGAGGCGCTGAAGGACCACCGCTTCGAGCGTCCCTCGCTGCGCGGCGGCTCGACCCTGGTCGACGAGCCGGTGGGCGTGGTCGGCATGATCACCCCGTGGAACTGGCCGGTAAACCAGATCATCATCAAGGTCGCGCCCGCGCTTGCCGCCGGCTGCACCATGGTGCTCAAGCCCAGCGAGTTTTCGCCGCTCACCTCGATCATGCTGGCCGAGGTGATCGATGCCGCCGGCTGCCCGCCCGGGGTCTTCAACCTGATCAACGGCGACGGGCCGGGGGTGGGCGAGGCGATCTCGGCGCATCCGGATATCGACATGGTCTCGTTCACCGGTTCGACACGGGCCGGCAAGGCCATCACCAAGGCGGCGGCGGACACAATCAAACGGGTGACGCTCGAGCTCGGCGGCAAATCGCCGAACCTGCTCTTTGCCGATGCCGATCTGAAAGAGGCGGCCAAGATCTCGGTCGACAGCTGCTTCATCAACAACGGGCAGTCCTGCGATGCCGCCTCGCGCCTGTTGGTCGAGCGCAGCGTCTACGAAGAGGTGGTGGCGCTGGTCACGGCCGAGGTCGAGGCGACGGAGGTCGGCGACCCCATGCAAGAGGGCGACCATATCGGCCCCGTCGTGAACGCCAAGCAGCACGCCCATGTGCAGCGGCTGATCCAGGCGGGCATCGATGATGGCGCAAAGCTGGCGGCAGGCGGTCCCGGCCTGCCCCAAGGCTTCAACAAAGGCTATTGGGTGCGCCCGACCCTCTTCGCCGATGTGCACAACCAGATGACCATCGCGCGTGAGGAGGTCTTTGGCCCCGTGCTGGCGATCCTGCCCTTTGACACCGAGGACGAGGCGATCTCGATCGCCAACGACACGCCCTATGGCTTGGCGGCCTATGTGCAATCGACCGACAGCACGCGCATCGACCGGGTCAGCCGCAAGCTGCGCGCGGGCGTGGTGAACGTCAACGGCAATGCGGGCGACTATGACGTGCCCTTTGGCGGCTATAAGCAGTCGGGCAATGGGCGCGAGGCAGGACCCATGGGTTTCCACGAATACCTCGAGACCAAGGCCATCACCAGCTGAGCCATTCGCCGGGAGCGACAGCTTCGGTCGAGAACCAAGGGGCGGTGCGGCGAACGTATCGCCCTTTCCAATTGCGCCCAATTTGCGGCAAATTTATAGTAAATAAGCGGCCGTAATCCTGCAATATCCGCATGAAATATCTGATATACGAAGGTATATTCCAGCCATTCTTTATATAAATTGCATTTTATTTTAAATGAATTGATATCTCTCCTCGAACGGCAGCATCCGCGAGGAGAGACAACGTGCCCACTTGTAAAGACATTGCCAAGACAGCCTCGGCTCTGGCCGGTCTGTTGGTTGGCTGGGGTCATCCCGCAGCAGCCGACGGGCAGATCCGTCACTTCGAGACCCCGGCGGCGTTTGAACGCGATCGCGACTTCAATCGCATCCAGCGCCGCAGCCCGGCCGCCAGCGCGAACGCGGCCACCGCTCAGGGTAACCTGGTTGCGATCAGCCAAGAGGGCCGCGGCAACACCATCATGCTGATCCTCGATCAGACCAACACGGGCACGGTCACAGCGACCTCGGTGTTGAACGGGAGCCTGAATCTTGACTGATCGGCGGGTCATAGTGCGGGGCGCTTTGCTGTCGCTGGCGGCGTTGGCGGCGGGGTGCGGCGTCTCGCCTGTGGCCGACAGCGCTGGTCGCTATGCCGATCCAATCGGCACGGCGCCCGTTATCGACAACGCGACACCCTACACGGCCTCGCTCGCCTGTCTGTCGGCCGAGATCGCCGCCATGGACGCCGGCGACCCACCCCGCTTCGCGGTCGGTGAGATCGGCGACTACACCGGCAAAGTCTCGGATCTGGGCGGCGCCAAGATCACCCAAGGGGCCGCGCTGATGGCGGTCTCGGCGCTCGCCAAGCTAGGCCTGCCCCTGGTCGAGCGCCTGGATATGAGAATCGCCCAGCAAGAGCTGAAGCTCGCAAACAACAACCTCGTCTCGGATGCGGGAGCGGTGCGCCTGATCCAGCCGGGCTCGATCCCGGGCAGCGATGCCTACCTCATCGGCGGCATCACCGAGCTCAACTACAACCTGCGCTCCCTGTCGGCCGAGGCCTTCTATGACGCGGGCGGGGTCGGCGCCCGACTGTTCGTCATGAACGTTGCCATCGATCTGCGTCTGGTCGAGACCGCAACCCTGCAGGTCGCCGATGTGGTGAGCTATCAAAAACAGATCCTGGGGCGCGAAGTCCGCGCCGGGGTCTTCGAATTCTTCGGCAGCACCTTGTTCGATGTCTCCGTCGAGGAGCGCGCTCTCGAGCCAATGCAATTGGCGGTGAGGGCGATGATCGAACGCGCGGTCGGAGATATGGCCCGCAGGCGGTTTGGATTGGCCCCCGCCATCTGCGCGCCATCCCCAGCGAGCGAAGCGCCCTCTTCGCACAGTATCCCTATGGAGAGCCTATCATGAAGACCATCATCACTGCCGGCCTCGTCGCCCTCATGGCCCTGCCCGCCCTGGCCGAGGACCGCCGTGCCACCGCAATCGAAGACATCCAGCCTGTCCTGAACGGCCAGCTCGATCTTGGCAACGAGGTGACCAACAGCCCGGCGCAGATCAACTCCAACGTCAATGTCGCCAGTCGCTCTGGTAAGACCACGGTCGAGGTGGCCGACCTGATCGATGCGGTGACGGGCGATGTCATGGCGACGTCGACCAGCGTCACGGACCAAGTCAACACCGGCTCGGTGCGCGCGGTGGCCAGGGCGGGCATCAGCCGCCATCTCCGTTCGACCAACGTGACGGCTGCCGCCATCGGCAACACCCTGACGATCGTGAACGGCGTCAGCCAGTAGGCCCACCGGCGCTGCTCGCCCATCGCGGGCGGCTCCTGCAACGGCCGGGCGGCCGTCCCGCTCCCCCGCCACAGGCCGCCGGCCCGAGGGGTTGAATTCCCCGCCCGCCAAGGCTAGCTGTCCGAAAGGGGTGTATAGCTCAGTTGGTAGAGCAGCTGACTCTTAATCAGCGGGTCCTAGGTTCGAGCCCTAGTACACCCACCAATCTTCTCAATGGGTTAGCGAAAATTCCGCCCGGCACTGCAGGTTCATTTTACAGTTTCGTGCTCGAGAAATTCCAAAATGCCATCCGTCAGGTCGAGATCGAGATAGAAATGGGCGTAGCGCTCAAGCATCAGAGCTGCTCTCCGCTTCTGCCATCGCATCACCAGTGCAATGAGATCGAGCCTATGCTCACGGTTTTCGTGTGTGACACCAAGCCTAGGCCGGCCGAGTTGTGGCGCGCTGTTCTCGCCGCATAAGCGGATTCGCGCGAGAATTGGGGTTTCGCGGCTTTGGCAATTCTAATTCACGCGCGGGATCTCCGGGGAGCAGGGATGCACCTGCGCATTTGGGGTGTATTCGGTCAGGCATTCCAATAGCATCCGGTCAGCGGTTCCAATTTGATCCGGTCACGGGTTCCGGGCTCCCCGGTCATCTGGTTTCCGGCTGGGGGACGCGTCTCGAGCGATCGTGCAGCGGGGTAGCCTCGCGCTCTTTGGAGGAGAGCGGGGAGCCCGGAATGAGACGATTGCCCCCTCTCGGCGAATGCCAGCATTCGCCTGCCGGGCAGCGGATGCG
>JBCCZI010000165.1:0-7514 GCA_039187815.1 Pseudomonadota bacterium | reverse complement strand
GCGGGCGCGCGTCGAGATCGGCCAGCACGTGGCCCGCGGCCACGCTGTCGCCCTCCTCCACCGCGATGGCCGTCACCAGCCCCGCGCGCTCAAAGGCCATCCGGGTCTCGCGCGCAGGCTCGGCCCGGCCGACAAAGCTCTCGCGCACCAGATGATGCGGCTCGAGGACGACGGCCGTGGTCTCAACAGTCAGCGGCGGGCGCCGCTGCGCCTCGCCGTCCTCCGCCGCGCCGGCATAGAGCGCCTGCACCGACGCCCCGGCCGTGGCCAGCACCGCCAGGCCCACCAGCCCGGCCAGGCCCCAGGCCACCATGCCGGGCCGGCCGCGCGCCGGCTCCGCGCCCCCTCGATCCAACCGCCTTGCCATCTCCGCCTCCTTGCGCGTGGATGTAATGATCGCTTACATATGTTAGCACTCATTACATTCAAGCACGGCGCAAGGCAATCTTTTCGTCGGCCCACGAGAGAGATAGAACGAGGCATGGCGGACACCACGGACACCCGAACGCGTTATCACCATGGCGATCTGAAGGCCGCGCTGATCGAGGCGACGCTCGGCCTGCTGTCGCAAAAGCGCATCGAGGACATCAGTGTCGCCGATGCGGCCCGTGCCGCCGGGGTCAGCAGTGCCGCACCCTATCGGCATTTTGCGGATCGGGATGATTTGCTCGCCCATGTGGCTGCCGAGGGGTTCATCCGGCTGAACGCGGCCACCGCCGAGGCCTTCGATGCCCAGCCACCGGGATCGATCGAGTCGATCATCGCGGGCGGCTGCGCCTATACGGCGTTTGGCGCGGCTCATCCCGAACTCTTTCACCTGATGTGGGGCACGACGAGGGACCATGCGGCCTATGACATTGCGCGCGAGTCGGGGGCGACCTGTTACGGCACCTTCCAGTCGCGACTGGTGCGGACCATGGAAGCCCAGGGGCTCGGTCATCACAGCCCGGAGGCGTTCGGCGCGCCGCTCTGGGCCATGGTGCACGGGTTTGCCAGCCTGCTGATCGGGCGCGCCTCGCAGCTGGGTGGGCTCGAGCCCGTGCGCCACCTGATCGCCCAGGGCACCCGCGCCTATTTCGCTGGCGTCCTGCGAGACCCGCCGGGCTCGCCGAAGGCATGAGCGCCTCCTCGCCGCCGCAGACGCCGCAGACGCCGCAGACGCCTCGGCGCGCTCTGATCCACTGGGGGCTCGCGGCGCTCGGCTTTGCGCTGATCCTGGCAGGGGTCCATGGGTGGGCCGAGCGCCGGGCCTTTGCGGCGCTAGAAGAGCGCGGGATTGCAGCGCTCGATCTCCATGTTGAATTGGTCCGAGGATGGCTCTCGCGTCACCTGGCGCTGGCGCCGATCTATGCGAGCGCGCCGGATGTCGCCCGCGCGCTCCGCCAGCCCAGCGACGGGGTCCAACTCGACCTCACCAATCTCGCGCTCGAGCGTTGGACCGCCGCCTCGGGCGCCGATGTGACCTATGTGCTGGATGCGTCGGGCACCACGGTGGTCAGCTCGAATTGGGCGACGCCCGGCAGCTTTGTCGGGCGCAATTACGGCTTTCGACCCTATTACGAGCAGGCAATGCAAGGACGGCTCGGGCGCTATTTTGCGCTCGGCATTGTGTCGGGCAAGCGCGGCTATTACTTCGCCGCCCCGGTGCGCGAGGCTGGCACCATCGCCGGCACGGTCGTGGTCAAGGTGCCCGTCGAGCCGATCGAGCTCGAGCTGCGCCAGAGCCCCCATGCGGTCTTTGCCACCGATGGCTCGGGCGTGATCGTTCTGGCGGGCCACCCGGACTGGCGTCTCCGCAGCCTCGGGCCGCTCGCGCCAGAGGCCATCGCCCGCATCACCGAGAGCCGCCAATTCGACCCGGCCGCGCTCTCACCCGCGCCGATTGAGGATGCCGGCCGCGCGCCTGGGGGACAGCGGCTCAGCGTCGCGCCGCCCGACCGCTCGGATCCGCGCCCGGCCGAGTTTCTGCGCCTCACCGCCCCGATGACCGTCGAGGACTGGACCCTGCATCTGATGGTGCGCACCGCGCCCGCGCGGGCTGAGGCTCTGACCATGACGCTGCTGGCCGCCGCCGTGCTCTTGCTGCTCGGGCTCGGCGGAGCCTGGGTCGCCCAGCGCCGGCGTCGACTGATCCGCGAGCTGGCCGATCGCGAGCGCGCCAAGGCCGCGCTGGAGCGTGCGGTGTCCGAACGCACGGCCGACCTGACGGCATCCAATGCCCAGCTCAGCCGAGAAGTCGCCGAGCGCACCCAGGCCGAGGAGGCGCTCCGCCAAACCCAAACCGAGCTGGTCCAGGCCGGCAAGCTGGCCGCCTTGGGCCAGATGTCCGCGGCGCTGTCGCATGAGTACAACCAGCCGCTCGCGGCCATGCGCAGCTATGCCGAGAACGCCATCGCGTTTCTCGATCGCGGCCGGCCCGAGCAAGCCTCGGAGAACCTCGCGCGGATCGCCCGGCTGACCGAGCGGATGGCACAGCTCTCGAAACACCTCACCAGCTTTGCCCGCAAGCCCCGAAGCACCGTCGCGCCGGTGGATCTGGCCCGCACCGTGGCCGAGGCCCTAGAGCTGATCCGCGGTCGGCTCGAGCGGAGCCATGTGGGGATCCGGGTCGACACCCCGGCCAACATAGCCGTTATGGGCGGCGAGACACGGTTGCAGCACGTGGTGATGAACCTGGTCGGCAATGCCATCGACGCGACCACAGGCCGGGCCATGCCTGAGATCACCATCCGGGTCGAGCCTGGCCCCGACACGATCGCGCTGGTCGTCGACGACAACGGCCCCGGCATCGCGCCAGAGCTGGCCGAGCGGCTGTTCGACCCCTTCGTGACCACCAAACGCCAGCGGGGTGGGCTCGGGCTCGGGCTCTCCATCGCCTACAACATTCTCAGCGATTTTGGCGGATCGATCCGGGCCGAGACCTTGCCCGAAGGCGGCACCCGCATGACCGTGACGCTGCGCCGCGCAACCATGCCCGCGCCATCGGCCGAGCCCACCGCATGACAGCGCCCGCCGGTCCCATCCTGCTCGTGGACGACGAGGAGGAGGTCCGCCTTGCCACCCAGCAGGCGCTCGAGCTCGACGGGTTCGAGGTGCAGGCCTTCGCCCGCGCCGAGCGGGTGCTCGACCGGGTGGGCACGGGGTTTCCGGGCATCATCGTCTCGGATATCCGCATGCCGGGGCTCGACGGCATGGCGCTGTTGGCGGCGATTGCCGAGCTCGATGCGGCGCTGCCCGTGATCCTGATCACCGGCCATGGCGATGTGCCCTTGGCGGTCGAGGCGATGCGGGGCGGTGCCTATGATCTGCTCGAGAAACCCTTTGCCACCCAGGCGCTGACCGAGGCCGTCGGCCGGGCGCTGGCGCTCCGACGCCTGACGCTCGAGAACCGCGCCATGCGCCGCGAGCTCGAGAGCCGCGACCGGGTCGAGGCCCGCCTGGTCGGCCGCGCCCCCGCCATGGTCGCCTTGCGTGAGCGGATCCGGGCGGTCGCCGGCTCGGACATCGACGCGCTGATCACCGGCGAGACCGGGACGGGCAAGGAGGTGGTCGCGCGCGCCATCCACGAGAGCTCGGAGCGCCAGGCGAGGCCGTTCGTCGCCGTCAACCTCGCCGCCCTGCCCGCGGTCACCATCGAATCCGAGCTGTTCGGCCACGAGGCGGGCGCCTTTCCCGGCGCGCTTCGTGCGCGTTATGGCCGGTTCGAGCATGCCCGCGGCGGCACGCTCTTTCTCGACGAGATCGGCGCCGCGCCGCTCGAGCTGCAGGCCAAGCTGCTCCGCGTGATCGAAGAGCGCGCCATCGAGCGCATGGGCTCGAACGAACGGGTGGCGCTCGATTTGCGCTTCATCGCCTCCTCGAACCGGGATCTTACCGCGCTGGCGGCCGAGGGCCGGTTCCGCCCCGATCTGCTCTATCGCCTGGCGGTCGTGACCTTGCGCTTGCCGCCTCTGGCCGAGCGGCCCGAGGACATTCCGCGGCTGTTCCAGCACCTCGCGGGCCAAGCGGCCCAGCGCTATGGCAAGCTGGCGCCGGAGATCCCGGCCGAGGTGCTGGCCGAGCTCGCCACCCGCGACTGGCCCGGCAATGTGCGCGAACTTCGCAACGCCGCCGATCGTTATGTGCTGGGGCTCGAGCTCGATGAGGTCCCACCCGGCCGCCCGGCCATGCAGCTCTCGGAGCAAATCGAACGCTTCGAAAAGGCCGCCATCGCCGCCGAACTCACCCGCCGCGGCGGCGATCTGCGCGCGACCTACGAGGCGTTGGGGATCTCCCGCAAAACGCTCTACGAAAAGCTGCAGCGCCACGGCCTCAAGCGCCAGGACTTCGACGCCGGCGGCTGAGATGCCCGCGCGCGGGCCACGTCAAAACCGCAGTCGGAAGCGTGGGCCTGGCGGACGGGCCGCTTGGAATCCCATGGCCAGGTAGCGCGCCTGAGCCTCGTGATTGTCGGCATGGGTGCCGATGGTTACGGACCCACAGCCCAAGGCCCGCGCCTCGGCGACCGCGGCATCGATCAGCGCGCGGCCAACGCCCTGCCCCCGATGCGCGGCCTCGACCCAGAGATGGTGGATCTCGAGCCCGCGCTCCCCGTCCTGGAACTTGGCAAGCGGCAAGAGCGCGGCATAGCCGACCAGCGCCTCCGCGCCCGCCGCCACCAACACGCGGACCCAAGGCGGCTCGCCGAGCGCGTCGCGCAGCACCGCCTCGGGCCCAAGCGCCGCAGAGTCTCCGTGATGCGCCGCGAGCCCATGCACCATGGAGACCAGCCCCTGCGCATCGGCGGAGGCGACAGGGCGGATGGCGATGGTCGGTCCTTGGGCCACGGATCCCTCCTTGTGCGACCGATGTTACCACGGCGACACGGAGCCGATACGGGTTTGGGTCACGACCGGAACATCCGCTGGCCAAATCGCCCTTCAATCACCCCGACGCCGAATGCGGCGGTTGAAACCGCCTCTCGCCCATGCCTCAACCTCCGCGACCGTTCCGGAGACGAACGGGTTCCGGAGCGGGCACACCCGCTGACCCAAAAGGAGGAGACCAAGATGGGCATCCGCACCACGATTCTGGCCACCGCTGCTGTTGCGGCTTTTGTCGCCGGCCCGGCCATCGCCGCCTGCGACCCCGGCGAGATCGTCATCAAGTTCAGCCACGTCACCAACACCGACAAGCACCCCAAGGGCCTGGCGGCCTCGCTGCTCGAGCAGCGGGTGAACGACGAGATGAACGGCAAGGCCTGCATGGAGGTCTTCCCGAACTCGACGCTCTATGACGACAACAAGGTGCTCGAGGCCCTGCTGCTTGGCGATGTCCAGCTGGCCGCGCCCTCGCTCTCGAAGTTCGAGAAGTACACCAAGAAGTTCCGGATCTTCGATCTGCCGTTCATGTTCACGGACATCGATGCGGTGGACCGCTTCCAGACCTCGGCGGCCGGCCAGGCGCTCAAGGACTCGATGCAGCGCAAGGGACTGCAGGGCCTCGCCTTCTGGCACAACGGCATGAAGCAGATGTCGGCGACGCGTCCGCTGATCGCGCCGACCGATGCCGATGGCCTCAAATTCCGCGTGCAGGCCTCGGATGTGCTGGTGGCGCAGTTCGAAGCGCTGGGGGCCAACCCCCAGAAAATGGCGTTCTCGGAGGTCTACGGCGCGCTGCAGACCGGCGTCGTGGACGGCCAGGAGAACACCTGGTCGAACATCTACGGCAAAAAGTTCTTTGAGGTGCAGGACGGCGTCACCGAGACCAATCACGGCATCATCGACTATCTGGTCGTGACCTCGGTCGAGTGGTGGGACGGCCTGGATGCCGATATGCGCGATCAGCTGGCCACCATCCTGCGTGAGGTGACCGAGACCCGCAACGGCGAGTCCACCGCCGTCAACGCCGACGCCAAACAGGCGGTGATCGAAGCGGGCGGCACCGTGCGCTCGCTGACCGCCGAGCAGCGCGCGGCCTGGGTCGACGCCATGAAGCCCGTCTGGACCAAGTTCGAGGGCGATGTGGGGGCCGAGCTGATCTCGGCGGCGCAGTCGGCCAACGTCTCGAACTGACGCTTTGACCACCTGACGATCCGTCCCGTCCGGCGGCGCCACGCGCAGCCCGGGCGGGACCCATAAAACACCCGGAGGAAACGATGCACGGCTCATCCCGCCCCCGCGGGCTCACGGATGCGTTCGAGGAGACGCTGATCGCAGGCATCCTCGGCGCCATGACGCTGATCACCTTCGCCAATGTGATTGCGCGCTATGTGTTCAACGCCAACATCCTCTGGGCGCTCGAGCTCACGGTGTTCCTGTTTGCCTGGCTGGTGCTGCTGGGCGCGTCCTACTGCGTGAAGATCACGGCGCATCTGGGCGTGGACGCGCTGGTCAACCTGTTCTCCCCGCCGGTGCAAAAGGCGCTGACCCTGGTGGCGGTGGCCTGTTGCCTGCTCTTCGCGGGGCTCTTGCTCAAGGGCTCGTGGGACTATTGGCACAAATTCGCGACCACGGCGTCGTTTCTCGAGACCAATGACATCCCGATGCCGGGCTTTTTGCAATGGATCGCCGACTACACCAACGAGGGCGAGGCCTATGAGAAGATCCCGCGCTTTATCCCTTACGCCGTGCTGCCATTGTCCATGGCGCTGTTGGTCTATCGCTTGCTGCAAGCGGGCTGGTGGGTCTGGCAGGGCGAACAGCGCCTGATCGTCGCCAGCCACGAGGCCGAGGAGATGGTCGAGGAGGCCGCCGAGAAGGCCCGCGCCGAGGGCGCCGGCACCGAGACGAAGGGAGCCTGAGCCATGGAGGTCGTCTTTCTCTTCGCCATGGTGATCGGCCTGCTGCTGATCGGTGTGCCGATCGCGTTCTCGCTCGGCCTTGCCTCAATCCTGTTCCTGCTGACCTTCTCGGACAGCTCGCTCGCCTCGGTGGCGCAGACCCTGTTCTCGGCCTTCGAGGGGCACTACACCCTGCTGGCGATCCCCTTCTTCATCCTGGCCTCGAGCTTTATGGCCACGGGCGGGGTGGCGCAGCGGATCATCCGATTCTCGATCGCCTGTGTGGGGCATTTCCCCGGCGGTCTGGCAATCGCGGGCGTCTTTGCCTGCATGCTGTTCGCGGCGCTTTCGGGGTCTTCGCCCGCGACCGTCGTCGCCATCGGCACCATCGTGATCGCGGGCATGCGCCAGGTCGGATACACCAAGGACTTTGCCGCCGGCGTCATCTGCAATGCCGGCACGCTCGGCATCCTGATCCCGCCCTCGATCGTGATGGTGGTCTATGCGGCCGCAACGGATGTCTCGGTAGGGCGCATGTTCCTGGCGGGCGTCATCCCTGGCCTGATCGCCGGTCTGATGCTGATGATCGGCATCTACATCGCGGCCAAAATCAAAAACCTGCCGGCCGAGAACTGGGCAGGCTGGGGCGAGATCTTTGCCTCGGCGCGCGAGGCCTGCTGGGGCCTCTTCCTGATCGTGATTATCCTCGGCGGGATTTATGGCGGGGCCTTCACGCCGACCGAGGCCGCCGCCG
>JBCCZI010000164.1:0-7551 GCA_039187815.1 Pseudomonadota bacterium | reverse complement strand
CGATCTGGTCATAGGCCTTGAACTCACCGAAATACTTCGTGATCGCCGCCGTCAGCGTCGTCTTGCCGTGATCAACGTGGCCGATCGTCCCCACATTCACATGCGGCTTGTTCCGCTCAAACTTTGCCTTCGCCATGGCTCGTCATCCTTTCTTTCGGGGCGCCTGGGCCGGGCCCGCGCCGTCCTAAAACAGCCGCCCTCAGGCGGAGTACTTTTCCTGGATCTCTTGGGAGATGTTCTGCGGAACCGCCTCGTAATGATCGAACTGCATGGTGAAGTTCGCGCGACCCGAGCTCATCGAGCGGAGATTGTTGATGTAGCCGAACATGTTGGCGAGCGGCACAAAGGCGTTGATGGCGATCGCGTTGCCGCGGTTCTCCTGCCCCGTAACCTGGCCGCGCCGCGAGGTCAGATCGCCGATGATGCCACCGGTGAACTCCTCGGGCGTGATAACCTCGACTTTCATGACAGGCTCGAGGAGCTTGGCGCCGGCCTTCTTCAGACCCTCGCGCATGGCGGCACGGGCGGCGATCTCAAAGGCCATGACCGAGCTGTCCACATCGTGGAAGGCGCCGTCGACCAGGGCCACTTTGAAGTCGATGACCGGAAAGCCGGCCAGCGGACCGCTGTCCATAACAGACTCGATGCCCTTCTCGACGCCAGGGATGTACTCCTTGGGTACGGAACCGCCGACGATGCGGCTCTCGAAGCTGTATCCCTCGCCCGCCTCCGTCGGAGAGATCTCCATCTTGACCCGCGCGAACTGGCCCGAACCACCCGACTGCTTCTTATGGGTGTAGTCGATATCGGCCTGGTGGCTGATCGTCTCACGATAGGCAACCTGCGGGGCACCAATGTTCGCCTCGACCTTGAACTCCCGCTTGAGACGGTCGACCAGAATGTCGAGATGGAGCTCGCCCATGCCCTTCATGATGGTCTGACCGCTTTCCATGTCGGTTTCGACGCGGAAGGAGGGGTCCTCGGCGGCCAGTCGCTGCAGGCCCTGAGACATCTTCTCCTGGTCATTCTTGGTCTTGGGTTCGATGGCGATCTCGATGACCGGATTCGGGAAGGTCATTGTCTCAAGAACCACCGGGTTCGACGGCTCGCAGAGCGTATCGCCGGTGGTGGTATCCTTGAGGCCCGCAAGCGCGATGATGTCGCCGGCAAAGGCCTCATCGATCTCCTCGCGGTTGTTCGAGTGCATCATCATCATGCGCCCGACGCGCTCGCGCTTGCCTTTGGTCGAGTTGGTCAGGCTGTCGCCCTTCTTGATCGACCCGGAATAGATCCGAACGAAGGTCAGCGAGCCCACAAAGGGGTCGTTCATGATCTTGAACGCCAAGCCCGCAAACGGCTGCGCGTCGTCGGCCGAGCGCGCAATGTTGCGCTCTTCTTCCTCGTCGCCCGGTTTGAAGCCCATGTAGGCGGGTACATCGAGCGGACCCGGGAGATAGTCGATCACGGCGTTCAGCATGGGCTGCACGCCCTTGTTCTTGAACGCCGAGCCACACATCACCGGCACGAAAGACATCGACAGGGTGCCCATGCGGATCAGGGCGCGCAGGGTCGGCTCGTCGGGCTCGTTGCCCTCGAGATAGGCCTCCATGGCCTCGTCATCCTGCTCTACGGCCAGCTCGATCAGCTTGCCGCGCCACTCTTCGGCCTGGTCCATGAACTCGTCGCGGATGTCTTGGACGACCCAGGAGGCGCCGAGCTCTTCACCGCCCCATACCCATTCTTTCATGGTCACGAGGTCGATCAGGCCGGCGAACTCGCTTTCAGCGCCGATCGGCAGCTGGATCGGTGCCGGCTGCGCGCCCGTGCGGCTCTGGATCATCTCGACGCAGTTGAAGAAGTCGGCGCCGATCTTGTCCATCTTGTTGACGAACACCACCCGCGGAACCTTGTAGCGATCGGCCTGGCGCCAGACCGTCTCGGTCTGCGGCTCGACGCCGGCATTGGCATCGAGAACGCACACGGCGCCATCGAGCACGGCCAGCGACCGCTCCACCTCGATGGTGAAGTCCACGTGGCCGGGGGTGTCGATGATGTTGAAGCGGAACTTCGCCTCGTCCGGCGTCTCGCCATAATCGCCCGAGGGGCTGCTGCCATCATCGGTGCGGAACCAGAAACAGGTGGTCGCTGCCGAGGTGATGGTGATGCCGCGCTCTTGCTCCTGTGCCATCCAGTCCATGGTGGCCGCGCCATCATGAACTTCGCCGATTTTGTGGCTTTTGCCAGTGTAGTACAGGATGCGCTCAGTCGTCGTGGTCTTACCAGCGTCGATATGCGCCATGATGCCGAAGTTACGATAGCGCTGGAGCGTGTATTCGCGGGCCATGGGTCCGTCCTCAGATCCGGAGTGTCGTTACCATCGGTAATGGCTAAAGGCTTTGTTGGCCTCTGCCATCTTGTGCGTGTCTTCGCGCTTCTTCACGGCCGAGCCGCGGTTGTTGACCGCATCCATCAGCTCGCCCGCAAGGCGCTCCTCCATCGTGTTTTCGTTGCGCGCCCGGCTGGCGGTGATCAGCCAGCGGATCGCGAGCGCCTCACGCCGCTCGGGCCGGACCTCGACGGGCACCTGATAGGTCGCGCCACCGACACGGCGGCTGCGCACCTCTACCGACGGCTTGATGTTGTCGAGCGCCTCGTGGAACACCTCGACAGGCTCGCGCCGCATCTTGCCCTCGACGCGCGTGAAGGCGCCGTAGACGATGCTCTCGGCGGCCGACTTTTTGCCGTCATACATCAGGTTGTTCATGAACTTGGTCACGACGCGATCGCCAAATTTGGCGTCCGGAAGGACCTCGCGCTTTTCCGCGCGGTGACGACGGGACATGGCTCAGATCCTCACTTCGGCCGCTTGGCGCCGTATTTCGAGCGGCGCTGCTTGCGGTTCTTGACGCCCTGGGTGTCGAGCACGCCGCGCAGGATGTGATAGCGCACGCCCGGAAGGTCCTTCACACGCCCGCCGCGGATCAGCACCACCGAGTGCTCCTGCAGGTTGTGCCCCTCGCCCGGAATGTAGGCAATCACCTCATAGCGGTTGGTCAGACGCACCTTGGCGACCTTCCGCAGCGCCGAGTTCGGCTTTTTCGGCGTCGTGGTATAGACGCGGGTGCACACACCGCGCTTTTGCGGACAGGCCTGTAGGTGCATGGCCTTTTGTCGCTTAACTTTCGGCTGCCGGGGTTTCCGGATCAGCTGTTGGATCGTCGGCATTGAGGCCCAACCCCCACGTCTCTCGGTTTCCTAAGAATCGCGCCGCCGGCGGTCGGAGACGGGTGTCCCCAACACATCAAACGAGCCTCGCGGAGCCCCGGCCAGGGCCCTGGCGGCCGTGTTGCAGAGGACCAGACCAAAGGCCGGATCATGCATCGCCTGAGTGTCGCAATCCGACCCGGCGGCAAGCACTGCCGTCGGGACGGGCGGCTTATACTGGCAGCCACCGGGCGGGTCAAGGGCACCGCAAGCTTTCTTATGGGTAAATCTGCGGCATTGCGTCGATCGGGGCGCTCAGTGGCCGATCCGCTTTGCGAACTCGCCCACGATCACGCGCCACCAGTCGAAACTGTCCTCGAGATTGGCGGGCGAGACACCGCCAAAGAGATTTAGATCCATCTCCAGCACCGGATCGCCCTCCTCGTCCAGAAAGGCCGTGCCAAAGCGTTGGGTGCGGTTCCACTCAGCCATGTCCGCCTCGGTTTGCCCAAGCGTCACGAATGCCGCGCGCAGCAACAACCCCGTGCAATTCTGCCCCTCAGAGCAGCCATAAAAGAAGACCACATAGCGATAGCCACCGACATCGCCTCGGATCATTGGATCGCCTTCGCCATCGGTGTCGAACTCCGCCTCGCCAAAGGCCAGAGCCGCCCGCAAGATAGCGGCAGGGTCCGAGCCGTCGACCAGACCGGGCAAGGCGGCGTCCTCGCCTTGCCCGGTCGCTTCGGCAAGCGCCGTGCCATCGCGCTCGGCAATGGCCCGCTCCATCTCCTTGAGCAGCGGATCGGTGGTTTCGGTGGCCAAAGCCGACCCGCCGAGGCCGAGGGCGAGCCCCACGGCAAAAGGTGCCACCAGTGGGCTTAAACAGCGCATCTCACTTTTTCTTCTGCAGATCTTTGACGATTTTACGGAGCTCGGCCACCTGCTTCTCCAACAGGGCGACCCGCTTGTCGATGGGCTGGATCTTTTGATCCTGCTCCTTCTTTAGCTCTTCCTGAACTTCCTTCTTGATCAGCGCAATGGAGAGAACGGCCATAAACGTCTCCTGATGTGAAATCTCCGATTTCGCCAGTCTGGCCCTCGAAGGATCAGCCGCGCAACAGAAAAGGCCCGGGCGGCAACCCGGGCCCTCTGATTATGCGGGTTTTGGGCGCGTTGGGATCAGAGGATCTCGCCGAGGCCCCCACCATCCGAGCGCGGGGCGTCGCTGCTCTCGCCAAAAGCGTCGGTCGCCGCATCCTCCGCTTCGGTCTCGATGACCTCGAGCGCGGCGGCGGCCTGTTCGGCGGCCTTGGCCCGTTCGGCCTGGATCTGCTTGTCGCGCCGCTGCGCTTCGAGCTTGATCCGGGTCGTCGCGCCCCCCGTGCCCGCCGGGATCAGGCGCCCGACGATCACGTTCTCCTTCAGGCCCACCAGACGGTCGCGCTTGCCTTGCGTCGCCGCATCTGTGAGCACGCGCGTGGTCTCCTGGAACGAGGCCGCCGAGATGAAGGACCGCGTCTGCAGCGAGGCCTTGGTGATGCCGAGCAGCACCGGCGCGCCCTTGGCCGGACGGCGGCCTTCGGACTCGAGCTTGGCGTTCACCTCGTCGAACTCGGCCTTGTCCACCTGCTCGCCGGCCAGCAGGGTCGAGTCCCCGCTCTCCGAGATCTCGACCTTCTGCAGCATCTGGCGGACGATCACCTCGATGTGCTTGTCGTCGATCTTCACGCCTTGCAGACGATAGACCTCCTGCACCTCGTTGATCAGGTAGTTGGCCAGCGCCTCGATGCCCATGATGGCGAGGATGTCATGGGGGGCGGGGTTGCCGTCCATGATGTACTCGCCCTTCTGGATCACATCGCCCTCTTGGACGGCGATGTGCTTGCCCTTGGGCACGAGGTATTCGCGCTTCTCCTCGCCGTCATGGCTCTCGATCTCGATGCGGCGCTTGTTCTTGTAGTCCTTGGCAAAGCGCACGACACCGTCGATCTCGGCGATGATGGCGTGGTCCTTGGGACGGCGGGCCTCGAAGAGCTCGGCTACCCGCGGCAGACCGCCGGTGATGTCCTTGGTCTTGGCGCCCTCGCGCGGGATGCGGGCGATCACGTCGCCCATCCGCACCTCCTGGCCGCTCTCGACCGAGAGAATGGCATCGACGGACATAAAGTAATGCGCCGGGTTGCCGTTATCGAGCTTCACCATGTTGCCGGTGTCGTCGACCAAGGTGATGGCCGGCTTCAGCTCGTTGCCCTTGGGGGCCGCGCGCCAATCCGACACGATGCGCTGGGTGAGGCCCGTTGCCTCGTCGGTCTCCTCACGCACCGAGAAGCCAAGCTCGAGATCCACGAACTTGGTGTAACCGTTCTTCTCGGCGATCATCGGCAGGGTGAACGGATCCCACTCCACCAGGCGCGCCCCGCGCTTGATGTCGTCACCCTCGGCCACCAAAAGCTTCGAGCCATAGGCCAACTTATAGGCCACCCGCTCGCGCCCCTGCTCGTCGATCACGGCGATCTGCATGTTCCGGCCCATCACGATGATCTCGCCATCCGAGTTGGTCAGCGTGTTGGGGTTGCGGAACTGGACGCGGCCCTCCTGGGTGCTCTCGACAAAGGACTGGGTCGAGACGTTGGCCGCGCCACCGATGTGGAAGGTGCGCATGGTCAGCTGGGTGCCCGGCTCACCGATCGACTGGGCGGCGATGATGCCGACCGCCTCACCGGTGTTGACCAGGGTGCCGCGGGCAAGGTCGCGCCCGTAGCACATGACGCAGACGCCGTCCTCGGTCTCGCAGGTCAGGGGCGAGCGGATCTTGATCTCCGGCACCTTGGCCGCATCGATGATCGCGGCATGCGCCTCCTCGACCATCTCGCCGGCATAGTGGATGACCTCGTCCGTCGCCGGGTCGAGCACATCCTCAGCCGGGATGCGGCCCAGCACCTGCTCACCGATCGTGGCGATGACGTTGCCGCCGTCGACCACCGCACGCGCCGTGATGGCCCGGTCGGTACCGCAATCGTGAACCTGGACGATGCAGTCCTGCGCCACGTCGACCAGACGGCGCGTGAGATAGCCCGAGTTCGCAGTCTTGAGCGCCGTGTCCGCCAGACCCTTCCGCGCGCCGTGGGTCGAGTTGAAGTACTCGAGCACGGTCAGGCCTTCCTTAAAGTTCGAGACAATCGGCGTCTCGATAATCTCGCCGGAAGGTTTGGCCATCAAGCCGCGCATGGCGGCGAGCTGGCGCATTTGGGTCGGTGAGCCGCGGGCCCGGCTGTGGCTCATCATATAGATCGAGTTGGGCTCGACCTCGCGGCCTTCCTCGTCCACCTGGACCGAGCTGATGCGCTTCATCATCTCGTCAGCGACTCGGTCCGTGCACTTGGCCCAGATGTCGACGACCTTGTTGTACTTCTCGCCGCTGGTGATCAGCCCGTCCTGGTACTGCTGTTCGAACTCCTTCACCTTGTCGCGGGTCTCGTTGACGATCTCCCATTTGTTGTCGGGGATCACCATGTCGTCCTTGCCGAAGGAGATGCCGGCCTTGAACGCCTCGCGGAAGCCGAGGCTCATGATCCGGTCGCAGAAGATCACGCTCTCCTTCTGCCCGCAGTGGCGATAGACTGTGTCGATGACCTCGCCGACCTCTCCCTTGCGCAGCACGCGGTTGACGATGTCGAACTTCAGATTCGGATTCTTCGGCATCAGCGAGGCGATCTTCATGCGCCCCGGGGTCGTCTCGACGCGCTCGACGATAGGGTTGCCGGCCTCGTCAACCGTGTGGAAGCGCGCCTTGATCAGCGTGTGCTGGTTGATAATGCCGGCCTCCATGGCCTGCTCGATCTCGTTCCAGTCGGCAAAGGCCATGCCCTCATTCGGCTCGCCCTTCTTCATCAGTGAGATGAAGTAGAGCCCGAGCACCATGTCCTGGCTGGGCACGATGATCGGCTTGCCGTTCGCGGGCGACAACACGTTGTTGGTCGACATCATCAGGACGCGGGCTTCGAGCTGAGCCTCGAGGCTGAGCGGCACGTGCACGGCCATCTGGTCGCCGTCGAAATCCGCGTTGAAGGCCGAGCAGACCAGTGGGTGGAGCTGGATCGCCTTGCCCTCGATCAACACCGGCTCAAAGGCCTGGATCCCGAGACGGTGGAGCGTCGGCGCACGGTTCAGCAGCACCGGGTGCTCGCGGATGACCTCGTCGAGGATATCCCAGACCTCAGGGCGCTCCTTTTCGACCATCTTCTTGGCCTGCTTGACGGTCGAGCTGAGCCCCTTGGCGTCGAGCCGGCTGTAGATGAACGGCTTGAAGAGCTCGAGCGCCATCTTTTTTGGCAACCCGCACTG